>JALHRK010000292.1 GCA_022841505.1 Saprospiraceae bacterium | reverse complement strand
TGCTTTGTTGGCAAGAGTTTATTTTCAACAAAAAAACTTTAGTGGTTGTTCTGTATTGTGCAGCCAGATAATAAATGCAAATGTTTTCAGACTTGAAGTAGATCTTAATTCTATTTTTGATGATCCCTTAGAGTCTGATGAAGTAATATGGGCTGTAGAATTCACACAGGATTCTGATCAGCGCTCAGCTTTTCCATTTTTGGGTTACAATAATTTTTCAGGAGAGGAATCAGATAAGCACTATTTTCCTCTTAGCGAAGGTTTGAAAAACCTATACCTTAAAAGTCAGGATTTAAATAGCCCTCCTGCCTCTCCTTCGTTTGATGATTATTTGGACAATAGAGTAAGCGAACTCATTAGAGTGAATGACTCTGAACCAGAATTGTATTATTCTGCAAAATATTTTAGAGGAGGTGCACCGCACGTAGTTATGGTTCGACTTGCTGAAATGTATTTAATGCGCGCCTATTGCAGAACCATTAGTACAGTTGTTCCGCTTCCCGAAACAGATATTAACGAAATTACAAAAGATATAAATTTTTTAAGAGGAATAAGATCTGGGGTGCTTGAATATAATTTAATAGACGAAGATACTCGAGGAAAATTATCGGAGCTTAATTCTACAAGTGTAACTCCGGCTGTTTTAGAGGAATTTTTACGCGAAATGTGCTTTGAAGGCCTCCGTCTGAGCTGGCTAAAAGTAGATGATTATAAATTAACGAACAGACCTGCAACGACTCCTCCTGTATATGTTGCCAGGGATGCAAGTACTCTATTAGACAAAACCCAAATTGAAAAAACGCAAAGGCCAAGTATCCTTAAATTAAACATCCTTCTCCAAAAGGATGCTCCGCCGTTTGTTCCAAGTAAAAAATTAAGCGAAGCAAATATTACCCCCTACCCGGTTTTGTTTATCTCGTTTTTAAGCAATGAAAAACGTAGTAGATTGTCAAAGTTTTATAATTTTTTAATCAAGCAGACTATTGAAAAAGTCACCGTAATCTCAGACGTTACCGGCATACAAAAAAACCTGATCTCACAAACCGATTTTGGCGTTTTTGATGGCACTCAAAGATTTTACCCCTTTGGCCCCGTGCCGGAAAATGGTTCAAAGTTTTACTTAGGATGCGAAGAGGCTTTTTATAAAAAATTAGATGAAGCCACTTTGAATTTTACCTGGATTGAAGACGAATTTATTGATTTAGACGATATTTATCAACCAGTACCTTCAACTGGTAGTTCAGCGGGCGCAACCTATCCAGGCTATAAAAGTTTTTCATTTGCTCCTAAAATTAAAGTTGACATCCTTAATGAAGGAAGGTTTGATGAAAGTTTAAATGAGCAAGTAATAGGATCAAATAAATATTTTAATACCTTGACGGACAACGCCCGAATGCGCTCGCACCTGCTTTTGGAAAACGTTACAGCCGAACGCGCAAATACCTACGACAGGTTGTATAAATATGAGCCAACTAAAAAAAGAGGATTTGCACGTGTTACCCTGCAAGGCGACTTTGGCCATAAAATATATCCCAATATTCTGACTGCTGAAACAATCAGAATGACTTCTAACCCCAGTACTGCAGATCCGGACAAATTGCCAAAGCCCCCTTATTCCCCTTCCACCAACACCATTTCTTTAGATTACTCCTCCGAGCAGGACATGGTATGGGAAACCTACGAAAACGGCGTCAAAACAGGGGGTATAGACCAGTTTTTTCATCTCCTTCCTTTTGAAGGATTCAGGAAGTTTGAATTTGGACAAAAAGACAATAAAGGAGAGTCTATTGTGCCTTCGCTTGTTTATGATTTTGACCTCCCGCCAGCCTTGCCCAAAGACGATGACCTGGAAGAGTCCGCTGCGCCGGCCCAGGCACAATCCGGCGGTGATTTTTTTCCTGCCGTATTGTACATTGGCTTGTCGCAATTAGATCCGGGTGGCGCCCTGTCGCTTTTGTTCCAGGCAGCGGAGGGCAGTGAACTGATGCCCGATGATGAAGCGCCGGTCATTCGATGGTCCTATTTGCGAAAAAATAACGACTGGGAGGCATTCCCGCCTCAAAATATTCTGGGCGACAGTACGATGGGATTGACCAAATCAGGAATTATCCAATTGGCTATTCCTTTAGATATTTCCAGTGAAGGCAATACGATGCTCAACGCAGCATTGTTGTGGGTGAGGGCTTCGATGCTGGAAACCGCTGGCCGGGTCGCCAACGCATTACCCGGTTTTACAGCCATCAATGCCCAGGCCATAGAAGTGCAATTTACCGACCAGAATAACGAACTCACCCATTTGTCGAAACCGCAACCGGAAGGCAGTATCAGTAAATTAGAATTCAGTCGCTCGGTGGTTAAAACCATTGAGCAGCCACTGCCCAGTTTTGATGGCCGTCTGCCGGAAGACATCGGAACGGAATATTTCCGCCGGGTCAGCGAGCGCCTTCGCAACAAAGACCGGGCCGTGACGCCGCAGGACTATGAGCGCATCCTGCTTGAGCGGTACGGAGACTTGCTGACGGCTAAAGCGATCCCGCATACCCAATATGAGAAACGCACCGAATTGAATGCCCCCGGGTATATTTCGGTGGCGGTGATCCCCAACCTGCGCATCCAACCCAAAGAGCGGAGAGTGACACCACGGATCCCCACGGGGCAGTTGTTGAAAATGGAAGAGTTTTTAAGAACCAAAACAAACCTGCATACCCAACAAATACAGCCGGTTAAGCGCCTCCAGGTGTTGAATCCACGCTACGACCGGCTTACTGTCCTGGTGAAAATTAAATTTAAGGACGGCGATTTTAACCTGTTTAAAACCCGAACCAGAGAAGCACTGGATCATTTCATCGCCCCCTGGATCAACGATACAGATCAATATCCGGTTTTTGGCCGGTGTATTTACCGCTCGCAAATCATTGCCTTACTGGAAAACCTGCCTTTTGTACTGTATGTAAAAGAACTAAATATTTATGTGGAAAATACAGCCGGTAAATACGAGGCCAGTAATGGTTATGTGATCGAACCGGCAAGTTCAAGGTCTATCCTGACCACAGGTTTGGGGCATATCATTGTTCCGCCTGATCCAGGCCCTGAACTGAAAGAAGGTAAGGTGCCGGTTTTTATTGTCCCGGAAAATCAATCGCCAGGGCTATCTCCGGATACGTCGCTTTTTGATGATGAAGAGGAACCCGAATCTGAAACCGGGGATGTGTCTGCGGCCACCATTGAACGCGCGGTTCTGGAAAATATCGTTTCCGATGCGCCTGCTGCCGAACTTGAAAAAGTGGTACTTACGCAAGAAGAAAAAATCGCAGAAATTGCGCCTAAAAAGAGAGGCAGAGCGAAAAAAACGCCGGTTGTAGCGGAGGCAGAAAATGACCTGACACTGATTGAAGGCATTGGTCCTAAAGTGCAGGAAGCCCTGAAAAGCGCCGGAATTAAATCCTGGGCTGTGTTGGCGAAAACTCCGGTTGATGGACTGAAAGACTTGCTGAAAAAAGAAGGCCCGCGCTTTGCGTTGCAAGACCCCACCACATGGCCCGAGCAAGCCGCTTTGGCTGCTGCCGGGAAAATGGATGAATTGAGTCAACTGAAAACAATGCTTAGGGGCGGAAAACACTGACCGCCGACCGCTTATAGACAAATGTCTCGCACCACGATCAAAAGTTAATCAATTATGTCATCTGCACTTACCATACCCCACGGCCGCCCGGAAGCGATCAGCCAGGATTTTGACCGGCTGCGCGCAGAAGGGATCAGCCATCTGGAGAAACTCGCCACTGAAATCTGGACCGATTTTAACGCGGGCAATCCGGGCATTACGATGCTTGAAGTCCTCTGCTACGCCATTACTGACCTGGGTTATCGAACCCGGGAAACCCCCATTGCCGATTTGTCCGTGGGTGACGGCGTACGGAAAATGTTTTTCCTGCCGGAAGAAATTCTCACCAGCGCCCCCGTAACCGCCAATGATTTTCGTAAGCTTCTGATTGACTTGCCCGGGGTGAAAAACGCGTGGATAGAAGACGTTGTTATTCCTTATGACGCCACAAAAACAGATCAATTGTCCTTGTATTATGGGGTCAAAGACGCCGAAAAGCAGCTGATATTCCCCGAAAGGCTATTAAAAAAAGCGGTGCTATTGAACGATGAACAAAGTAAAGCTACTTTTATTCGCGGGCTACTGACCGGATATACCGGTAAGATTCCGCTAAATGGATTGGCTGTATTGGTGGATTATATTAAAAATACAGCTACTACAATTGATGCAAATAATGAGGCGCTTATCGCGATAAAAGACTATCTGAGATGCGTGTATGGCATCGTGCCTATCAAATACACAAATGATCGCGCCAACCTGCCTGGAGGCGAGGTCTCCTGGGCTCCCTTTAATCCTTTGGTCCCTCATGGGTTGTATCGGGTAATCATAGACCTGGATGATGACATCAAGGCCAACGAAGAGTTTAAAAAAATGACCGTACGTGGAGCGGCGCTTGCTGCATTGCATGCCAACAGGGGCTTGTGCCACGATTACCTCGATGTTGAGATTTTAGATACGGAAGAGATTGCTGTTTGTTTGGATTTACAATTGGCAGACGGCGCCGATGAAAAAATGGTCTTGGCAGAAGCCTTGTACAATTTACAGGATTTTTTGACGCCTACTGTCCGATTTTATTCTTTGGCAGAAATGCTGGAGAAGAAAAAAAGCAACAATGAACAATATCGGATGGATGATATTTACAACGGGCCGCTCCTGCTGAACGGGTTTATTGATGACGTGGAACTGGACCGGCATAAACTTAAACCCAATGCCGAGTTAAATTTTTCAGAATTAATCCATTCAATTGTCGTTAATAAGAAAAACCCCATTATCAAAGGATTACTCGCTGTAAATAATATCGCAGTAAGGCAAACCAACAAGAGCGAATGGTTTGACTGGGAAAAAGTAAATAAATTACATGCGGGTTACACCGGTACTCCGCCAAATCCCTATAAACCGGGGTCATGGCGTACGGACAACCCTGCGCTCGCGGGGAAAAATAATTTTAAATACCGGATAAAACCGGAAATATCAGAATTCCGGATCAAAAAGGGGAACGGCAATACTTATTCCATCAAGTTCTCTCTATTTCAGGAGGAATACGAACGCATTCAGATGGAGCGTAATTGTAAATATTGTATGCCGCAAAGTACGCAGTCGCCATCTGTAAAAGGCCGGTTTCGGAGAGATCTCGCCAAGTATCGAAGCATTCAATATGATTTTCCGGGGGTGTATCGCGTTGGCGACCAACAATGGCATGACGACGCGCCGGCAGAAAAAATCGGCCCGACCCGCCAGCTTCAGACCTATTTGCTTTTTTTCGATCAAATATTGGCCGCTTACCTGACCCGACTTGGTGAAACGGCTCAAATGTTGGCGGTGGAGCAGGATGTTTTAAAACCGGGTTATGTTTTACCTGCACTGTTTGAAGTGCCTGGTGTGCAGGAAATACTGGAAGCGCGCGCCCGGATTTTACTCACGGAAGAAGATAGTGCGAAATTAGCGCCCACTTTGCTTACTCTACTTAGCCAGGACGATAACACAGAGCATAGCCAATATCAGGATACCTTAGCGGTGCTTCGCGGCTTTGCAGCCACGGGTAAACCTACTACGATTCCGAAAATACGCAAGGCCATCGCCGAAAAAAATGGCGGAATTTTTATTAAAGCCATCGAAGCTTATTGCTGGAAAAAATATACGGATGACCCTGGTAATAATTTCCGCAGCGCCCTGGCAGCTATTGCCGAAAGTGATTTTCAACGCCAGAAACGCCGAAATAAAGTGCTTGATCATTTACTTGGCCGATTTGGCGAAACATTCAGCGAATTTGTAGCATCGCTTATCAGCACTGATTCCGATCCCGAGGATAATCCCGGATGGTTTTCTTTTGATGATTATTTGAAAGACAAAGCGACCTATTTAATGGAATTGCCGGGGTTGGGATATCACCAGTCAAGGGGGTATAATTACCGCAAATTGATTGCTTCAAAACTCCAGACCGATGTAGATGCTTCGGGTTTGCCCGCTACGTTTGAAGGCATCACGAACCTGATGAATAATCACCCTGATGTCTGGAATACAAAAAATGTCTCAGGTGTCAAAAAAAGGGTTTGCTTTCATTTGGGACTCACCGAGTTGAAAGACGGCTACGATGAAGACGGCAGACGGCATTATTTATGGGAATCCAGTACCTTGTTTGGAGAACCTCCTTATACCCTCGATTTGGTTTCTTATACGGAGCGGGGGCGTACGCAACATTATATCGCCTTGCGGCGCAAAAAGCCAACCGGTTTTGAAAGACTCGACCGGAGCGATACTTTGCTTGAGAGCACTCGTTTCATGTCCCGCAAAAAGGCACTTGCCCTGAGAAAAGAACTTTATCAAATATTGGATGAAACGACCTGGTACCAACCGGCGCCCGGAAAAATTGATACTTCTCTCCAATGTATTTCTTTCAAACAAGGAGGGAAAGAATTGCTGTATTCAGAGGATTTGAAACCTGAATGGGCCGAGTTAAGACGCAGGGAAATTGTGAGTTTGGTCGAGCCACGAGAAAGCCTGGATTACGATGGGTTTCACCTGATCGAGCACATTCTGTTGAGGCCTAATGAGCTTGGCGACGAACTTCTTGAAATTCCCCTGAACGGCATAAATCCTCCAGATCCTTATTCCTCTATTGTTACCATTGTAGCGCCCGACTGGACCCGACGCTTCAAACACGAGTCGTTTCGCTTGCAATTTGAAAAAACAATGGGCGTTGAATTGCCCGGCTACGTCTATCCCCGGTTTTGCTACATAGATCGGGATACCATGCAAAAATTTGAAATTGCCTACAAAGACTGGATGATTGCGCTGGCTACTTGCAGACCAGATGAGTGCAGGGTAAATGAAACGGTAAAAGCATTGATTCGACTACTGGAAGAAGAAATCCACAGCGTAAATGGCTGTTCGAAGAATGTAGCGCCTGAATCGCCTTGCACGTAAATACGCCCGCCGCTGCATCTCTGGGTTTATTCCCGGTATAAAGTGATATAGATTCCCATTATTTGCCAATATCTGCTTCATCATGGCTAACACTGAAAAACTTCAGCAACTCAACCTTTTAGTTGAAGAAATTACGAATAAACAAAATGCTGTTCCTCTGGGCAAACAAATTGCTACTTCACTGGACATTGTTCAGGAGTTACTGGAGGGGAATGTTGCTGACCTCGAAGGACTGGAAGAAGGCATTGAAAATGCACAAGCTACCGCAGCTGAAGCGAAAGAGATTGCCCAACGAGCAGAGGGTACTGCAAATACGGCGAAAGAAACTGCTGAGGCTGCCGAAGGCGTTGCAAATGAAGTGAAAGGAACGGCAGAAAGGGCAGAAGGTACGGCAAATATTGCAAAAGCCCTTGCCGAAGATGCAACAACAACAGCAGATGCAGCCAAATCTACGGCTGAAACGGTTAAAGGTATCGCGGAAAGCGCTAAAAGCACAGCGGACACGGCCCAAGCAACCGCCGGACGCGCCGAAGATACCGCCAATAGTGTAAAAGGTATTGCCGAACGTGCGGAAGGCACTGCAAATACTGCAAAAGAAACGGCTGAACGCGCCGAAGTCGCTGCCATTGATGCTAAAACGACTGCGAATGGCGTAAAAGATATTGCCGAACGTGCAGAGGATACTGCAAACACGGCAAAAACAACGGCCGAACGTGCGGAAAGCACCGCCAATACTGCGAAGACGACAGCGGATAGTGTAAAAGGCATTGCTGAACGCGCTGAGGGTACGGCGAACGCGGCGGAAGCTACTGCCAATACTGCGAAAACAACCGCTGACAGTGTAAAAGGCATCGCCGAACGGGCAGAAGAAACTGCGAACACGGCAAAAACAACGGCCGAACGTGCGGAAAGCACCGCCAATACTGCGAAGACGACAGCGGATAGTGTAAAAGGCATTGCTGAACGCGCTGAGGGTACGGCGAACGCGGCGGAAGC
>JALHRK010000291.1 GCA_022841505.1 Saprospiraceae bacterium | reverse complement strand
CAGGGCCGGCCCCTGGGTTATATTGTTATTATGTAGTCGCGGTGGCAGAGTTGCGGTTGCCTGACGGAACCACCAAAATGGTGCGCTCCCGTTCCAATACCGCCTGTGTGGAGCAACTTCCCAAACTCTACATTCCCAATGTTTTTGCGCCGGAAGGAGTCAACCGGATTTTCGAACCGATTTTACAATTTGGAACAACAATGGATTACCAGATGGTCATTTATGATCGCTGGGGCGGCCAGGTTTTCGCTTCCAATGACCTTTTGACTGGATGGAATGGCGAAAAAAATGGACGCCCCATGCCCCAGGGTACTTACGTTTATTTTATCCGGCTGAAACAGGCCTCCGGAACGGTGATCGAAAGAACAGGCAGCGTAATGCTGTTGCGTTGAGACTACCTGGAGCTTGTATATTTACCACATAGTGCACAAGAGGTATTCACATAGGTCACATAGCCCGTGGAGGCCGCCTATGTGATCTATGTGAAAAAAACTATTGTGAACTATGTGGTAAAAATATCTACTTTTTCTTTTCCTCGTTCAAATTCCAGTCGTAGTCAAGGTAAGAAATCTCGGCTTTGGCGTCTAACTTGAGCGGTGCGTATTTATTGATAAAATCTACCAGCGTCTTCCCTTTTCCTGTAAAATCGCCTTTGTACCAGGAGAAGATTTTAGACAATTCAGCTTTTGAAGCGGAAGCGATTTTGTTTTTGGATTTATCCGCCAAAAAACTGCGGGCAACTTTGTCCAATTGCTCATCGAGGCGCTTGGCTGTGAACGCTTCATTGAGCAGGCTGGGGCAGGAACCAGACGCACAATTCACCGCAAAGTGGATGCGCGGATCCTGGAATTTGGGGCGAATGATGCTGTGCTCAATGTTGTTCAAATCGTAAGTAGCGCCTTCAATTTTGATGAATTTGATGTCCCACACCGTATTCACAAAAGGAATGCCTTTTTTGATGTCCTTGATGCTTTTTACCGGGTAGTGCTTAGTGACCAACTTAACGGTATAGGCATTGTAGGCATTGATCCAGTAAGCCAACTGTTCGTTGCGGCTCCAGTTTTTGGCGTTCGGATGGTTGTCGCTCAGGAGTTTCAGGTAGCTGTTCAGCTTTACACTATCAAGGATAAACCCCTGATAATCAACCCCGCCCTTTGCGGAGACGTGTTTTTTCAACAAAGCGTCCCAGGTTTCGTGGGTCACTGGCTTCGAGTTAGAAGCAACATCGTAGGTTTGACCTATGCAGGCGTTGGCGGCCAGCAGTAAAAAAATACCGGCAACAAACAGGGGAATGGAACGAAATACTTTTTGCATGACTTTGATTGTGTTTGATCTATATACGCAAGAAAGGCCCCGTCGGATTGTTTCGGATGGAAATACTTCGCTTAAATGTCCGCGTGGCGATATTTTTGACAAAGGGCAAAGGGCAAATTGGCAAGGGGCAAGAAGCAAAAGGCAAGTTAGTGAAAATTGCCAACTTGCTTATTTGCCCCTTGCCTCTTGCGAATTTGCCTTTTGCCTACTTGCCTTTTGCCCTTTGCCTATTTACAAATCAAGGGCAACAAGCTATCATACCAATTCACCAAAGCAATTTTTTTGCCTTTACTCAGGTCAGCGCAAGCTTCCGGCATGCGGTTCATGTCCAGATAGGTCTGGCCGCGCAGCAACAAAAGCGCGCCATTGTTGGGGAAGAGGGCAATGGCTTCGGTCATTTTGGCCAATGCTTCTTCGTTTTTACCTTCCTGAACCAGAGCCGTTCCTTCATCGGAAAGGCGGATGGCTCGGGTGTATTTGTCTACGACCTGTTTGCAGGCCGGCGCTTTCGGGACGAAAGAGAGGTTGATGTCATAAGCGGCAGGCACTTTCCGGCCATTGTGGGTTGCCGGTGTCCAATTGCCCATTGTAGAAACCACGCTTTGAATGGATTCCACCCAAAAATTAAACCCCAGATCGTTGTAATCGGTCATATCAAGGATGCGCAGTTCTCCATTGGGCCGCACCAGCAATTGCAGGTCAATGTTGCCAATGTGGCAACTGTCTGCGTACCCCTTCGGGTAGCTGAGTTGCTTGTTGAGGTAAGTTTGCAGCGTGGAATCACCGCCAACATAAGTAAGCGGCGTGTCAAAAACCGTCCAGACGCTGTCGCCTGCAATGATGACAAACGGCGGCGCTTCTTCTAATTTGAAGCGCACCGGCAAGGTATACACTACGCGAACCGCCTGGTTTTTATTTTTTCCGGGAGACCAGCGGATCTGGTATTCACTCATCATATTCACCACGCGCAGCGCTTCTACGCCGCAACCTTCGCCAATGTCTTTCACAATTTTGGGCTGGGTAATGGAGCCGTCTTTTTCCACAACAAAGCTCACAACCACCGTTCCTTCTATGCCTTTTTCTCTGGCAAAATAGGGATACTGGATGTTTTGGTACAGGAATCTAAGCAGGCTTTGCTGTGCACATTGCGCTTTAACCTGGATCGTCGTGTCCAATTTTTCACACCCGGGAAACCTGGGCATTTCTTCAGCGACTTTGTAAATAGTGGTATCGCCAGAGGTTGCCGGGGCTTGCGACCAGGCGCTGCACAGGTTCAATCCGAGGTAAATAATTGTAGAGAAAATTATGTGTTTTTTCATTCGTAATTGCTTTATTAATTCAGTTGGCAGTTTTCAGTTTTTCAGTTGGCAGTTGTGTTTTCGCGTTAAACATGTTGGTTACTATCCGATTAGCTTTTGTTCTAAAGTTGGCAGTTTTCAGTTGGTTGATATTATCCATTTCCATCAAAAACGCAACCTCCTCTGCAAACTGTAAACCTGCCAACTGCCCACTATGACAATAACAAATAGTTTGATCGGAAACGAAAACACTCCTGCCAACTGCCACCTGAAAGACTGCCGACTAATTTATGCTCTTCGCTACTTTCTCCACTTGTTTCCAAACGCGGAACACGTTTTTATAGCAGATTTTGGCGATATCTTCTTCCGAATAGCCGCGTTTGAGCAATTCGCAAATCAGGTTCGGGTATTGAGAAACATCTTTTAAGCCTGTCGGCAAACTGTCGCCGACCCCGTCGAAGTCAGACCCCAATCCAACGTGGTCAATGCCTGCAAGGGCGACGACGTGATCAATGTGGTTGGCCACCATCTGTACATCGGAATAAAGGGTCGGGTGCGCTTTTTGAAACGCTTCGACGACCTCCTTCGCTGCCGGGTCCGTATAT
The DNA here is from genome assembly GCA_022841505.1 of Saprospiraceae bacterium. Lineage (GTDB taxonomy): Bacteria > Bacteroidota > Bacteroidia > Chitinophagales > Saprospiraceae > JABWAJ01. The sequence continues at coordinate 4,810 of JALHRK010000291.1, read as the reverse complement.
TTCAAGCCTTTTTCATCCAAAATATCCGAAAGTTTGTTGCGCAACTCCGCATCGCGTTCCTGAATTTTAGAATCCAAAAAAGAGGAACCAAAATTGATCTGGATAACTCCACCATTGCGCCCCAGCGCCCGGATCATGTCGTCGTTCATGTTGCGCTCGAAACCCGGCGTAAATTTTCGGCACGATGAATGCGAGGCGATACAGGGGGCTTTGCTCAGCGCCATCACCTGGTAGAACGTGCTGTCCGACACGTGCGAGATGTCCACCATGATGCCGGTGTTGTTCATTTCGCGCACCACTTCCCGTCCGAATGGGCTAAGGCCGTTCCAGGTGCGGGTGGTGTCGTAGGAAGAATCGCAGATTTTGTTGTCCGTGGCATGCGTCAGGGTAATGTAGCGAATGCCGCGTTTATGAAAATAGGCCACATTGGCTAAATCTTCTTCGATGGGGGCGCCATTTTCCATGCCCATTGGCAGCGAAATGATGCCTTTTTTGAAATTGCGTTTGACCTCTTTAGGCGAAACAGCAATGGCAAATTTATCAGGGTGGGCCGTGGCAATGCTCCGCACCATGTCAATGAGCGAATCGGCAAAGACTTTGGCGCCGCCGGTTACCTGATATGAAGAGGGGATGTAAATGGACATGAACGGAGCATCCAACCCGCCTTTTTTGGCGCGGACGTAGTCGAAATCTCCATCCTTTGTTTCGATGGGGATGCCGATCAATTCTTTGGTGAGCCGGAAATTTTGCACCCGCAGGCGGTAAGGCAAATCTACATGCCCGTCGGTGATGATGAAACGATGCGCCAGCTTCTCAGCTAAAGCTTGCCATTCCGCATCAGTTTTGCTGGCTTCCAGGCGTTGCGACCAGCTTGTTGCTGCGCTGAACAGCATCATGCCTAAGCATAGTATTCGTAGCATGGTTATTGGTTATCCGTTACAGGCTATTGGTCAGAAGTCGTTGTTCGTTGTCGGTTGTTTGTTGTTCGTTCTGTTCCCACATCCTCATGGGGTTGATCGTTGTTTGTTGATCGTTGTTCGTTCTGTTCCCACATCCTCATGGGGTTGATCGTTGTTTGTTGATCGTTGTTCGTTCTGTTCCCACATCTTCAAATCCTCAAATCCTCAAATTTTCAAATCTTCAAATCTTCAAATTCTTCAAATCTTCCTCACCCGGCGTTCGTGTCGCCCGCCTTCAAAAGGGGTATCCAGAAAAATATCCACCATGGCAAGCGCAAGCGCTTCGCTCACAAACCGCGCCGGGATGGCCAGCACGTTCGCATCGTTGTGTTGCCGAACCAGTCGGGCAACTTCTTCCGTCCAGCATAGCGCTGCCCGGATACCCTGGTGTTTGTTCGCCGTCATGGCCACACCATTGCCCGTGCCACACAAAACGATCCCCATTTGTGCTTTCCCATGCTCTACGGCATCCGCAACCGGATGGGCAAAATCAGGATAATCCACCGATTCAGCACTGTCAGCGCCAAAATTCAAGACCTGAATGCCGCGTTCCTTCAAGCGGGCGGCAATCGCGTCTTTGTAAATAAAACCGGCGTGGTCGCAGCCGATGGCGATGGTTTGGATCATATTATTATTGTTGGGGCAGAAAATCTTCTGCCCTTACATACGTATCAGAAAATCTTCTGCCCTTACATACGTATCAGAAAATCTTCTGCCCTTACATACGTATCAGAAAATCTTCTGCCCTTACATACGTATCAGAAAATCTTCTGCCCTTACCTCTTAATCCAGCAACGGATCCCTCTCCGGCGCAGGTGGCGTTTCCGCCAAATACGGGCTAAACAATTTTTCCAGTTCCTGCACGAAAGCCTCGTCTTTTGCACGCTTCGCTTCGGCCAGGATGTTTTGCATGGTCTGGTACGTAGCGTCAAACTCGTTTCGGTAGCTGGAGTCCAGGATTGCGCCCGGGACTGAAGCGTAATAGGCCATACTTTGCTGCGTCTGCTTAGCCAGAATTTCGAGGTGCGGTTTCGCTTTGTCGTAAGCGTCGGCCTGGAAGTAGACCGACAACATGTACATCGTGCGGTAGTCGTACGGGAAATTCATATGCGGGAACGAGGCGAAATACTTATCAATGATCGCCAGCGCTTCTGTTTTTTTGTTTTCGCGCAACAGCGAAAATGCGGCGCGGCGCATGGCCAACTGGATGCTCTGCACACTGGGCGCATAACTGCGATCCACGAACAATTCCTTCTTGTCGAAATTGCCCCAGCGGAATTTCTCCATCACGTTTGTGTACATCGCCTCCGTATTCACACGGCCTTTGCCAATCATGCCGTAAGTCGGGTCGCTGGCGGTTTTCACCGGAACGATCCGGATGCCCAAGCCTTCCAATTGCATGTAATCATCCAACCCGAACAGTTTCTCCGGGCGGCAGGTCACTGCGAAATAAATCGGGCGTTCCCACAAGTTGGAACCAATGATGTCAAGTACAGCCAGATCGTCTTTCAGCAACTGATCTTTGTTAAGGTTCAGTGGAATGCGATCTACAATAGCCGTATCTGCAGCGGTAATGGCGCCACTTTTCAGAGCAGCTTCCCGGTTTACCGGCAAATAGGCATTTTTGGTTGGGAAGGTTTCATAATCGCGGCCCTGCAATTTCACTTTGCTGGCGTCTGAGCCAATGAACGTCAGGATTTCCTGCAAAGACATTTCCCGGTTGCCATCGCCGTAGTAGAAAACCTGGTTGCGCTGTTTGCCCCGGTAGGCTTCTATAGGGATGGTCATCTTAATCGGCGCCGATTCGTTAACTTTACGACGCAGCAGGTCAATATACCAATCCACGGCAATCAAACTGAGGTTCACCACGCGCACGTCGGTGCGTATTTTTTCAACCTCCTGGGCGTACCACAAGGGGTAAGTATCGTTGTCGCCGTATGTAAAAATGATGGCGTTGGGTGCGCACGACTCCAAAAAGTTGGTCGCATAATCGCGGGCGCCTTTGTGTTCACTGCGGGTGTGATCGTCGTAGTTTTGGGTCAGCATCAGGTAAGGCGCCGTGAAAACGACGGCCGTAGAAAGCATCGCCGTAACAACGCCGCCAGGCGGCACTTTCAGGTCTTTCAGCCATTGATACAGGGCGATCACGGCAAACCCGATCCAGATACAATAAGTAAAGAAGGAGCCGACCAAAACGTAGTCTCGTTCCCGGGGCTCGTTCGGTGGCTGGTTGGAATAAATCACAATCCCGATACCCGTGATGACAAACAAAGCCAATAACCCCAGCGCCTCATTGGGCCTTCGCTGGAAGTGGAAAAACAGCCCCAGCAAGCCAAAGAGGAAAGGCAGCATGTAGTAGACATTGCGTGCCTTGTTGTTTTTCATGGTGTCGGTTAATTTGTCCTGGTTGCCCAACCGCGCTGCATCCAGCGCTTTGATGCCGCTGATCCAGTGGCCGCTCGATTTATCCCAGGGTTCGAAGCCCTGTTCGCCATTTTGGCGGCCCGAGAAGTTCCACATAAAATAGCGCCAGTACATCCAGCCCAATTGGTACTGGAACATAAATTTGATGTTGTCTCCCATATCCGGCTTGCGGCGGCTGTTGGGCGGCAGGTCCATCCAGCGGCGGTACAGGTCCGGGCGCCCTTGCGTGTTGTCGCTCATACGCGGGAACAGGATCTTGTCTTTATCGTCGTAGATCAGGTCAATTTTGTAATCCGTGATCTCGTAGCGGTCGCCTACCCGGCCATAGCGGTCGGTAATTTCGGTGTCTTTCGGCCTTGCATCGAAGTGGGGGCCGTAGAGCAACGCCCGTTCGCCGTATTGCTCGCGGTTCAGGTACGGAATCAGGCGCATGGCGTCGTTTGGCGCGTTCATGTTCACTGGCGGTTCTGCATTGGCGCGAATCAGGACGACACCGATGGTAGAAAAGGAAATGACAAGCATCGTCAAGGCCACCATTACATTTTGCAACAGCGCATTTTGCCTTTTATGCGCCATGTACAGGCCGAAGTAAATCAAGCCGCCTACGATCAGCAGGGTTGGAACCAACCCGGAATGGAACGGCAGCCCGAAAGCATTCACCATGAGCAATTCCATTTTGCTCCAAAGGATCGGTATGCCGACAATGATGAGTTTTTGCACCACGGATATGATGACGACGCCGATACCGGCAGCGGCAGCCATTCCCAGAAAGGTATGTTTGGTGTATTTTTTGTAATAATAAAAAATCGCGAGCGCCGGAAACGTCAGCAAACTCAGTAAGTGGACGCCCATAGACAAACCGGCGGCATAAACGGTAAGAACCAGCCAGCGATCTGCTTGTGGCGTATCGGGCAGGCTGTACCATTTGATCATGGTCCACAGGGTGAGCGCCGTGAAAAAAGTAGACATGGCGTAAACTTCGCCTTCCACCGCTGAAAACCAAATGGAAGAGCAGAACGCGGTTGCCAAACCGGCAATGATGCCTGCTCCGGCAGTTGCCACGGTTTGCCCCATATCCAGTTCCTCATCGCGACCGACGAGGGTCATTTTGCCTAAGGTCATCGTCACCCAGGCCACAAACGCCGCGGTGAATGCCGTACAAATGCCCGACATAAGGTTGACCGAAAAAGCAATGTCTTCTGGATTGTCCGATACCAGGGTCGCAACCCAGGTAAAAAGCCGGCCAACCAGCAAAAACAAAGGTGCTCCCGGCGGGTGAACGACTTGCAGCTTATAGGCTCCGAGGATGAACTCCCCGCAATCCCAGAGACTTCCGGTGCGTTCCGCAGTGAGGTAATAAACAGTCGCGGCAACGGCAAAAACGAGCCATCCTGCCAGTAAATGTATACGTTTGCTAGAATTCATGT
>JALHRK010000290.1 GCA_022841505.1 Saprospiraceae bacterium | reverse complement strand
GGATTTGGTCAGAATATCGGATGGCCGAATGAGCGGCACGGCTGCCGGGACGGTTGTACTCCACGTGTCTCCCGAATCTGCCGTGGGCGGAACCCTGGCCCTGGTGCAGGATGGGGATCTGATCGAATTGGACATTGAACAGCGTAAATTGCACTTAGATGTTTCCGAAGCAGAATTAGCCCGGCGGCGCGCGGCATGGGAAAAACCCAAACCCGTGGCCGACAGGGGCTATGTAAAATTCTACATAGACCACGTACAACAGGCGCATTTGGGTTCCGACCTGGACATCCTGCGGGGGAGCTCTGGTTCGGAGGTAACGCGAGACCTGCATTAATGTGAGCATGAATGTTTCCCGCAAAGAGCGCTAAGGTCTCGCAAAGGACGCTAAGGAGGGCGTCCTGCTTTGCGGACTTGGCGTATCCTTCGCGCTCTTTGCGGGAAATTATAGATGCAACCGCGCAAAAAGGCTATCCGTGCCATGGTCAGGCATTATTTAGTAGACAAAAACCTAAAATCAACAAAATCAACATGTCAAGATTACTCCTTTTCAGTTTATTCCTGTTGTGGCATACTTCCTGCAATCAAAATCCAGCGCCGCCGGATACTGGAAATACTGCCCCGACTTACAAAACCATTGGCACTATAGAACGCTACGATGAGGTGCTGAACGACATCATCTCACCGGATGCCAAAGTTGAAGTCATTGCGGAAGGATTCGACTGGAGTGAAGGGCCGCTTTGGTTAGATAATTTGGGCATGCTGCTGTTTTCCGATGTGCCTCAAAATACGGTTTACCAATGGACGCCCGCTAAAGGCCACGAAGTTTACCTCATGCCTTCCGGTTACACAGATGCGCTAAAACGGTCGGGTGAAATGGGCAGCAATGGTTTGACGCTTGATCTGGCCGGAAATCTGGTGTTGTGCCAGCACGGAAACCGGCAGGTTGCAAAAATGATGGCGCCACTGTCGGCGCCGGCGGCAAAGTTTGAATCGTTGGCCAACCGATATCAGGGCAAACGCTTCAACAGCCCAAATGACGTTGTTTTTGCCAGCAATGGCGATTTCTATTTCACCGATCCGCCTTACGGTTTGGAAAAACAAATGGAAGACCCAACGAAAGAAACGCCCTGGCAGGGAGTATACAAAGTCAAATCCAACGGCGAAGTCATCCTGCTCGTGGATTCCCTGACCCGCCCCAATGGCGTTGCTTTATTCCCCGGTGAACGCCGTCTGATCGTGGCCAACAGCGACCACGGCAAACCCAATTGGTATGTATACGACCTGGAGGGCGACAAAGCCACCAACGGGAAGATTTTTTTCAGCGCCGCGGGTTATGACAAAACCTGGAACGGCCTGCCCGACGGGTTAAAAATTGACAAAAATGGCAACGTATTTGCCACAGGCCCCGGCGGCGTCTACATCTTCAATTCCGAAGGAAAAAAATTGGGCCTGGTTCGGGTGGATGGCCCTACCAGCAATTGCAGCCTGACGCCCGACGGCAAAACCCTTTACATTACGAACGACGGCCTCATACTGCGACTGATCATGCGTAAATAGCATTTGGCTTTTTAGTGGTAAGTACAACGTTTCACGGAGATATTATGCCAAACTCCGTGAAACTCCGTGCTTACGCTGTGGAACTCCGCGTTACCCGGTCTGTCGGACTATAAAAACAGCCACTAAATAATTTGTCATGAAATTATACAACCTAAAACAAGGCATCGGCATCGAGCACGAAGGCCGGTATTTTCTCTTGCAAAACGAAGATTGGGAGCCCCTGATCAACCGGGACGATGCGCTTGCGGCCATCGCCGCCAAACTCCATACAGCGCCCGAGGTGGCCTCCTTCCATGGCGCAGACATCCTGTCGCCATTGGGTCAAAATCAGGAATTATGGGCATGCGGCGTGACATACCTCCGAAGCCGGGAAGGCCGGCAGGAAGAAAGCAAAACAAGCGGGGGCAGCGAATTTTATGCCCACGTTTACGAAGCACCGCGGCCCGAAGTTTTTTTCAAAGCGACCCCTCACCGCGTAGTCGGGCATACTGGATTTGTCCGCATCAGAAAAGATTCTTCCTGGGATGTGCCCGAGCCGGAGTTGACCTTAGTGGTGACTTCCAGCGGTAAAATCATTGGCTACACGATTGGCAATGACATGAGCAGCCGGAGCATTGAAGGGGAAAACCCGTTGTATTTACCCCAGGCAAAAACGTACGACGGCTGCGCCGCGCTGGGACCCTGCATTTATTTAACGGAAGCGCGCCTGCCCGAAGACGCCCAAATCAGCCTGCAAATCTACAGAGCAGGCGCCATCGTGTTTGAAGGGGCAATTGCTTTGAGCCAGATGAAGCGAACCCCGGAAGAATTGGTGTCTTATGTCTACAAAGAATGCTCGTTTCCCTATGGCTGTCTCATCATGACCGGAACGGGCATTGTGCCGTCTGCTGACTTTACCTTGCAAAGCCAGGATGAAATTCATATTTCGATTGATTCGATTGGAACGCTCATAAACACCGTAAGCTAACATGACACTACTGATTATCCTGTTTGCCATTATTTTTCAGGTATTTCTGACCGCAAAAAAAGTCAGCCCGTTTTTATCGCTGTTATTAGTAGCCATCCTAACCGGTTTGATGCTGGGTATGGCCCCTTCTGCCATTCTGGTGTCGGTGGAGAAGGGCGTAGGAAGTACCCTTGGCAGTTTGGCCCTGATCATTTGTCTGGGCGCCATCCTCGGCAAAATCCTGGAAGAAAGCGGTGCAGCGGAACGGATCACCACCACCCTCATCAACAAATTTGGAGAAAAAAACATCCAATGGGCCATCATGCTCACCGGTTTTTTGATCGGCATTCCGTTGTATTACAATGCCGGTTTTGTGATTTTGGTGCCCCTTGTTTTTTCATTGTCCCGGAGAACCGGCGTACCACTGCTGTACGTCGCGATCCCCATGGCCGCCGCGCTTTCTACGACGCACTGTTTTTTGCCACCGCATCCGGGGCCCGTATTTTTGGTCAACGCGTTTAAAGCCGATTTAGGAAAAACCCTGATTTATGGCCTGATCATCTCGGCGCCCGTGGTCATCCTTGCCGGGCCGGTCTTGGGCGGATTTTGGAAATCTGTTAAAACGGGCGCGCCCTTGCTGGATTTGCAAAACGAAGGCAAACCCCAAACGGCATTGCCCGGCGCATTTCTAAGTTTTTTAATTGCCTTGTTGCCCGTTCTGCTCATCGCTGTGTCTGTTATTGCCAGCACCGTTTTACCCGATGGCTGGCTCAAAAAATCCCTGCTTTTTCTGGGAGACGCCAATATCGCGCTGCTGATTTCTGTCCTGCTCGCCATTTATTTTTTCGGGTTGAGAAAAGGGGAAACCATGGAAACGACCATGAAATGGCTCAATAGCGCCATCGCGGGCATTTCGGTCATCCTGCTGATCATTACAGCCGGCGGGGTCTTCAAACAAATCCTGACCGACAGCGGCACCGCGGCCTATATTTCGTCCTTCAGCAGCAGCTGGCAAATGCCCCCTTTGCTTTTTGCCTGGATCATCACCGCCCTGCTTCGGGTCACCATCGGATCTGCCACAGTAGCCGGCATCACAGCCGCTGGCGTGGTGACGCCGATCGTGCTGGCCGGACAGGTTTCGCCGGAACTGATGGTGCTGGCCGTCGGCACGGGCAGCGTATTTGGTTCCCACATCAACGACACCGGTTTTTGGATGTTCAAAGAGTTTTTCAACCTGACGCTTAAGCAAACCTTCCAATCGTGGACCCTGATGGAAACCCTGATTTCAATTTTGGGTTTGATTGGCGTTTTGATTTTGGATTTGTTTGTGTAGCATGAGACCAGGCATTTACTACCTGATAATGAGTGTTTTGCCATCTACAGGCACCTCTATTTATGTACTTTTACACCTTTTCAGGAAATAAGGCGGACTAAAGCCCGCGAAACAAAGCACGGCGCCTTTCGTTTCGCGGGCTTCAGTCCGCCGTTCCTTATAAAGTGCCGAGTTTAAGTTTGTATAAAAATAGCTCAATCATACATCACATGACGAGTTCTGCCAATCCTGAACAAACACACTACGATGTTATCGTCATCGGAGTCGGCTCCATGGGGGCTGCCACCTGCTACTATTTAGCCAAACAGGGCGTCCGGGTGCTGGGCATCGAACAGTTCGACATTCCCCACGAGCTTGGGTCACACGCCGGGCAAAGCCGCATCATCCGCAAAGCTTATTTCGAGCACCCTGATTATGTGCCGCTGCTGGAAAAAGCTTACCAAAACTGGCAGGAACTGGAAGGCCGGACAGGCCATCCCGTTTATTTTAAAACGGGGTTGTTGTACATCGGTCAGAAGGAAAGCGAATTGATGAAACGCATTCGGGAATCTGCTGCCCTATACCAAATTGAAATGCGGGAACTTTCCGACTGGCAATTGAATGCAGCCTATCCGCAATTCCGGGTTCCGGAGGGTTATGAGGTGTTGCTGGAGCCCGATGCCGGGTTTATCACGCCCGAAAAAGCGATTTTATTGTACGTGGAACAAGCCATTCATTACGGCGCTGCGATCCATACCAAAGAAAAAATTTCCAGGTGGGATCAAACCAGAACCGGCATCGTGGTGACCACCGATAAAGGAACGTACAGCGCCGACAAAATCGTCCTGACGGCAGGTGCCTGGGCGGGAAAACTCCTCCCCAATCTGGCCTCCAAACTAACGGTCACCCGACAAACCCTGGCCTGGATGAATCCGCAGGAATCGAAACCTTTTGAATTCGGCCATTTCCCGTGCTGGGTCATTGCGGATGCCAATCAACCGAGCATCTATTACGGGTTCCCGTTACTGCCTGTCGGAACCTTCGGCGGACCAATCGGGCTGAAACTCGGGCATCACGCTCAGGGTGTAGCCACTGATCCCGACGCGGTTAACCGCAACGTTGAACAAGCGGAAGAAGCCAGCCTGATTCAGATGCTGAACCAATTTATTCCCGGCGCTTACGCGAGTACACACGCCCTGAAAACCTGCCTGTACACCAACACGCCGGATGAAAATTTCATCCTCGATTTTTTACCCGGTACCGACAACCAGGTCATTGTTGCCGCAGGCTTTAGCGGGCACGGTTTCAAATTCGCTTCCGTAGTGGGGGAAATCATGGCTGACCTGGCTTTGAAAGGAAAAACGGAGTTGCCGATTGGTTTTTTGGGGGTGGGGAGGTTTTTGTAATTTAACGTTAGATCGGGAAGAAAACATAGATTTTTGAATGATGTAAGACGCTTTCCTCGTGCCTTTGCGACCGATTATTTCCCGCAAAGGGCGCTAAGGTGGGCATCACACTTTGCGGACTTCTCGGGTCCTCTGCGGACTCTCATTGGCACGGGACAAGTTTTGCGGGAGAAGATTATTTCCCGCAAAGGGCGCTAAGGTGGGCATCACGCTTTGCGGACTTCGCGGGTCCTCTGCGGACTCCCGCTTACGGGACAAGTTTTGCGGGAAATTTTAGACGCACGGCGGGGAGAGAAAAAGGCAAAAACGACAACCGATTAAAATGGCTAATTATAAATCCTATCTTTTCACCTCAGCCCGACTTGGGTTCAGAAATTGGTCGGCAACGGACCTTGAGGAATTGGCCGCCATCAATGCAGACCAAGCGGTGATGGAATTTTTCCCGAGGCTGGCCACAAAAGAAGAGACCGCCAATTTCATCCAAAGAATGGAAAAACAATGGGCCGACAAAGGGTATTGTTATTTCGCTGTGGATCAATTAGAGAACAACGAATTCATCGGCTTCATTGGCCTTTCCGAACAAACTTTTGAAGCCCCCTTTACCCCTTGTATAGACATCGGTTGGCGGCTCCGCAAAACAGCATGGAATCAAGGTTTTGCGACAGAAGGCGCTGCAAGGTGCCTGGAGTTTGCTTTCCAGGATTTGAACCTCCAAAAAATCGTTGCCGTCGCTCCAAAAATTAATGTGCGGTCCGAACAGGTGATGAAAAAAATTGGGATGAAAAAATTGGGGGAGTTTGAGCATCCGTTGTTGAGGGATTGTGAGCGGTTGAAGGATTGTGTGTTGTATGAGAAAACAAAAAATCCCGCTCGCGCGTAGGCTCCGCCTCGCGTGTCCTATTCTGTGGGCTCTGCCCACATACTCTTGTCCTTTTTCGTAATTTTGCACCAGATGCCGGGAACTAATCCCATCCGATTCGCCTTTGTCACCCGCCTGCCCGCGCAGAAAAATGATCAAACCAAACAAACATGATTGAACGATTAGACAACAGATCCGCAGTTTTTGCGCTCAACAAGACCTTTGCCGCGTTTATCCTGGAAGTGCAGGACGCAACTTACAATCCAACCCACCCCTACAACAAAGATGAGTCCGATCAATGGAACAAAGACCGTTACGAGGAATTTCTGAAAACGAAAGATAACTTCGAAGCCCCTCCGATTAAAGACAAGCACACCGGAAACATCGTCTACCAATTGCCCCACGCCACCCTCGAAGTCTACCTCGACAACTTAGCCAACGCGGTATCCGAACTCTCCGACAGACTTCAATGGAAGTCCGTCATTTTTTTATTGGACTACCCTACCCCCTGGCTGGAACAAGACAACCCATACGAACCCGTAAAAAAAGCGCTTACTTATTTAAAGCGCCTCGGCGTGGACGAAAAATTCACCGGCGGTTTCAGCGCCACGGGTCCCGAGCTGAAAAAATTGGTCAAAAACTTATTTTGGATCATCCGCTGCAACGCCTCCCTGCCAACCTGCTACTTTTCAGGCATCAACACCGACTTTACCGCCAGTATTTGCAAATATGGCAACCTCCACTTCCGTTTTTATTCTGAAAAATACCAGCTTCAAATAAAAGAGGCCGCAAAAGACCTTGGCCTGATTGAGGTGGAAGGCGGGAATTGTACTCAGAATTTTTCGGAAGCTGAATAACCCCGCTCGCGCGTAGGCTCCGCCTCGCGTGTACTATTCTGTGGGCTCTGCCCACACCCTACTCCTGAAAATGCAACAACCACTGATTCCCCCACTTATCCGTCAAATCCCCAAACAGTGCCCCCCAGAACGTAATGTCCAACGGGTGCGTTGCCTGTCCGCCGGCAGAAAGCCGGGCGTAATAGGCCCTGATCTCCGTTTCGCTGGTGCAATTCAGCATCAGGGAAACGGCGTTGCCTTTAATCAGCCCCTGTTCGCCCACCATGTCTGAAGCCATCAATATCCAGCCGTCTTTAATCAGGGTGGCATGCAAAATAAAGTGCTTCATCTCCTCCGGCATTTGATCCGCAAGCGGCGAGCCGTCAACGGCTTGAAGGGAAAGTGCTCCGCCCAGACAAGCCTGGTAAAAGGTCATTGCTTCGCGGCAGTTGCCGTTAAAGGTCAGGTAGGCGTTGATTTGCTCCATCTTTATTTTGTTGGGTATAAAATAAGTTGGTGCAAAATTAGGGGCTTACCATTGCGAACTGGGAGGTATAAAAACGACAATCCGAGAGGGTGATTGCGACAATCAATTTTGGTCAGAGCGCTAATTCTGAACGTTATGGCGCGTTAATCGCCAGCAGTTTTTCAAACATCCTCCTGAGCAGCGTTCTTTTTTTTGTGATAATTTCTGCGCTGGCTTTCATTTCCTGTTTCAAAACCAATTCTTTCCCGTAAGTGGTAGATAAACCGTTTGATAAATGGATATCAACGAAATAATTATCTTCCTGGGGCGCCTGTGATACCGACATTACAATCCCTTCTAAAGTCCCGAATTCCTCAAATGGATAGGCATCCACTTTAATAATGGCAGCCTGGCCAACTTTTAATTTTCCGGCACCCTCTGCCGGAATGGTTCCCTTGACAATCAATTCTTTGCCGGCAGGAATAACTTTCATCAATGGTTCGTCAACAAGGGCGATCTGGTTTTCTTTCCAATGCTTCAACAGCGTTACGACGCCATTTTCAGGGCTGGACAGCAAAAAAGTTTTCTCCCAATTGAGAATTTGAGCGTATAACACGTTCAATGCCTCCTTGATTTGAATGCCATAATCGCTGTTTTGGACAGACAGGGCATTACCTGATTCGAGCAATTGGCTATTTAGATCAT
>JALHRK010000289.1 GCA_022841505.1 Saprospiraceae bacterium | reverse complement strand
GGATTGGAACAATTGGATTTGTTGGAGCAGATTTCTCAATTGGGAAAATTGCGCGACCTTGGCGTGCTGACCGAAGAGGAGTTTGCTGAGCAGAAACAGAAATTATTAAGAATCTGAAAGGGTTGTGTAAAGAGGTAAAAGGCAAGGGACAAAGGGCAATTTTGTTTTGTAATGGTTGATGTTTTTGTAATTTTTTCTGATTTGATTACGAAAACATCAAGCTTTACGAAATTATTGCCTTTTGCATCTTGCATCTTGCACCTTATTACACAACCCCCATTTAGGGCAGTGTCTGTTCTTTAGAGTTCGAGAGCAAGGCATGTGAAGGCCCAAAAGTGGAAGCCCCGCTTGGGCGGGATGACCAATTTTGGCCCTTCGCATAACGCCGCTATCGGACTATAAAGACAGACGCTATTTAAGGACAACAAATTTTTTGAATTGACCATGCAACGTAAAGGCACTGTAAAATTTATCAACAAGGAAAAAAGTGTGTTCTACCCTACCCTCACCAAACGGGTGGATGCTTATTTCCGGGAAAATAATATTTCCAAATTTGCGAATGGCAAAATGGTGTTGAAAACCATTATTCTGCTCCTCGTTTATGTCCTTCCTTTTATCCTGTTACTTACCCTTCAGCCGCCGCTTTGGGTGAGTCTGATCTTGTGGCTCGTCATGGCCATCGGCGTTGGCGGCATCGGCATGAGTGTTATGCACGACGGCAACCACGGTGCTTACTCCTCCAACCGGTTCGTCAATTTCATCACAGGGCACATGGCAAACTTGCTGGGCGCTTCGGCGTTCAACTGGAAACTGCAACACAACGTGCTCCACCATACATTTACGAATGTGGCCCACATGGACGAAGACATTGACGACAAAGCCTCCATGCTGCGGTTTTCACCACATACGCCGGTGTATCGCGTACACCGCCTGCAATGGCTGTATGCTTTTGTATTTTATGGCATTCCGACGTTGTACTGGGTAACGTTTAAGGATTTCGTCCAGTTCATCAAGCACATCCGGAGTGGGGTCAATACCCAGTCAAAAGCAAAAAACATCGCCATCTTCACCCGGATCACTCTGATCAAAGTAATCTATTTCTTTGTGCTGATCGTGTTGCCCGTTTTCATCCTGGGCATCCCGTTTTGGGAAGTGCTGGCCGGCTTTGTGCTGATGCACGTGGTAGCCGGCGTATTGATTACCCTGATTTTTCAACTGGCCCATACGGTGGAAGGCACCGACCACCCTTTGCCCAATGAGAGCGGCGTGATTGAAAACGACTGGGCCATCCACCAGATGCAAACGACGGCCAATTTTGCGCCCAACAACAAATGGCTTTCCTGGTACATCGGCGGTTTGAATTACCAGATTGAGCACCACCTGTTTCCGGGTATCTCACACGTCCACTACCCCAATATTGCAAAAATCGTAAAACAGACTGCCGAAGAATTCAGCGTTCCTTACCTGGTGAATGATACTTTCTGGCAAGCGGTTCGCTCGCATATTGCGACGCTGAAGCGTTTTGGGCAGATGCCCCATCTTGACGAAGCAATTGGGTAAATTTACACAGAGTTCCCCGGAGTTAGCGCGGAGTTTCACTAAGTTTTTATGTCTAACTCCGTGAAACTCCGTGTTTCCTCCGCGAAACTCCGCGTAATCCTTAGCCGTGCCGAGGTTTTGTAGTGCCTGTGTGTAGTGAGGGTGTCATTCTAAATGACGCCCTCACTTGCCTCAAGTTGTCGGACTCCGCGTAATCTTAAACACCATTCAGAGGCGCTCGATTCTGAAATCCAGCGTTCCCAGGCCGCCAGCCTCGAAATGTTCGATCTCGATTTTGTGTTCGCCCGACAATTCCACTTCAACCATATCGGGTGTGGGTTCGTGAATGCCCCAGTGGTCAATGCGCATTTTGCCGTCTATGTAAAGGCGCATCCCGTCGTCGCTGGTGACGGTAATGCGGTAGCGGCCTGGAGTTGCAGTAAACTGCGTTGTGGCAAAAGTGGCAAACTCGTCCTCCGGAACCCCTGCTGCCGGACTCCCCCACCAGCGCCCGGCGAGCGTTGTCGTCCGTTCCTCGTACAAGGGCTTTTGTTCCTTCAGTTTGCGGAAAGCAGCTTCATTTACAAATGGATCAGAAGCTTCATTGTATCCATAATACCGGATATGCCAATCGAGTGTTTTTTCGTACCGGCTGAACCGAAACGGGACTTTGGCGCCTGCGGGAATGACCTCCCCAAACTGCGTCGTGACTTCCGATCCGGTGTATTCCAGGTTAAGGCTCAGGATTTCGGCGCCTGCTATTTTGCGCACCCGAAGCGTATCGGGAAAAGCGCCGCCTGAATGATCAAACCCTTCAAAGCCTTCCGATTCAACGACGCGCCAGGTTCCGGATGGCGCATACAAACTGAACGTATACACGTCTTTTTCCACATCGCGCAGCCAAATGACCGGCGATCGAAAATCATAAGGGCCCCATTCGTTCACTAAAATGTAGGCGCGACCGCGGGCCTGCTCTTCAGGCAGGGAAGCATTCATCGCGTCGGGCATCGGTTGCGGACCTTTTTCCATCTCCTTGTACCTTTGAATGCGGCCCCGAATGCGCGCTTCATCGCGGGCATACACTTCGGGTTTATTCTGGCGGTTCATCGTCCGGTAAGTCTCCGCGTCTTTCCATCCGTCGAGTTGGTAAACATCGTTTTTTACCAAAAAGAATTGGTCGTTGGGTTTTTCAGCAACCAACAACGCTTTAAAATTGAGGAAAGTGTTGTTTTCATTGATCGTGACATGGTCTGTTCCGGCAATGCGCAGGGGTGTTTCATTCCCATTGAAAAGATTCATATTCAGGGTGTAATTGCGGCTTTTTATGTCGCGGTTGAGCGCATAGCCCCAGTCGCCCGGCTGTTCGAGGCGTTCCCAAAGCTGGATCCCGGTTTCGTTGTTTACAAATTCATTGGCCATCAGAAAATTCTCCTGCCCGTGCTCGATGGCAATCCCGAATTTGTTCCGCGCCAGGTAGTTTGCCGCAATCAGGCTTTGCCAGCTGTACCCGCCCCAGATGCCATAGGTGCAATCCTCAATGCGGTTTCGGATGATGGTATTGGAGCTGAACGTAACTTCGATGCCATTGGTGGGTGCGTGCGAAAAATCATTGCTGTGCAGCAGGTTGCTGTTGCATCCGCCTTCCCCGGTATCCATCGTCGTTTGTCCGGCCCAAAGGAAAAAACCGTCGCCGGAATGCGTAGCCGAGTTGAAGGCAAACGTATTGTCGTTGCTTTGTTCATAGCAAAGGATGGCCGCCGAATCCTGGCCCCGGCTGTAGAACCCATGGCTGTAGCCGCGCACGTTCCAATCTAAGCGGTTGTTCAAAATCCGGTTGCGGTTGCTTCGGTACAACCCGATGCCGATGCCCGAATTAAAGTGGATGCTGTTGTTGTAAAAAATGCCGTTGTTGCACTGCGTCATCATGATGCCGTTTTGTCCGCCGGTGATGGTCACCCCGCGCACGATGGCATCTTTGCACTTTTTGAGATAAATCGCCGCCCCATACCGCAGCCACTCCTCTTTTTCATTCAGGTGGTAGCTGAGCCAATCCGACAAGTCTTCCCGTTCTCGCATGCTGAAGAGCCGCTGGCGAAAATTGTAGCTGAAATCACAATCCTCAATGTGCAAACCGGTTACACCCTCGGCCATCAACGCCACTTTGTAGCCCCGGATTTTGAGGTTTTTAATGGTGATGTCTTTTCCGTTTTTCACCAGAATCGCCAGTCCTTTATACTGATCCGGTTGTTCACGGTTCGCGTTTCCTACAAAGGTTGCTCCCTGAAAATCAACAACGGTTCCCGCTCCTTCGATGATCAGCACGGGTTGATCGAGGCTATCGGCGCCGGGAAGTTGGTAAACGCCCGGTTGGATATTTGCAGATTGGCTCAAGGTCATTCCCGGCTTTATTTCCCGGATCACTTGTTGGGAATATCCTGTAGTAAAGGATAAGCATAAAATTAAAGGAATCAGGAATGATAATTGGCTGGTGCGCATGGTTAGGATTTTAGTATCTCATTCTAATTCAGGCATTCACCACATTTTGCGGCGTTCCGGCCAAAAAGGCCCGCACGTTGTCTACCGTAATTTCCATCAGCCGCTCCCGGGCTTCCAGACTGGCCCAGGCAATGTGGGGCGTAATCAGGCAATTGTCAAGCCCGAAAAGCAGGTGGTTTTCTGTTGGTGGCTCTTTTGCCAGGACGTCCAGTGCAGCGCCGCCAATGGATCTTTGGAGCAGCGCTTCCCGCAAATCGGCTTCGTTGATCAGTCCGCCGCGGCCCGTATTGATCAACAGCGCACCAGGTTTCATAAGGCCAAGCAGGTTTTTATTTACAATCGCCTCATTTTCCGGGCTTAGCGGCGCATGCAGGGAAATGACATCGCTTTGCGCAAATAACGTTTCGATGTCCACAAACTGTACTCCCGGCAGGGCATCGCGTTCCGGGTGTTTGTGGCAGGCCAGCACGTTCATCCCGAACGCCTGTGCAATGACCGCCACTTTTTGGCCGATGCGTCCAAACCCGTAAATGCCCATCGTTTGTCCGGCCAATTCCCGGGTGGAATGCAGGTAATAACAAAAATCGCGACTGCGCGCCCAATCGCCTGCAGCTACGCTGTTTTGATAGGCGTGTACCTTGTTTTGCCACCCCAGCAGTAGCGCAAAAACGTGTTGGGCGACGGAATCCGTGCCATACCCAACGGCGTTGCACACCGGAATGCCGCGCGATTTGGCGGCGGCAATATCCACGTTGTTGTACCCTGTGGCCGAAACGCAAATGCATTCCAGCAAGGGAAGTTGCGCCAAAAGGCCGGCATTTACCTGCGTTTTGTTGACGATGAGGATGGAAGCAGAAGCTGTCCGGCCGGCCATTTCTCCGGCCAACGTATGTTCGTACAGTTCAACGTGCCCCAGCGATTGCAGTTTGCGCCAGCTCAAATCGCCCGGGTTGAGTGTGAAGCCATCCGTAACAACAATTTCAGGCCTTTTTTTTAGATTTGCTCCCGACATTTTCATCCGCTTATTTTCTTTTCAAAAGTATAAAATACTTGCGACAACATGGCAAATACGATCAAGTCTCTGGCATTAAAAATTGTGGACAACTGGTGGGTCGTGGGCATTCTTTGCCTGACCTTGGGCCTTGCACCCTTTCCGCTCGAATCCGAACCGCACATTTTGGGAAAAATCAGGTGGATTTTGGGAGGCGCTAAAGAAATGGGCTGGATTGACTGGATTGATTTTGCCGTCCACAGCATTCCGTGGATTTTGCTGATCCGATTGTTGAATAAAAAATTAGGCGTATAAATACAGCATAAATACCCGTAAAAATACCTGACCTTATCTACGTATAAACACCCGCTATTTTATTTCAAAAATGGCGGCAACTGCATTTTGCAACCAGAGCAAACTATTTTGAGCCGAGATCAAACCCAGCTCTGGCCTTCTCTCCTGTAATATTGTGGCATCAAGCAACCATTCAAAACGGCCGTTTTTATTTATTGCCGGTAAAGAGTTTTTGAAGCTCTTTGGATAACCATTTTCTAAACACAGTCAAATTATTTAAAATCATGAGTACATCAAGGCAATTTATGATGGGCAATGTGCATAGCCTACGCGGTGGCAGGTTACAACCAGCCATTGCGGTTGCAGGAAATCCCACAGCTTCGCATTTAGATTTAGTTGCGGTATATTGCGACAGCAGTAAGAACCTGTATTACAAAAGAGGTACAGTAAATAGTCAAGCACTTGTCACCTGGCAAGACGAAAATGACTTAAGATCGGATAGCGGAGAAATCCCAAGCGTTGCCGTTGATAGCGGGGGTGTTATCGTAGAAATTCATAAGTCCGATAGCAGTGCAAGTTTTTATGCGCATGTCGGCCAGTTTGATGCCTCAGACGCCCAAAAAATCAGTTGGGGGCCAAGCCGGGATACGGGCCACGGAGGAAGCAACCCTTCTGTCGGACTTGCTTTTGTGAACACCCAACACATTGCGGTAGTGGCTTTCTCCGGTGGAAGCTCCTCTCAAAATATTGTATTTATGATTGGCAATGTTGATGTGGGCAATCAAGATTTCAGGTGGACGAAATTGAACCAAAGCGTAATCGGATACCAGCCCAAAATTGCAGTGAATAACCTCGGAGATATCGTTCTTTCTTACACCAATACCAACGGAATCAGCGTCGTGGCCAAATCCGGTCAGTTAAACGAGGGCATGACTGATATTGTATGGAATGGCAATAATGTAACCATTTCCAATGATTGTTTAGGACATTCCAGTGTGGCCCTTGCTGATAATGGCTCTTTGGCTTTTGCTTATCAAAAAAAGGTGGTTGACTTTGCGTCTGGAACCATTAATTATTCCACTCAAACCGTGTCTGGCACATTAGACCTTTTGTCCAGGTATATGACGTTAAAAAATCCGATGTTTGGTCCGGGGTTGGGTAAAAATCCGTCGATCACTACGAACGGACTTGCAGTCGTCATGCTCCAGGAAGCGCCGGACGCAGCGGTAGCAGGCTTTGTCTTTGAAGATCAATCAAGAATTTATTATTCATCTTCCCTGATCGTCAAGGTTCCGGACTTGTCCACTGCCCACCCAGGTTCCTGGATGGCAGATTTCGCTTCTCAAACAATAAAGCAACTTTGTTTGCCTGGAGCGCATGATGCGGGGATGTCTCAAACGGAATATTGCACCAATTTAGCCAGTGTACATCCTACCACAGATACCATTACACAAAGTCATGATTTTTATGGGATGCTCGATAGTGGAATCCGCTATTTCGACGTGCGGCCCGGCTGGTTGAAAAGAAGCAGTACGGACACTGATCCGGAGACCTGGACCGGGCATTTTTCGGACCACTCCGGCGGCGTTGGGTGTCTTGGGTTAAAAATGCTGAATAAACCGACCGATACAACCAGCAATCCGAGTAATAAAACAGTTTTCCTCGAGGTAACGAATTTTCTGGCGAATAATCCAACCAGTGAGGTGGTAATCCTTAAATTCTCTCATTACCTGATGCAGACCATGGCTTCGGGTGAAGTTGACGACACTACTTTTTTTGAGTATCAAAGCCCTACTAGCATTGATACATTTAAACCATTGATCACACAACTTATTCTGGATACGGTGAATACCTTTGGAGATTGGCTGTATCAAAAACCGGCAAATGATCCCCGAAGGATAGTAAATATTCCTCTTAATGAAATCACGAATGGTCAATCCAAGGTCATTGCCATATTTGATTTTGTAGAATTGCCAGGCATGAATTTAGCATCCATGTTTCCCAATAACAGCACCATGAATAATCTGGTGCGGTCCTCAGTGTATTCCTATGCTGACTACTACATTGATAAAGACACAAATGCGCCTGTAATGTCCGGTTGCGACCTGACGGTTTACGATCATTTCTCCAATACGGATGATATCAGGCGCATGGTCGAAGATGATGCACCGCCATCTGACCATGAAGATAATCCGGGACAACCCTATCTCTATAATTTGTATTATGATCCTACTAACCACAACAGGGCAGATCTCTATTTGTTATCCTGGACATTAACCCAAAGCATTTCTGACATTATTGCCGGGTCGCCTTCCATTCAACAGCTTTCAAAGGTATCCAACAGTTGCTTAGGATCTTATGTGCAAAGATTTATTCAGGAATCCGAACTTACGAGAGTGAATCTTCCGAATATTATCTACGTTGATTTTTGTGATGATTTTGTAAGGGATATTTGCATTTTTGTAAATTCTTATTTATACCCTCCAAGTTAACAGAATCAACCTTTCGTTCGTCGAAAAACGCCTTTTTCTATACCAATAGTTTGCCGGGACGCCTGTGCAAACTATTGGTCACTTAATTAAATTTTTGAGCACGAAACAATTTATGCTAAGCAATCTGACGGCAAATCATGACGCGGATTTGTTTTTATTGTCCTGGACGCTACCCCAGCAGGGGCATATTACGAGTACTTACCTTCCCAACCTGATCTATGTTGATTTTTGCGATAATTTTGTGACGGATGTTTGCAATTTCATCCATGCTACGCTAATGAATGAGTAAAAAAAAAACGCCCGCTGACGGCACGAAGCACACAGCGGGCGTTTGTTATCTGAAAAAGAGCAGATTAATACCTGTCTTTGTTGTAGCGATCTCCGCCGCCACCGCCGCCACGACGA
>JALHRK010000288.1 GCA_022841505.1 Saprospiraceae bacterium | reverse complement strand
CTTTCTGTAATTGATCTGTACAGAAAGGCAAGCTACTTTTGTACTGTGTTTGTTCATAGTGTTTGTTAAGGCATAATTGAGCCCGGCACCCAAGCCCGCTTTATTATGCTTTTTTTTTTGTGTATCCATCAGGGTAATTCTTGATGCATGCATGCATAATTCTACCTTTCCAGCCTATATTTGGCGCAGGATGGCTTTGAGTCATTCCTTCGAAAAGTAGTCTTATGATGAAAAAAGCAGTGTTTTTTCTTTTTACCACGTTGGCATTGCTCCAATCGTGCAATCCTTCCGAAACCGCGGATCTGATCCTGATCAACGGCAATATTTATACCGTAGACCCTGCTCATCCCAGGGTTGAAGCCATTGCCATCCAGGGCGACCGCATCCTCAAAACAGGCAGCACAGCCGAAATTGAGCGAATGAAAACGGATCTAACGAAAGTCATTGACCTCAAGGGACAGTTTGTCATGCCAGGATTCATCGAAGGGCATGGCCACTTCTCCGGGCTCGGCGCCAGCCTGATCAACCTCAATTTTTTAAAATCGAAAAGCTGGGACGAAATTGTGCAGGCGGTGGGAGAAAAAGCCAAATCTGCTAAATCGGGGGAATGGATTACCGGCCGCGGCTGGCACCAGGAAAAATGGACGGAACCTTTAGCCCAACAAGAACAGGGTTATCCTTACCACGATTTGCTCAGCGACGTCTCGCCCGATAACCCGGTGTTGCTGCGTCATGCCAGTGGCCATTCCTTGTTTGCCAATAAAAAAGCAATGGAACTTGCCGGCATCAGCGCTGAAACGCCGGATCCTTCCGGAGGCCGGATTGTCCGCAATGCACGCGGGGAAGCCATTGGCGTGTTTGAAGAGCGCGCAATGAGCCTGATCAACGAAGCTTACCAGGAATACCTCGATGGTTTATCGCAAACCGAACAAAAAGAACTCTGGCTGAAAGGCATCAAACTGGCTGAGGAGGAATGCCTGAAAAAAGGGATCACCTCGTTTCAGGACGCCGGTTCTTCCTTTGAAGAAATTGAATGGTATCGGGATCTCGCCGAAAAAGGCGACCTGGACCTTCGCCTTTGGGCCATGCTGCGCCACAGTTTTGCCGACATGAAGGACAACCTGAATGGCTTCCCTTTGCTCGACCTTGGCAATTATACATTCACCTGCCGCGCCATCAAGTCCGAAGTAGATGGCGCATTGGGGGCTTTTGGCGCCTGGCTTTTAAGGCCTTATGCGGATAAACCCGGCTTTGAAGGCCAAAACACCACCCCGGTTTCGGAAGTGCAAAACATCGCCCGCTTAGCGATGGAGCACGACATGCAACTCTGCGTTCATGCCATTGGCGACCGCGCCAACCGGGTGACGCTGAACATCTACGAAGAAATATTCAAAGCCAATACCGGAAAAACCAACCTGCGCTGGCGCATCGAACATGCCCAGCACTTGGACACCGCTGATATTCCGCGATTTAAACAGTTGGGCGTCATTGCCTCTATGCAGGGCATCCACTGCACTTCTGATGCGCCATTTGTGGTGAAACGCCTGGGCGAATCGCGTTCGAGGCTTGGGGCATACCCCTGGCGCAGCCTGCTGGATGCCGGCGTATTGGTGGCAAACGGCACCGACGCCCCGGTGGAAGACGTGAGCCCGATCGAAAGCTTCTACGCCTCTGTGACCCGGCGTCGCGCAGACTCCGGGCTGGTCTTTTTTCCGGAACAGCGCATGACCCGCGAAGAAGCGATTTATTCTTACACGCTGGCCAATGCTTATGCTGCGTTTGAAGACCAGTTAAAGGGATCGCTTGCAGCAGGTAAATTGGCCGACCTGGTGGTCTTGAGCAACGACCTCACCCAATGCGCCGATGAAGCTATCCTCAACACCAGGATCGTGATGACGATGGTGGGAGGGAAAGTTAAATTTGAAGATTAGTTAATTTGAAAATTTGAAGATTAGCGGGACGTTCCCCAATTTTCAAATTTTCAAAACTTGTCCCGCCCAAGCGGGGTCATCAAATTTTCAAATTGGAAATATGTTCAAATCATCAAATTTTCAAATTTTCAAATTAACTCTTCCATGAATCGAAAAATACGAATGGGTATGGTAGGTGGTGGCCGCGGCGCCTTCATCGGAGGCGTCCACCGCATGGCCGCAGCATTAGATGGTGAAATCGAATTGGTTTGCGGCGCTTTCAGCAGCGACCCGGAGCGCTCGAAGGCGTCGGGGGAAGACCTGTACCTGCCGGCCAATCGCGTCTATCCTAATTATGAAGCCATGATCGTGGGCGAAAAAGGGCTTCCTGAAAACGAGCGCATGGATTTTGTAGCCATCGTCACGCCCAACCACATGCACTACGGGCCAGCGCGCATGGCGCTGGAAAACGGGTTTCACGTGGTTTGCGACAAACCACTGGCTTTCAATATGCAAGAAGCGCTGGAATTAGCGGGCTTAGTGAAAGAAACCGGCCTCCTTTTTGCACTAACGCACAATTACACCGGGTATCCAATGGTGAAGCAGGCAAAAACGATGATTGCCAATGGCGAATTGGGCAAAATCAGGAAAGTAGTTGTGGAATACCCGCAAGGCTGGCTGTCCACCCGCATTGAAGAAAGCGAACAAAAGCAGGCTTCCTGGCGCACAGACCCGAAGAAATCCGGCATTGCAGGCGCTATGGGCGATATTGGCACCCATGCCGAAAACCTGGCTGAATACGTCACCGGGTTGCAAATCAAAACCTTGTGCGCCGATTTAAGCACATTTGTAGAAGGGCGCGCGCTGGACGATGACGGGAATGTGCTGCTGCGGTTCGACAATGGTGCCAAAGGGGTGCTGCATGCCAGTCAGATTTGCGCCGGCGAAGAAAACAACCTCAACCTGCGCGTGTGGGGAGAAAAAGGCGGCATTGAATGGCGCCAAATGGAACCCAATACCTTAATTGTGAAATGGTTAGACAAACCGGCTCAAATCCTGCGACCGGGCGTTGGCGCGCTTTCGCCACAAGCTACTGCCCATACACGGCTCCCGGGCGGCCACCCGGAGGGTTATTTAGAAGCCTTTGCGAATATTTACCGGAATGTCGCGGTCTGCCTGCGCGCCCGGCTGAATGGCGAAGCTGTTGACCCGCTGTTCCAGGATTTTCCTTCCGTGAAAGACGGCGTACGGGGCATGAAATTTATCGAAAAAGTAGTGGAATCAAGCGGAAGTGAACAGAAGTGGATTGCCTTTTAACGGTTGTCAAAAAAAATGAATAGAAAATCAGGTTAGCGATTAGAAAATTCTAATTTCGCTTTATCAGACTGCTATTGAACGAACACCTGACTCAATGCAACCCTATCCGTCTGCCATTTGGTCAGTAGAGCCTTCCATAGTTTTCTGTTGAAGCTTTAATCAAATAAAATTCACTGGTTTATGATTCGACAACACACCCTCCTATGGCGGGTTCTCCTGCCTGTGCTGTTGCTGATGCCTGTACTGGCGTCGGCGCAGACAAAAGCTAACTTTCGCATAAGCGGAAAAGTAACGGACGAAGCGGGAGAACCGCTGATCGGGGTTACCGTACAATTGATCGAACTCAGAGGAGCTGGAACGATTACAGACTTCGATGGGATGTACGAATTATCCGGCGCCGCAAACAGCGGCGACTACACGCTCGAAATGAGCTACGTAGGCTATGGTACTCAGCGTTTCAACATCAACGTTGGCAGCAGCCCAGCCATTGAACAAAATGCAACCCTGTCCGGCGACATCCTCAACCTCGACGAGGTAGTCGTGACCGGCGCGTCTGCAACTTCCACCCGCAAGCAATTGGGCAACGCGGTTAACGTAGTGGATGGGAGCCAGCTCTCAAAAGCCGGAACCGTTAACGCACTTGGGGCGCTATCGGGTAAGGTCATGGGCGCACAGATCACCCAAAACGACGGAGGCCCGGGTGGTGGCATTTCGGTTCGCCTGCGCGGCCCAAGCACCATCAATGGCGCTTCGCAACCCTTGTTCATTGTAGACGGCGTGATTGTGGACAACAGTTCACAGAACGTTATCAACCGTAACGCCGACGCTCAGGCCACAGGATTTCAGTCTGGCCAAAACCGGATTATTGACATCAACCCCAACGACATTGAGCGCATTGAAGTCATCAACGGCGCAGCAGCAGCAGCCATTTACGGCTCGCTTGCCAGCAACGGGGTTGTTCAGATTTTCACCAAACGCGGTAAAGCTGGCAAACCGCAAATTAATTTTTCCACCACCGTTTCGATGAGCGAACTCCGCAAGCGGTTGCCTATGAATCAGGAACCGGTTCGCTTTGGCTATCCGGGCAGTCCGCGTCTGGCAACTGCCGGCGACCGCCTCACAACCATTGCCGATTTGCGCAGCGCTGCCGACAGAGCCGCCAACCCGGGCACAGGGCCGGCTTCTTTAGGTGGAACCTTAGTGGAAGTTACTTATCCGGTAACGCGTTACGACTATCAGGACAACATTTTCCAAACGGCATACGGCACGGACAACTACCTGTCTATCTCCGGAGGCACGGACAAAACCCGTTACTATGGCTCTTTGTCTTACGGGAACAACGAAGGTATCCTCAAAACGACAAATTTCCAGCGCTACGGCGCCCGTTTGCGGATTGATCAAACCCTGACTGATTGGGCAAATATGTCCGTTGGCGTAGGGTATACCAACAGTTCTTCCCGGGACTTGCCCAATGGCAACAACTTCTTCAACCCCATCAGTGCCATGGTCATCATTGACAACGTATGGGACATCGAAGAGCGCGATCAGGAAGGCCGCCTGCAACACGTAGAATTGGTGCGGATGAATCCACTCAGCACGATCGAAGGTTTTGACATCGGGCAAGAAACCAACCGGATGGTAGGCGACCTGCAGTTCAATGTTTACCCTTTCAAAGGCATGAGTTTCCGTTATGTGCTTGGTCTTGACGCTTACAGCCTTCAGGGCCACCAGTTGCAGCAACGGGTGGCTTATCCAGGCGTGGCGGCTACATTTTTCCCGGATGGTTATGTCAGTGTAGGTACCGACAACGTGTTCAAAACCAACCACGATATCACGTTGAGCTACCAGTTTAACCTTGCCGAAAAGATCACTTCCACAACAACTGCCGGAAGCCAATATTTGTATGATCGCCGCAATTTCACCTTTGCGGAAGGCCGCGACCTGCTGCCCTTCATTACGACCGTGCGTGCAGCGGGCAACTTTTTCACGCCTGCCTTTGAATCCCTTACCGAAACGGCTGTCTGGGGCTATTTCCTTCAGCAGACCTTTGGCTTTAATGACCTCCTCTTCCTGACCCTTGCCGGTCGTATGGACGGGGCGTCGGTATTTGGCGAAAACGAACGCAACCAGTTTTATCCAAAAGCAAGTGCCAGTTTTGTTTTGTCTGACCTTGGATTCTGGAAAGACGGCGGTTTGGGCCGTTCGATCAATACGTTCAAATTGCGGGCCAGCTACGGCCAGGCGGGTAACCTGACCGGCATCGGCGCTTATCAGCGCTTTTCCAACTACAACAGTATCGTAATCACGGGCAGAAGCGGTTTGCAAACAGCTGTTGCTTTAGGAAATCCGGATATTCGGCCAGAGCGCCAGACGGAAATCGAAGTGGGCGCCGACATGAGTTTCTTTAAAAACCGCCTTGGTTTGCAATTTACTTATTATACGCAGGACATTACAGACCTGCTCCTCGACCGGGTAATTGCTTCTTCGAGCGGCGGTACAAGCACAATCGCCAATATCGGCGAAATGAGCAATAAAGGGCTCGAATTGCTGCTCACCGCCAGTCCGGTTCGCAAAAGCGACTTTAACTGGGACATGTCGGTATCATTCAGTACTTTCGAAAACAAGGTCAGCGGCATTGGCGGCGGACGCGGTGGCATTGTGCTTCGCGGTGGCGGCGGCACTCAAAGCGCCATTGACGGCGAAGGCTTAGGCGTATTCAACGGCGTTTATTATGCCCGCAATCCTGACGGCACCCTGTTGTTGTCTCCTATCGGACTGCCTCAGGTAGAACGCGGCAGTGACGCGACCGGCATACCGGCACGCAATGACCAGGGGCAACCTGTTGGCGACCCGATCCGCAAAATTTTGGGCGACCCGAACCCGGAATGGACGGGCACTTTCGTCAATGAACTCCGCTACAAAAAATTTGGATTCCGTTTCCAGTTTGACGCCATTTACGGTTTCGATGTCTGGAACTGGAACAAAATTACCGCGAATAACGTAGGCAATGGCCCAATGGCGGCTCAGGAATTGCGTGGAGAATTGCCACGCGGCTGGGTAGCGGCAATTGGTGGTTTTATCGGCCCGCGTATCCAGGAAGAGCACGTGGAAGACGGTTCGTTCATCAAGCTGCGCGAAATTGCACTGACGTACGACGCCGGGAAATTAGGTGCGTTCAAAAACCTGACGTTCAGCCTTTCCGGCCGTAACATCCTTTCGTTTGACGACTATTCGGGCTACGACCCGGAAACCAACTCGGCAGGACAAAACGACCGTGTACGGGGTGATGACTTTGGCAACGTGCCAATTCCGCGTACCATCCTGTTTGGCATCAACGCCTCTTTCTAAACTGTTTTTATCAACCAGAACTCGTTCATTATGAAAAAAATATCATTTCCGTTCCTGATCGTGGCGCTGTGCTGCTCGTTTTGCTGCTTTACAGCATGCGAGCGGGATTTCGTCAATCCCAACGCCGCTTCTGAAGATCAGGTGCTCAAATCTACCGACGGCCTGATCGCCATGATCAACGGCATACGCGCCCGCTACACCCTTGGGGGAACCAGTGGATTGTACCTGACCATTACGGCCAACGGACTCAGTACCAAAGAACTTACCGTACTGAATGCCGGTAACGCTGCAGAATTCCAATTGTCTACCGGCGGCACGAATGTGACCAACAGCAACGCAGTCATTGTACGCTTGTGGGAAAACCTCAACCTGATCCGCTCTGACGCTGAAAAAGTCATTGCGAACGCGCCGACCGTGATCAACGATGCAGGTACCCGCGTGGGCGTGCTGGCTTACGCCCACTTGTACAAAGCGCTGGCTTTGGGCACGATGGTGCAATTTTGGGAGCAGGGCGTGACGCAAACTGCTGAAAACGCTACTTTTTCATCGCGGGCAGAAGTATTGCAGACCGCTATTGTGTTGCTCGAACAAGCGACCGATCTGGTGAAGAACACCCCGTTGTCTACCCAGTTTACAACGGCAGTGGGAACCGATATTGACCTCGTGAATGCCCTTCAGGCGCTCACTGCCCGGTACTACCTGATGGCGGGCGACTACACGAAAGCGAAAGCGGCTGCCGATTTCGTGGATTTGACGAAAACGTCTGTGTTTAAATTTGACAACGCTGCGCCGAATCCGGTTTTTCGTACCTCATTTGTCACCAACAACCTGTACAATGTGGTGGCTGATTTCGGACAAACCGGCGCGCTGGCGCCCGACCCAAGCGATGGTCGCACTGCATTTTACCTGACGCCAAACGCGCAATTGGGCAAAGGTTTTTTCACCGCGGATAATGCTTCCATTCCGCTCTATCTGCCAGGCGAGGTCATCCTCATCAAGGCAGAAGCGCTGGCCAGACAGAATAGTTTGCCGGCAGCAATCCTGGAATTAGACAAAGTGCGCACGAAAACCAATGATATTTTTGGGGTGAATGCCAACCTTCCGGCATACAGCGGCGGAATCACGCAAGACGAAGTACTCCTCGAAATCTATCGCCAACGGTGCATCGAACTGTACATGACGGGGCTGAAATTAGAGGATAGCCGGCGTTTTGGCCGCCCGGGCCCGGGTGATACCAGTCCGGAACGCACGCGGAATTTCTATCCGTACGCGCTGAGCGAACGGCAGAATAACCCGAATACGCCTGCGGATCCGGCGAATTAGTGTCTGTTTTTACAGTCCGATGACTCCGCTCAGCCACCTCGGCTGCGTTATACGAAGGGCCAAAATTGGTCATTTACGCGAGTAAACTTCCACTTTTGGCCCTTCCCATGCCTTGCTCTCGAACGCTAAAGAGCAGACACCCGACTAACTGGACAGATACTAAATAGATTGACTTATCCACTAAGTCGCGGATATATGCATTCAAATGCCCAGAATCCTGCATCAATTCAACCCTTCACCACTTTACACACAAACTCCTTTTCAGCATTAAAAATACGCACCGTATAAACGCCCGGGGACAAATTGCGGCCCTGAGCATCA
>JALHRK010000287.1 GCA_022841505.1 Saprospiraceae bacterium | reverse complement strand
TTCCCGGCAGTTTCCTGTTCAATACCAAAAACTACCACATCGGCGATTATAACCTGTTTTATTTGAACATCCGGGAAAACGCGATGCTTCGGGCGAAAAAATTTGAAGATTAGATGAAAATTTGAAGATTTGAAAATTTGAAGATTGGGGCGTTATGCTAATCTTCAAATTTTCAAATTTTCAAATCTTCAAATCAATATCAAACCCCGCTTCTTCCACGGCGGCAATCACCGCATCGGCGGGCATGGCGCCTTCTACCGTCAGGATTTTATCAGGATTGTTGGTGTCCACCTCCCAGCGGACGATGCCGTCTACTTCCTTCAGAAAGCCTGAAACCGAGCGAACGCAGTTGCTACAGTTGATATTTGTCTTAAATTGCAAGGTATTTTCCATGATTGATTTGCTTGAATTGAATGCTTTGCAAGGGTAAAAACGCGCCCAATCTATTCAGGTTGTACAAAGTAAAGATAATTTTGATCCCGTCATTCCTACAAAATAGCCCCATTAAGAACAAAATCCGCTGACCGCTGTTGTCAGGCATAGAAAAATTGATCTTCGCGACATTTACCAAGAGATATCATGGTTCAAAATTGCAGGCAGGCAATCTTGTTCCATGTGTTTTTTTTCATCATTCAAAGTTTACTAGTATGAAAAAACTCTTGTACTGCCTGGTGCTGATGCTCTTCAGCGCAGGTGCTGCCTTTGCGCAGCGCAATGTGACCGGGAAGGTAGTGGACGCAAAAGGGGAACCCCTGATTGGTGCTACCATTCTGGTTGAAGGAACTTCTGTAGGAACCGTATGCGATACCGACGGAAGTTTCACGTTAAGTGTGCCCGCCAACGGCAACACCCTGGTCATTAGCTACACCGGTTTCAGCACCCAACGGCTTGCTTTAGGCAGCGCGAACGATTACAACATCGTACTCGATGCGGACGTCATCAGTTTCGCGGACGTGGTGGTGGTGGGTTACGGTACCCGCTCGAAAAAAGAACTGACCGGCTCCGTTTCCAAAGTTTCGGCAGACGCCATTTCCAAATTGCCGGTCACCGGCCTGGATCAGGCTTTGCAGGGACAGGCGCCGGGCGTTCAGGTGACGAGCGCTTCCGGAACGCCGGGGGCTTCTGTTTCGGTGCGCGTGCGCGGCCCATCTTCCATTTCGGCAGGCAACCAGCCATTGTATGTGGTGGATGGTGTGCCAATCAATATCGGCAGTTATTCACAATTGGGCTTTGGCGGGCAGCAGGACAACGCCCTGTCAAACATCAACCCCTCCGATATCGAATCCATTGAGGTGCTGAAAGATGCAGCAGCCGCTTCCATTTACGGCTCGCGGGCCAGCAACGGGGTGGTCCTGATCACGACCAAGCGTGGCAAACAACAAAAAACGGTGGTATCAGTGAACGCCTACTACGGAACGCAGGATGTCTGGCGCACGCTGGAACCGCTGACCGGACCGGAGTACGGAGCTTTGGTGAATGAAGCCCGCGCCGCCCGCAACTTGTCGGCACTTTTCCCCGATGCGGCGTCCCTGCCAAGCACCAACTGGCAGGATGAAATTTTCCGCTCGGCGCCCATTCAAAGCACAGATCTGTCCTTTTCGGGGGGCAGCGACCGTACAAAATTCTACGTTTCCGGCTCGTATTTCAATCAGGATGGAATCATTATCGGCTCCAACTTTGATCGCCTGAGCGTGCGGGTAAACTTAGATAACTTAGTCACCGACAAGTTCAAAATTGGTACCAGTACCGCTTTTTCCAACTCCAACAGCACCCGACTCAACAACGATAACAACATTTTCGGGGTATTGAGCACGGCCGTGTTGCTGGGCACGCACATTCCGGTTTACAATGCCGACGGCACCTATGCCCGCGATCCGAACTCTTCGGTGGAAAACCCCGTGGCTGCAGCGAATGAACCAACCAACGACATCCAGCAGGGGCGTTTGTTGTCGAGCATCTACGGCGAACTGGAACTGGCGCCCTGGCTGTCTTTCCGGACTGACTTCAGTCTGGATTACCTGAACGTACGCGAGTTCCGTTTCAATCCGACCACAACCAATGCCGGCGCCGGAGTGCGTGGGCAGGGCATTGAAGCGTACGCCCGGGATGTGAATGTGATCAACGAAAACTACTTCAGTGTCCGCAAATCTTTTGGCGACAACCATAATTTCGACGCCGTTTTTGGAGTCTCTTTCCAACACAGCGACCAGGAAACGTTCTTTGCGCAGGGCGAAAACTACCCGGGCAACACGATCCAGACATTGAATGCAGCTTCGGTTAAAAAAGACGCAACATCCAACCGTACAGAGTGGGGATTGAACAGCTATTTTGCCCGCTTCAATTATGGCTTTGCGCAAAAGTACCTGCTGTCTGCAAGCGTTCGGGCTGACGGTTCTTCCCGCTTCGGCGCCAACAACCGCTTCGGGATTTTCCCCGCTGTTTCAGCTGCCTGGCGGATTTCGGAAGAAGGCTTCCTGAAAGATTCCAGGTTGATTTCCGACCTTAAACTTCGGGCAAGCTGGGGGCTTCGCGGCAACCAAAACATTGCCAACTTCGCTTCGCGCGCCCTCATTGCCGCCGGCGCGAACTACAACCAACTGGCCGGTCTTGCACCAACCCAACTCGGCAATCCGGACCTGACCTGGGAACAACGCGAAGACATAGACATCGCCTTAGAAATAGGATTTTTTAAGGACCGCCTCAGCCTTGTCCTCGAAGCGTACCAGGGAACGACCAATGAATTGCTCCTTGGCCGTCCGCTGGTGTTTACCTCGGGTTTTGCGACGATCAACGAAAACATTGGATCCATCAAAAACACAGGGATTGACATCGGTATTAATTCAGTGAATGTCGAAAGCAGCAATTTTACCTGGACTACGAATTTCAACCTGTCCTTTTTTGAAAACGAAATCCTGAAATTAGCGGGCGCGCCATTTGCAGCAGGTTTTGCAAGCTGGGTGGAAGAAGGGTATGCTTTGGGCAGCTTCCGCGGGTATGAAGTCGTTGGCATTTTCCAGACGCAGGATGAAATTAATGCACTCGATGCTACGGCCAAAGAACTGACCGGTAATGCCAATGCCGTTTATCAGTCCTCTTTGACCCGCCCCGGCGATATTCAGTTCCGCGACTTGGACGGCGACGGCGTCATCACCAGCGCAGATCAGAAAATTCTGGGACACGCGAATCCAAAGTTTTATGGCGGGTTGACGAACAACCTGACTTTTTATGGCTTCGATTTATCTTTCTTCTTCCAGTTTAATTATGGCAACAAGATTTACAACAACACAAAAGCTTTTGCAGAAGGTATGAACAGCGTATTTGGTCAAATTGCTACGGTTCGCGACCGTTGGACGCCTGAGAATACGGATACGGATATTCCGCGCGCTGTTTGGGCCGACCCGAACAACAACCGCCGGGTTTCGGACCGTTTCCTCGAAGATGGCTCCTACCTGCGCCTGAAGAACGTGACGCTGGGTTACAACCTGCCGTCGAGCTTGTTGCAACAACTGCGGCTGTCCAAACTGCGCCTTTATGTCAGCGGCCAAAACCTGCTGACGTTTACGGACTATTCTGGTTTCGATCCTGAAGTGAGCACTTTCGGAGAAACCAATACGGCGCCGGGCACAGACTTTTTGACTTTCCCACAGTCGCGTACGATTTTGTTCGGCCTGAATGTTGCATTTTAATTTGTCCACCATTAATCAGAAGTCATGAAAAACATATTGTCAATGATCTTCGCGTGCGTGCTGGTTTTTGCAACCTTCACTGCCTGCGAGAAGAATATAGAACTGGATCCGGAGACCGCACTCGACGGTACGGCCGGCTTCAAAACCAAGCAAGACGTGGATGCAGCCCTCATTGGGTGTTACAGTGCCTTGCAAAACGCCAACTACATAGGACTGCGCTACTGGGCGCTGACCGACATGTACGCCGATATTCTTGCCCACACGGGTACATTTCCAAGCTTTGCACAAGTTGCCAACCGCAGCATCTTAGCGGATAATGTGGAATTGCGCAATATGTGGCAGCAGATTTATATCGCCATCAACCGCGCCAATAATGTAATCGCTTCGGCGCCGGGGGTGAGCGATCCGAGTTTTAATGTAAACAATGCCATTGGGGAGGCGCGTTTTCTACGGGCTTACAATTATTTTAACCTCCTGATTCTTTATGGCGGCTCCACTACCGGATACAACCAGGCAAGCGGTTTGGGCGTGCCTTTGGTGACCACACCAACCCTGACGGCTGCCGATGCAGCGCCAAAACCCCGCAACACAGAAGCGGAAGTCTGGGCGCTTATTCTGGAAGACCTGGATTTTGCCGCTCAAAACATGCTCAATTCGAACGGGGTAGGCCGCGCCAACAAACGCGTCGCCCAGGCGCTCAAAGCGCGTGCGCACCTCTTCCGGGGGGAATGGACGCTGGCAGAAACGGCAGCCGGAGATGTGATTTCTACAGGCGGGTACAGCCTGGTTCCGGGCGCTACGTATTCAGATATTTATTTGAAAAAGAATACGGCAGAAGCAATTTGGGAACTGCAGTTTGATGCCACAAACGCCAACTCGATCGCTTTCTTCTACTATCCGACCAATCTTGGCGGTCGTAATGAAATGGCTTCCACCACCAGCCTGCGCGATGCGCATGAAGCCGGAGACGTGCGCCAGGCGGTTAATTACACCACAACGCCTGCCGCAAAAACGCAGAAATATACGCGGGTTCCGGGTGACGACAATGTCTTACTGATTCGCTTAGCGGAGATGTACCTGATCCGGGGCGAGGCGCAGGCTCGTTCAGGTAAACTTTCGGATGCAGTGAACGACCTGAATGCGATTCGGACGCGTGCCGGACTAGGCATGTTGTCGCCAGCCACGGCAGATGAGATTGTAGTGGCAATTGAAAAGGAACGCCGCCTTGAGTTTGCCCACGAAGGTCACCGCTGGTTTGACCTGCGGCGTTACAACAAATGGTCTGATGTTGGCATCACCCAGGAATATCGGGCGCTCTGGCCCATTCCGCAACGGGAAGTGGAAACCAGCGCAGGGATCATTGCCCAGAATCCGGGGTATTAATTTTGTTAAATAGACATGGTTCAGCGGGTGAGTGAAAAAGGCAAGTAGGCAAGGGGCAAGTTGGCAAATAGGCAAAAGGCAAATAGGCAAAAGGCAAATTTGCAATCTTGAAAAATCACAAGGGAACCAATCAATTTGAAAAAAAATCGAAACTAACTTGCCCCTTGCCAACTTGCCCCTTTAACCCGCCGTCAACAACGCCGCTCCATACACCCCTGCGCTGTCGCCCAGTTCCGGTTTTAGGAAAATTGTATCCAGCCGGTTGTTGAATACGTAAGGCAAAGCCGCCGCCACGCCCTCGGTGTAGAGGCGTTCGATATTGCCCACACCGCCGCCCAGCACGATGACATCCGGATCCAGAATATTGATGACCTGGGCAATGCCTTTGCCAAAAAAATGGATCAGCCGGTCAATGGTTTCCGCAGCGAAGGGGTCTTCTTCCCGGCGCGCAAGAATTTCTTTCAGGGATCGTTTTTCTCCGGTGTGCTGCGCATAATACGCCTCTAAAGAAGGCCCCGAAATTACTTTTTCCACACAACCAACTTTGCCGCAATAGCAAGGGCCGCCGGAATCGTCGAGCGGGTTGTGTCCCCATTCGCCACCGATGCCCTGCCTGCCGCCGATGATCTTTCCGTCCACGACCACGCCGCCGCCAACGCCCGTGCCCAGAATAACGCCAAAGACCACCCGCGCCTCCGGGAAGTGGGTCTGAACAGCGCCCATGCGGGCTTCTGCCATCGCAAAGCAGTTGGCGTCATTGGCCATTTCCAGCGGAACCCCGAGGATTTCTTCCAGGTCTTTTTTCAGCGGCTGGTTATTGAGACAGAGCGTGTTGCTGTTTTTCAGGAGTTGGGTTTGCGGATCCAGGGTGCCCGGCGTCCCGATGCCAATGCGCGCCGGCGACAGGGAGGTAGCTGCGGAGAGCTGGTCAACACATTTTTTGATCTGTTGCAGGATGTGATCGTAACCGAGTTCTTGTTCAGTCGGAACGCGCAGCCGCGCAATCGGTGTAAGGTCGTTGATGCTTTTAAAAACAACGCCTTCAATTTTGGTACCGCCTAAATCTAATCCCCAAAGTGCTTGCATAAGCGTTCGTTTTTTTTGTGAAAGTTAGCTCGTTTTTTTTTCGCAGCGATATTAAGACATAAAGTTGGGAAACCTTTCTATTTTTGTACGCTGGCAACTGCGCAAATCGCGCTATTTTAGAGGTTGCCTTGTATTTGTTTAAGGTAGTTTTATGGCAGCATCTGTTGTGCCTGACAGCAAAATCATCGTGGAAATGCGCACGCCTGACGCGCGCGACTTGCCCGTGTTCCTGACTGGAAACTTTAACGAGTGGCGGGTTGGCGACAGTCAATACCGTTTGGGAAAAGTGAAAAAGGGCCTGTATCGCTTCGAATTTCCGGACAAGCAGGCGCTTCCGGAAGTTCTGGAGTACAAATACGTGCGCGGTAGCTGGGATCAGGTAGAGTTGGATAGCGCCGGAAATGAAATTTCCAACCGGGTTTTTCACACTTCGGGCGGATTCATTGCTGATGTGGTGCCGCGTTGGCGACGTAGTAACTTATCTTACAATCCGGCATTTTTACCGGATATCCGGGTCATTTCTGAGACGTTCAAGATTCCACAATTGATTAAAACCAGGCGGATTGCGGCCCTTCTTCCGCATGATTACAGCCGAACTGATCGCCGTTACCCCGTATTGTACCTTCAGGATGGCCAGAATCTTTTTGATGATCACGCGCCTTTCGGCAGTTGGGGCGTGGATAAAAGATTAGCAGAATTAGCCGAAAAGGGTTTTGGCGATGTCATTGTAATCTCAATTGACCACGCCGCCGAGGCGCGCATTGCGGAGTTCACGCCATCTTACCCAACCCGTTTGGGAACGGGGGAAGGGAAAAAATACGCGCGCTTTCTGAAAGAAACGCTTAAACCTTATGTGGATACCCATTTCCGCACTTTGCCAGACCGCCAAAATACGGGCATTGGCGGGAGTTCGATGGGGGGCTTGATCAGTTTCTACGCCGGATTAATGTTCCCGGAGGTTTACAGCAAACTGATGATTTTTTCGCCATCTCTGTGGGTTGCGCCCAATATTCACCATCAATCGAACGATTTGCGGAAGGCTTATGATACCAAAATCTATCTTTACGGCGGCGGTGCAGAAAGTGCCGGCATGGCCCCAAGCCTGATACGGATCAAAGAAACGCTGGAACGCCAAGGACAAGGCTCAAAAATGGACATTCGCTTAGCCATTGACCCCCGTGGAAAACACAATGAAGCGCGATGGGGAAAGGAATTCCCAGGCGCGATCAAATGGCTTTTTTATAAAAAGTAAGTTTTTGTACAACAAGTTTTTACGTTCTAACCCCCGGAGCCAGGTACCATACAACAATACCTTAGAATTCTTTGCTTCATCCCAAAAGAAGCCTTGCGCATGAAGATTTTGCAGGCGGCAAACCAGGCCGCATCGTATCCGCAAACGCTGATTATCCCGGTTGCTGCCCCAATAATGGAGGGTGGCGCCGCAGCGTCGTCGTTGTTTGAAACGCTGAGTGCTACCTTTGGCATTCCGGCATTGACTGACGGCGATTTTAAAGCAGACAGCGGAGAAGTTTTGTTCTTTTTTACGCCCAAAACGCGGGTGATTTTGCTCGGCTTGGGCAAAAATCCTGCTTTTGCAGAGGTACTAAAATGTTTCCGGTCGCTGTCGCATAAGTATAAACAAAAGTTGTCCAAAGAGACGGGCATCAGCCTGCAGTACCAAACCCTTCCCGAAAATCCGGCACTCTGGGTGGAAGCTGCGGTGAATGGCCTGGCTTTGGGCGCCTACCAAATCGGAAAGCATAAAACGGGGAACAGCGATGCGCATCCGTTGGGTGACCCTGATGCAAGTCTCCTGTTGTTTTTGCCCCAAAATTTTCAGGAAGCCGGAATGGCCGCCGCCCGGAAAGGCCTCGAACTCGCAGGAATCCAACAGCGGATTTTTGATATGGTGAATGCGCCTGCGAACAAAAAAATACCTGCCGACTTAGCCGCCTGGGCGCAAGCCTCCGCAAAACGCCACGGGTTTACGGCAACCGTTTACAATAGAGAACAATCGGAGCAGCTTGGCATGCACGCCTTGCTGGCTGTTGGGAAAGGCAGCGAACACCCGCCCTTTTTTATTGTGCTGGAATACGCGCCGGCCA
>JALHRK010000286.1 GCA_022841505.1 Saprospiraceae bacterium | reverse complement strand
AATGGCTTTGCGCGACAATTCCACATGGCGGTTGTGCAGCAGATACCAGGCATGCACGCTCAGGATCAGAAAGGTTCCGGCTAAGAAAGCGCCCACCCATACGTGCAGCATGCGGTCTACGCTGGAAGGATTGAAGACCATGGCCCAAAAGTCGGTGATTTCAGCGCGGGCGTTCATGCCTTCGCCTACGATATGGTAGCCGGCAGGCGTTTGCTGCCAGGAATTGGCGACCACAATCCAAACTGCCGAAAACATGGAGCCAAGCCAGACGCCAACGGTGGCGATGAAGTGGACGGGAGGTTTCACGCGGTTCCAACCGAAAATCAGGATGCCGAGGAAGCCGCTTTCTAAGGCAAATGCAAAAATGCCCTCTGCAGCCAGCGCGCTGCCGAAAATGTCGCCCACGTAACGTGAATAAGTGGCCCAGTTGGTGCCAAACTCAAATTCCATCACGATGCCTGTGGCGACACCGATACCAAAAGTTAAGGCGAAAATTTTGGTCCAGAAGCGGGCCATTTGTTCATAAACCGGGTTGCGGGTGCGCAGGTACAACCCTTCCATGATCACCATCACCAAGCCCAATCCGATGCTCAGGGGCGGGTAGATGTAATGAAAAGAGATTGTAAATGCGAATTGTATGCGGGACAGGATTTCAACATCCATGATATCTTGCAATTTTGAATTAGACAAAATTACAAGAATCGCGCATATCCATTTGTAATGAAAGTCACTAAAAGGTAATTATAAAGAATAATAATACTTCACGGCATGGAAGCATTACCTCATTTTCGGCCTTCTCCGCTTGCCGCCGGGCTGGAAAATTCCGCTTTGCCCGCCCATGCGCATGGCCGCTTTGGCCTGGCCCCGGTTCTCAAAAGCAATTTCGAACTGTTTCATTTGTTCCTTGATGTTGGGATCACTGATCTTCAACATTTTCAGGTTTTTATAGTGGATCTGCGCCTGGTTCCATTTTTGCTTGTTGGCGGAAATGGTCGCCAATTGCAACTGAATCATGGCGCGCTCGTTGTCGCTGGGCAATTTGATCTGTTCTGCGATTTTTAACCACTTCTCCCCTTCATCGGTATCCTTGCGGGCCAACGCAATGGTGCCTTTCAGGATATAGTAATACGCTTTATTGGCAGAATAGAGCCAGTTAGGTTTGAGCGTCAGGTTGAGCAATTTTTCTGCTTTGTCAAAATCGGACGTCTGTATGGCTTTGGCTGCCGGGCCGATGGTGCCCAGAATAAAATACCCGACAAGGAGTACCAGGGCGACCAGCAGGAACCAGATTCCGTACCAAAAACCAAACAATGCCCACAAAGCAACACCGCCCGCAGTCAGCGCGGCGATCAGGGCAAATCTCAAATAAGGATGGATTACAAACATAGTTTTAGCCTCTTTTTCAATGGCGCGCAAAGTTAATCAATTCTGAATTATTCTGGTTATCTGATCTTCATCTCCATCATCATTACCAAATAAGACCGGGCAAAAGTCGGGGCAGAATCGAAAACCAGCAAATTCGGATCGGGTGTTACATTGCGGTACGGTTCTGTAGCCTGCTCGACGGCCCTTTTGATGGCCTTTTTTTGAAAGCCAACGCCGTCATTTTCCCGAAAGTTGTCCTGAAATCCCAAGGCTTTGAAATAAGCGGCTTCCATGATCCGGAAGTACAGGTGGAACAACGCCCGGTCGTATTTTGTAATGGCAAAATTGAACAGGCATTTGCCCACTATATAGCCAGGGATCGCTAAGGCGACCTTGTCGTAGCCGTTCTCTTCGTACCAGTCCATTTTCGGCAATTCGCTGGAAAGCACCTGTACTACCTGTTCGTGGCCAACGGAAGCCGTGATGCCGAAAGTGGCCGGCACGCGGTACATTTCTTTAAAAAAAGCTTCTTTTGGGCGGGTGGCTAATTTTTGTAACTCTTTGCAAAACAATAGATTCTTTTGCGCTACCGTGCGTTCGTCCTTCGCAAAGTACAGCCGGTGTACCCGCTCCAGCGTTTCCATGGTGAAACCTTCCGGCTTGATCAGGTAGTCCAATTTGTAAACCAAATTGAGCAAAAGGTAGGAGATGCCGCCGGGGTATTGGTTTTTATCCAACTTGCCCCGTTCAATTTCTTCCAGTGTTTCCCGGATTTCTTTTTCCAACCAGGCGTATTTTACCTCTTTTTCCGCTTCAGGAACCGGTTTCAGGTGCGCCACTTCCACGGGTTCGAGGTTGCCAAACTCATCCATCAGCAAATCGTCCTGCTTGTCGGCGTTGGTGGCGAGTTCTTTTAAGGCATAGTAAAGTTTGTACGGCGAGCCGTCGAGGGTATACGTGTCGAATACGATGGTGAGGTTGTTGTCGGGGTCGAGTGCGAAACGGCTGTATTGTAAACTGAAATTTTGCTCCATCAGGCGCCGGAGGACCGCCGGGCTCAGGCTTTGTGTTTTGACGATTTTGGCTTCAATTTTTACTTTATGCGCGTCGGCATAACCGTTAATTTTTTTGGAACCCTGATACAATTCAAAACACAGGTGTTCGCCGTCTACTTGCCAGTGTACGTTGCCTTCTTCGGGGTCTTTGAGGTATTCCAGAAAAGCAAGATAAGCGCCGAGGTAGTCCTGCGTTTCAAATTGCGTCAGCGACCGGTCCCAGGCTTCGTGTTGGGCTTCCGTCTTGTAAGCGTCGCTGTACCGCCCAAATTTGATGTCCGGCTGCGGGACTTCCGTATCTTCATTTCCAAATAGGCGGTTCCAGAAACTCATTTTAAAAGACGTTAGATGTTAGATTTAAGATATTAGATGCCAGATTTAAGATATTAGACATAGGGTTATTCGGCCCCTTGCCCTTGCCCCTTGATACACCTTCCGACAAAATTAGTACTTTTGACCAATCGCAATGCTGTAATTTATGAGCGAATTTCGAACGCGCCTGCCACAATCACATCCGGGTAGTTTTTCCATCGGCCATCAGGACGCAACCTTGTGTATGGGCTCCTGTTTTGCAACGCATATCGGCACATGGATGCAGGAACTGAAATTTCCTTGCCTGCTCAATCCTTTTGGCATTCTTTACAACCCGGTTTCCATTGGGAAAAATATGGAACGTTTGCTAATTCCGAAGCCCTACCCGCAGGAGGATTTTGTGCAGCAGGGCGGCTTGTGGCACAGCTTCGACCACCACGGCGTTTTTTCGCACCCCGATTTGTCGCAGGCTGTTTCCGGCATCAATGCTGCCTTGCAGGAAGCTGCCAATTTTGCGCAACAGGCCAATCGCCTGATTTTGACGCCCGGTTCGGCTCATGTTTACACGTTTAAAAAAACGGGTCAGGTGGTGGCAAATTGCCATAAATTCCCGGCTTCGGATTTTGAGAAACGGCGCCTTGGGGTAGGGGAGGTGGTGGCTGCGCTTTCGGTTCCGATTGAACAATGGAAAGCAGCTCGCCCGGATCTGGAAATCATTCTTACCATCAGCCCCGTGCGCCATATCCGCGACGGCATTGTGGAAAACCAACGCAGCAAAGCCACCCTTGTTTTGGCCTTGGACGAACTCTGCCGCCAGTTTCCGTATGCTCATTATTTCCCGGCCTACGAGTTGTTGCTCGACGATTTGCGCGATTACCGCTTTTATGAAGCCGATATGGTTCATCCCAATGAGCAGGCCATTCGCTACATCCTGAATTATTTTTCGGAAACGTTTTATACCAAAAACACCCGGTCGCTTAACCAGCGCATTTCCAAAATCATCAGCGCTGCCAATCACCGCCCTTTGCATCCGAACACGCCTGAGCACCTGCGTTTTGTGCAGCAGCAATTAGCGGCAATTGCGGAATTGGAAAAGGAGTTTTCTTTTTTGGATTTTGATCGGGAGAAAGGTTAAAAAACCGCCGTCACCTGCGCCCTTCCCACGTGCACCATATCCGCCTTCCCCGTTTTACGCCCTTCGTAGCTGACCGAAAGGCGCAGGTTTTTGCCCAATTGGCGATCCAATCCTATATTCCACAGGTAGTTTTGGCCATTTTGAAGGCCGTTCAGCAACGCAAAACCCACGGGTGAATTGGCCTGTCCTTCAAAATCTACAGCAATGTAAGAAGCGCGCAGCCGCAGCGAAGATTTTGCCGATTGGTTGTAGGCTGCTTCGATGCTCACGTCGTTTTCCAAGGCCGTTTCGCCGGTGTCGCCTAAGGTATTCCGGTCGCGTTGCAACCGGTAGCGGACGATAGTTCGGAAGGTTTTGGACGGCAAAAAAGTGACCTGCGGTTCCGTTTTCCAGGATTCAATGCGAAAATCGCGGGTGTCAAAAAATTCGGAATCGCTTTCCCGACGGCCCTGGGTCAGTCCGAGTTGGATGCTCCAGCGCGAGGAAGGGTTAAACCGCCCCCGCAGGAAATATTCGAGCGTTCGGCGGCTTTCAAAACCCGAAATTTGCACAATCCTGCTTTGGAGGTCCGATTCGCCGATCTGGATGTCGTAGCGCGGGTCGGCGCGGTTAAAAAATATTGTATTCCTTGCATTGAGGCTGACTGAAACGAGGGCCGTGTCCGGAATGGCCAACTGGAAAGGGTTCCAGGCGTCCACGTCCGGCGCTTCGCGGGTTTTTCGGTTGATTTGCAGCGAAGAAATTACGGAAAATTTGCTGAGGGCCTTGCGGTAGTCTGTAGCGGCAAACCACACGGCACGCGGCTCGATTTGGATGCTGTAATTCAGGCTGGCGTTGTCGGTGCGCACGTATTCGTCCGTTACGCTGCTGACCCGAATGTAGTCGGCCTGGTCCTGAAACGGGGCAATTTCCATTTCGTAAGACTGAATTTTGCCGTCGTTGTTGTACAGCGAATCCAACCAGACGTGGGTGCCGGAGCCGGGGGTTACCGGCACGTAAGTGAACGATAGTTTTGGCTCCTGCCCGGCGCTGAGTTCGTACACGGTCACCGCCCGAACCGCGCCTTTAAAAAAGCTGCCATTGAAATCCATGCGCCCCAAAAATGTGCTGGTGGGCATGAGCGAAGCCGGGGCGTTGGCCGCAACTTCCAGGTCGCGATAGCCCAGACTCCCGCTCCATTGCACGGATTTAGCAATTTGCCAGGATCCCGCTGCCTGATATTCTGTTGCAACGCTCAACGAACGGTACGATTCGCCGAAAGGCGTATAATCCCAACGCTTGCTGGCGGAGAGGCTGAGGTTGCTGGTTTCTGAGGCGGCGCTTTCCGCGAATATTCGGAGGCGGTCGAAGAAAAAGCTGCTCGCCAGCAGGGTATCATTACCCACTGGCCTGCGGTCGCTTTTTTCGCGTTCTCCATTCACGCCAAAACGCCAGTTTTTCAACTGCGGGATGGTTTTGGAAATCGAAGCGCGGGGGCGGAAAAAACGGGTGCGCTGGGCGGTTTCGTCTGTGTTCACCAAACTGGCTTCGCCGGTCACTTCCCAGCCTTTGCGCAGCCATTGCAGGGATGCGTTGTGCCGCAAGCCGGTGTACAGCGAATCGCGCAAAAAAGCGCTGAATCCGTATTGCAGGCTCCCCCAGTTTTTGCGTTGCAACACCAAATTCGTTCGCGCTAAATGTTCATCGGCAGGCGGCGCCACGCCCACGCCCTGCTGGTTCGCGATGTTCCAGTCGCGCAAAAACTCGGGGTCGCGGTAAGGGTTCAGCGCTTTGAAATTGCGTTGCACAAATTCGTACGCCAGGGCGGTTTCCAGCTTCCAGGCATTGGTGTCCGGCCCCAAACGGAAAACATCCTGGATATTGGTGAACGCTGCAATTCCGGCGTCGTCGTCCTGATCAAGATCCGAAAAGCGGTTCAGGTCGTTGCGACTCAGCGCGACTTCCGTTTTGATGGTTCCGTTTTTAGAAAAGCGGTAATCCGCGCCGGCAGCTAAAATTTGTTGTTGTTTGGGCGCCACCAATTGCACCACCGGCGCGTAGTTGCCATTTCGGCGGCAAGTAACCGGGTCGGGCGCGACCCAGCGGTAGGCGCGTTCATTAGCCGCCTGCGCGTCGTCGAGGACATAGTCGCCGTTGCCGTCGCCCACCAAAGAAAAACGCGCTGTGTAGCGCGCGGTTTCAACGTCGGAAGACAGTTGCAGGTACTGAACAAGCGTGTCGCGAGTGCCGCATTGCAACAGGCTGTCGCGCAATTGGTAAGTTGCCCGAAAAGCGGAAAACTCCTGGAGGGTATCAATTCCGGAGGCTAATGCCAGTTCGTCGCCGGCTGCCTGCAATGCCCGCTTTTGGGCGTCGCTCAGGTTTTGGTCGCCGGTGGAGTTGCGGCTGTCTTGCTGGGCAAACCAGTTGAGGTGCAAACGCCACCGATCTTGTCGGTAATCAGCATTAAAAGCCGTCAGCGAACGCAGGTAGCCCTGGTCGGAATATTCAAACTCCACAATAATCCGGCTGTCTTTGGTGATGAGGTTCCGGTTGGTAAACATAATTTCGCCGCGGTTGTAGTCAATGACGTAGTCCGCTTCGAGGCCGCGCGCGAGCAATTTGCCGTCTATCCA
This sequence comes from Saprospiraceae bacterium, assembly GCA_022841505.1. Taxonomy (GTDB): domain Bacteria; phylum Bacteroidota; class Bacteroidia; order Chitinophagales; family Saprospiraceae; genus JABWAJ01. The sequence goes on along the minus strand of JALHRK010000286.1, from coordinate 1,790 downwards.
AACCTTTTCTGTTCCAGCCAGTATGATGATGAAACGCTCGCCCGAATTGCCGTTGAGTTTGTACGGCCCCTGGTTGCCTTCCTGTTGCGCGATGGTGTTGCGCGCAAATTGCCCCCGCGAAATGGCCACGCTGGCTGTCGTTTGCACCTGTCCTTTTTCGCTGGTTTTGAAAGCTGTACTGAACGTAGCGCCCTGCAATTTTTTAAAATAATTTACAAAATAGCTGTCGGGGCGCCGCAATTCATAATCGCCGGCAATGAGGCGGTTATTCCCTTTTTTCAGTTGGATAAAAATGCGGTCGAATTCGCGCAACTGGCGGGTATTGCCTTCCGGTTGCAGGGGGATATTTTCGTCGGTAATGGCGGCCAGGATTTCGATGCCGTCGCCGAGACTGCCCGCTAACTGGAGGTTGAAATTGGAATTGAGCACAAGGTCCTGGCTGTTGCCAAAAGAAATACCCCGCGAAAAACTGCCGTTGTAGTCAATACCTTTGGCATCAAAAAGTCCCCCGCTTTCCCGGGTATCGTAAGGGTTGTAACGCAGGCCGGGTGGGGCGTCGGGGGCGTTGTCGGCGAGGAGGCGGGTGGTATCCAACCGCAAAAATGGCTGTCCCAGGTTGAACGGCAGCACGCGGTAGGCCACCAGCACCGAATCGGGGTGGCTTTTTAGCCAAAACAGGCGATTGTTTTCGACGCGGTAGTACGTGGTGTCGAGGCGGCCGCCCGTTGTTTGATCGCTGATAAAGACCGATTCCGGAACCCAGCTGAGCGTGTCGGCGAGCGATTCACCGGCAATCGGGCGCGCAACCCTGCTTCTGAGATTGGACAGCCCGGGCGACTGCGCAGTGCAGATCGCGGTCAGGCCGAGTATGCCAATCAAAAGCAGGGTAAGTTTCCTCATCATGAAATGTATCCTAATCAGAGCTGTTAGGTCTTCAAGACCTAACAGCTCTAAATCTCAGCTGGAAGTTCTAATGCTGTTGAGTGTAAAACGCTATTCCGCATAAAATAGCGTAGGAACCGACAACCTGAAATCCGGTTGCTTTGTTTGATGAGCGACAATTGATCTTGAAATTTGCTTATTTTGGCTGGTCTTTTTGACGCAAAACAAACATCAACGCCTGAAAAGGCAAAGAAATATGGCATTTACAGAATCTACCATGCTGCCGCTGGGCACAACAGCGCCTGAATTTGAATTGCCCGACACCGTTTCTGGCAAATTGATGCGCTTGTCGGAATTGCGTTCCGACAAAGCCACCGTCGTCATGTTTTTGTGCAACCATTGCCCTTACGTGATCCACGTGAATCCCGAAATTGCGCGCGTGGCCGCAGCTTACCAGGCGAAAGGCGTCAGCTTCATTGGCATTAGCTCGAACGACGCCGTCAACTACCCCGACGATGCGCCCGAAAAAATGGGCCCCCACGCCAAAGCAGCCGGCTACACCTTTCCATACCTCTACGACGAAACCCAGGAAGTGGCACGCGCCTACGATGCGGCCTGCACGCCGGATTTCTATGTGTTCGACGGCGACCTTCGGTTGGCCTACCGCGGCCGGTTAGACGATTCCCGCCCAAAAAACACGAACCCGCTGACCGGCGCCGATTTGCGCGCTGCGCTCGATGCCGTATTGGAAGGGCGAGAGGTGAGTGAGGTGCAGTATCCGAGTGGTGGATGTAATATCAAGTGGAAAGGGTGAAAATTTGAAGATTTGAAAATTTGAAGATTTGAAGATTGGGGCGTCACGCTCATCTTCAAATTTTCAAATCATCAAATTTTCAAATTATTAGACG
>JALHRK010000285.1:5112-8275 GCA_022841505.1 Saprospiraceae bacterium | reverse complement strand
CTCCGGGCCAAAGATTTCCGAACAACGATTATGAAATATTCCGGTGTTTAAATGGCAACTGGAGAGACGGTTCGCCTTTAACATTTGGGGGCAGTGGCTATCAATGGTCGAACGAAGTGGTTTCACATATTTTTTCCGGCGACCCTTCTGATGCTAATCAATGGTCAGAAATCAGTGCCAACCGGCCACCGGGCAAGCGGAGGGTGTTGAATGCCTTGGGGCGTTTTGAGATTGATGGCCAGGATTGGGCCAGTGCGTTGGTCGCATTTTCCTTTGTACAGGCGCCGGGAAACAATCATCTGGATCAGATCAAGACCTTGCGGGACAGCATGCAGCATTTTACAACTGACGTTGTTGAAGGCTTTGTTGGCATTGTTTGTACCACCCCGCTACCGGTATCTTCTGTGGAAATTGCTCCGGAGGTCTCGGAGATATTGCATGTTTTCCCTAACCCGGCAGCAAGTTCATTTACTGTAAAATCTGACGACAAACAGATCCGGCGAATTACGCTGTTGGATGGTTTTGGAAAGACGGCCCTGCAATCAGCAGCGCTTGATGATTCTATTTTTGTTGGCCACCTTGCCCCGGGCTTATATCTGGTAAAGGCTGAAATGGAGGATGGAAATTTACAGATGGGGAAAGTGGTTGTTGTGCGGTAGGTCGAACGTTTACCAAACCTTTAGAGGTTTAGTAAACGGAGCCCAACACCTCCAGATATCGCCCCACATAATCCTCCACCAACTTCCGCCGATACTGCATCACAAAGCGCGGGTGCGGCACCGGAATCACCTCTTTAAAATACCCCTCCGCGTCGTTTAATTTTTTCAAAAAAGCAAAATTTTGGCCTTCGCCCAGGCAGATGCAGCGGGTGTTGTCGGCGCGGCAATTGCGGAGCAGGCCTTCGAGGTGTTGTTTTATGAATGGGAGCACGGCGGCCTGGAGCGGCTTTTCGTCGTAGTAGTTGTAGTTTTTGCCGCCTTTCACGAAGCCTAACGGGCAGATGGAATTGATGTAATAGCGCTGGTAAAAAACGGCTGGTCCGCCGTAGGCGTCAATGACGCGGTGGACGAATTGTGCGGACAACTCCGCCCGTTTTTCAAATCCGTTGGGAATGCCATAGACCTGTTCCAGCAAAACCGGATCGGTGAACGCAATGTTGGTGATGCCGCCGCCAAAACGACCCGGGTTGATGCCGAGGATGAGGGTGCGCGGCGCTTCATCGGCGTAAAAGCGGTCTAAAAAAGCCTGGAAAACGACCCGTGTTTCGGGGTAGGTGCGCAGCGGATTGAGCCATTCCACGCCGTCGGGGAGCGAGGGCAGGGGCGTGGCGTCCAAGGTTTCAAAGTGGTGCAGCAGTTGGGCTCCGGTGGTGGGCATGGTGGTGCGTTTTGCTGCGCAAAGTAGGTTTTTTACCACATGATATTTATTTTTTACCACATAGTTCACATAGTTATTTTCACATAGAGCACATAGCTGTACTGCATTCTATGTGATCTATGTGAAAACCTCTACTGTGATCTATGTGGTAAAAAACATTCACACCAGAGGGACATTACTCCATGCTCTGCACTCGGCCGCTGCCTGCGATGCTGGAATTTACTTTCGGGCGGCCTTTGTAGTATACGTCCCCGCTGCCGGCGATGGACGCTTTGAGCGATTCGCTGACCTCGACGTAGCAATCGCCCGAACCGCCGATGCTCACTTTGCAGGTTTCGGCTTTCAGGTCGCCCGTTTTTACTTTGCCGCTGCCGCCGATGCTGATGTTCAGGTCTTTGGCTTTGCCGGCCAATTCAACCGAACCGCTGCCGCCGATGCTGATCGCGAGGTTGTCCATGTTGTCAAAGCGGTTCTGGCCGAGGATTTTGCCGCTGCCGCCAATGCTGAGCGATTTTACGTTCGGAAGGGTGATGTAGATTTTGACGCCGTCGTGGCCTTTGACGTTTTTATGGTGGTTGATGTTCCAGGAGCCGTTTTTCACTTCCTGCTTGATGTTGTCAATGATGTTTTGCTGGGCTTCGATCACAATTTTTTGCGTGCTGCCCTGGGTCAGGTACACGGTTCCGGAAATGCCCAATCCGATGCCATCTATTGCCGAAAGGCTAATTTCTTTTTTGACGATCGGGCCTTCGCCTTTGATGCCGTTCCCCCATTGTGCGTAAGCGGATGTGCCTGCGAATGCGCTGCACAGAATAAGTGCAAAGAATGCTTTTGTCAGTTTCATACTTAATAAAATTTTACTGTGTAAGAAATCGGGTTGCCCCATAGCACTAATTGACAGGGCAATTTTCCCAAAGTTGCGCAGCTGTGTGAAATGAAAGATAAGCACGCCGTTTGCAAAGACGAATTGTTTACTTTTACCAGACAAAACGACACCAACAATGGACACGACCAACCGCTTGCTGGCTTTAGATGTTTTTCGGGGCATGACCATCGCCGGGATGATCCTTGTCAACAACCCGGGCTCGTGGAGTACGGTTTACAAACCTTTGCTGCACGCCGACTGGCATGGCTGTACGCCTACCGACTGGGTATTCCCGTTTTTCCTGTTCATGGTGGGTATGGCCATTCCCATCGCATTGGGCCGGCGAAAAGCAGCAGGGGAGGGGTTGGGCGGTCTTCGCCGCAAAATTATTATCCGCACGCTCATTATTTTTGGATTGGGGTTGCTCCTGGCTGCCTTCCCGCGCTTTGGTTTCAAAGAAGGGCACGATCACCTTTGGCTGCCCCACCTCGCTTTGATGACCGTTGGACTGATCGCCATTTTCTGGCGCGGGGCCTCTCCGGTTGCCCAACACCGCAGGATCGCAGGCTGGATTGCTTTAGGGGCGGCCGCAGGTATGGCGGTCATCGGCATCTGGGCTTACGACCTCAGTTCCCTGCGCATTCCGGGCGTATTGCAACGCATTGCTTTGGTCTACTGCGCCTGCGCCTTCATCTTTTTAGCTGCGGATACGCGCCGCCAAATCTGGATTGGCGCCGGATTGCTGCTGTTGTACTGGGGGTTGATGACCCTCGTACCCGTGCCCGGCGGTATCGCGCCAAACCTCGAAGCAGAAACCAACCTTGGCGCCTGGCTCGACCGCACCCTGATGGGCGGTCACCTATGGTCGCAAGCCATTACCTGGGATCCAGAAGGCCTGCTCAGCACCTTGCCGGCCATCGT
>JALHRK010000285.1:0-5102 GCA_022841505.1 Saprospiraceae bacterium | reverse complement strand
GGGCAGTTGGGTAAAAACAACGCGCAGCCCTTACGAACACCTCACAGGGATTTTTGCTGTCGGCGTACTCTTGATCGCGTTGGGGCTGACCTGGGACCTGGCTTTTCCGATCAATAAAAAAATCTGGACCAGCTCTTATGTGCTTTACACAGGCGGTGTAGCTATGCTGTTTCTGGGTATGATTTACTGGACAGTGGATGTACTCCAATACCGCCGGTGGACGCGCTTTTTTGAAGTGTATGGGATGAACGCCCTGTTTGTATTCGTGTTGTCGGGCTTGGTCGCCAAATTGTTGGGCGCCATCAAAGTAGTCAGCGGATCAGACGGAGCCTCGGAAATGTCTTTGCAGGGCTGGTTGTACCAAAATTGCTTTAAATCCGTTTTTTCAGACTACAATGCTTCTTTGGCTTTTGCATTGGCGAATGTTGCGTTCTTTTGGGGCATTGCCTGGATTTTGTATAAATACAAGATTTTCATCAAAGTATGATTAAAAAAATGAGTATTCAACCCATCCTCACGCAAATTTTCCGGAGCTTTAAAACCGGGAAAGTGTATTTCAGCATCGTTGTTCTTGCAGCGCTCGGGTGCCAGATGCGGGAAAACCCCCGACCGGAAACCAAGCCTCAAACGGTGGCATCAGCCCCTGCTTCAACGCAGGACACAATGCCTGCGGAAGCTCCGCCAACAGTGCCGGCAGAAGAATTTACCACCGATTACCTCATGGGGAAATTCGAGCCGGCCCAACACCCTGCGTTTATGCTGATTGCGCAAAAACACGCCAGCCGCGCGGATATGTACCTGCGCAAAGATGCCTACGACGCTTTTGTCAACATGCACGACGCAGCAAAACAGGCTGGCATCAAATTGCTGATCATCTCGGCGACGCGCAATTTCGAACGGCAAAAGCAAATCTGGGAGGCGAAGTGGACGGGCGCACAACCCGTAGGCGGCGCAAACATTGCCAAAACCATCGAAGATCCTGTAAAACGCGCACTTAAAATTCTGGAATACAGCTCCATGCCCGGTTCGTCGCGTCACCATTGGGGCACCGATATTGATTTAAACGACCTGAACGACGCACATTTTCAAACGCCCGAAGGCCGGAAAGTTTACGAATGGTTGCGCGCCCACGCCGCTGAATACGGCTATTGCCAGCCTTACAGTCCCCAGGGTAAAGACCGGCCGCACGGCTACCACGAAGAAAAATGGCACTGGTCGTACATGCCCATTTCAAAAATCCTGACCGAACAGGCCCGGAAAATGCTGAAAGACGAAATGATCAGCGGCTTCAAAGGCGCTGAAACGGCAACGAGTATTGGTGTGGTGAAGAAATATGTGCTGGGGATTAATGGGGAGTGTGTGGAGTGAGAGAGAGCGGGGGAGAGGGAGTGAGTGTGAGTGGGAGTGAGGGAGTGAGAGGGGAGAGTGTCAAAAAAAAACAGCAAATTTGCAGCAGAAAGCATCATACACATGAAAAAGACCATTTTACTTTTTATTGTCGCCTTGTTTGGGATGAATGGACAAGCTTCGGCGCAGGGCTATTATTTTGGCGTTAAAGGCGGCCTCTCCATTGGGGTGCAAAACTGGAACGGCTTCGAGCGCGACCCTTTGCTGGCCTACCACGGCGTTGCATTTATCGAAAATTTATCAGAAGGCAACCGCTTTTCTTTGTTTGCGCAGGCAGGGTATCATCAAAGAGGCAGCGCTTTTCGCAATTTGTTTTTCAGCAATGTTTTCAATGGCGGGTTCACCAGAGCGCCGGCGACCGAGTTTATTTTTAACAACGCCTCGCTGGTACTTGGCGGCAAGCAGAAATACGATTTTGCCAAGGACACCAAAGTTTATTACCTGTTTGGAATCCGCGGCGATTACACCGTCAGCACCAACCTCGGCAAATACGAGTTGTTCAATGAACTGAACCCGGGTTTTGCCATTTATCCATTCAATACGTATGAATTTATCCGGCGCATCAACTATGGCATCACGGTCGGCGGGGGATTCGAGGTCGCGTTGTCTGAATTTGTCGGCGGCTTGGTGGAGTTTACAGTCAACCCTGATTTTTCAGATCAATACCGCCAGCCGGCTGTTCCGAACGTGACCGATCCTTTTAGCGGCGAACTGCGCACCCTGCCCGAACGCCGCATCCGCAACCTGACTTTTGAAGTGACCATTGGATTGCGGTTTTTGAGGAAGGTAATCTATATCGAGGACTAAACTGTTTTAAGAACATGATGATACTGAGAAGCGACAACCTCGATCGCGTTTATGGCCAGCGCCAGGTCGTTCGGGGGGTGTCTGTCGAGGTGCGCCAGGGCGAAATTGTCGGTTTATTGGGGCCTAACGGCGCCGGTAAAACCACGACTTTCTATATGGTGGTGGGTTTCATTCGCCCCACTGGTGGTAACGTCTACCTGAACGACGAAGAAATTACCACCCTGCCCATGTACAAACGCGCCCAGCGGGGCATCGGCTACCTGCCACAAGAGCCATCTGTGTTCCGGAAACTGAGCGTGGAGGACAACATCATCGCTGTGCTGGAAATGACGACCCTGACGCGCGAGCAGCAAAAAGCGAAATTAGAAGAATTGATTGATGAATTTGGCCTGGAAAAAGTGCGCAAAAGCAACGGGGATACCTTATCGGGCGGCGAACGCCGGCGTACGGAAATCGCGCGTGCTTTGGCCACTGACCCCAAATTCATCCTGCTTGACGAGCCGTTTGCAGGCATTGACCCCATCGCGGTAGAAGACATTCAATCCATCGTAGCCAAGCTGAAAACCAAAAATATTGGCATCCTCATCACGGACCACAATGTGCAGGAAACCCTTTCCATAACCGATCGCGCCTACCTCATGTTTGAAGGGCAAATCCTGAAAGCCGGCACCGCAGAAGAATTGGCCGCCGACGAAATGGTGCGCAAGGTTTATTTGGGTAAGCATTTTGTGCTGCGCAGGAAGGTGGTTGATTAGTGTCTGTCTTTAGAGTCCGATAGCGGCGTTATGTCCTGCCCCAAAATCGGTCATTTACGTGGGTAAACTCCCGCTTTTGGGGCAGAACATGCCTTGCTCTCGAACTCTAAAGAACAGACACCCGACTAAATGGAAAAACACTAATCATGGTGCATGGGCACACCGCGAAACGAACAACGTTCAACCGAAAACGAACAACCTTTTTGACCAACCTTGATTTAAATGAAAATTTCACTAATCGTCCTCTTCTTCTTAGCAGCACTGGCCTTCGGCACGGGCTGCACCGAGCGGGAAATCCGGCTCAGCGCCAATGACCGGCAGGTTGTGGATACGATTTACCTGCGTCGGCTCGATTCCCTGCGGCCGCTATGGGACACGCTTTGTGCAACCAACCGCCCAGTGATGTTGAAAGCGGCGGTTGATTCTTTAGTGCGTACGAGGCTGGAAGAAGAAGCCCGGCTGCGTGCGCGAATCAAACAACAAGAGCAATGAAACGCCTGTTTGTGAACATTTTACCCGTCCTCGCCTTTGCGGCGCTGCTCTTCGTCGTGGTAAGCGGCTGCCAGGGCGAAACGGACCGTTTGGCGGTTCGACAAGCAGCCATCGAACAGGAAGTTGCCCGTAAATTGGAGACCTTTCGAAAAATAAAAGAACAGAACTGCCGGGACGAGGTGCTGACCGCCGCTTCGCTGATTGCAGATTCGCTCATCATTGCGAATGCGCGTATGCAATTGGATACGACCTTTAAACCACCCAAACCGTTCAAACCCGAGCAGCCTACCCTGCAAACCCTGATTGACTCTGTGCCGGTGAAGCCCTTGTTTAAAGAAAAGCCCCAAAAAGATTCTACCTCCCGGCATTGACCTGGGGTATGCAACCGGAAAAACCCGGATTTGTCGTTAGTCGGCGGATACCGGTTGTTCATCCGGTGAAATTGGATGACGGGGTGATTTTTGAGTAAATTGGTAGAGGGTGCGTATCCCTTATCGTGTTTTTACGTAACTTACTTCGTCAAGTATATGTTCTTCGTTTATTAAAAAGTGATAAGTTCGCGGCGTTTTGTGAAATGCAGGAAGCCTTCAAAATTCAAAAATGTTACTCTGGATAATTTTCATCGTATTGATCTGTTTTTTCCTGGCGCTCGACCTGGGGGTTTTTAATAAAAATCCGCACGTCGTCTCCACGCGTGAAGCCTTTGGGTGGACAGCCCTTTGGGTTACGATCTCGCTGCTTTTCAGTATCGTAGTCTATTACGCGTATGAATTGGATTGGGTGGCAGGCGCCGACGAACTCACCGGCTCAAAAGCCGTCCTGCTCTACCTGAGCGGTTATCTGGTGGAGCAATCGCTGAGTATGGACAACATCTTCGTCATTGCCATCATATTTTCTTATTTTCAGGTGCCCAAGCAATACCAGCATCGCGTGTTGTTCTGGGGTATCCTGGGGGCGCTGGTTTTCAGGGGCATTATGATTGCCCTGGGCGCTGCACTTATCCACCAGTTTGAATGGATCATTTATGTCTTCGGCGTCTTTTTGCTGTATTCTGCGTATAAAATGCTCACCGTCGGGGAAGCCGTTCACCCCAGTAAAAACCCGACCATCAAGTTTATCCGGCGCTTTTTTGCCGTGAGCACGACCTACGAAAAAGACCAGTTTTTTATACGCAAAAGAGGCATGCTGATTGCAACGCCGCTTTTTGTCGCCCTGATGGTGGTGGAAACAACCGATATTCTGTTCGCTTTTGACTCCATCCCGGCCATTTTCGGAATCACAACCGACCCGTTTTTAGTGTTTACTTCCAATATTTTTGCCATCATGGGCCTGCGTTCGCTGTATTTTGTGCTGGCGTCCGTGCTCGACAAATTCCAGTACCTGAAGTACAGTCTGGTCGCTATCCTGTTCTTTGTAGGCATCAAAATGTTGTTGCACGATGTCTGGAAGCCGGAAGAATGGATGTCGCTGGCGGTTATTTTTGTTTCACTTGCGGCGGGCATTGGCATCTCCTGGATGAAAGCGAAAGAGGTACTTCCTGTGGCGCCGGTTGAGGAGGATATTTTGGACTGAGCTGGAATAACATTTTTATATAAATCGCAAGGAAACAGCTTGCCCCTCTATGGTAAAGGACTGATCCAG
>JALHRK010000284.1 GCA_022841505.1 Saprospiraceae bacterium | reverse complement strand
CATCTGGTACGGGAACATTGGCGAAGAAACGATCTACTACCGCGAACGGATTGACAATTACAAGGCTTTGTTCATCGGTAACCTGATTATGAACTTTGTCATGCCATTTTTGATCCTGATGCGCAATGATACAAAGCGGAAATACGGTACGCTGGTGCTGACTTCGGTTATTGTGTTTTTTGGGCACTGGTGGGATTTTTTCCAAATGATCAAGCCAGGGGCTTATCATACGGCTCAGGAAGCGCTGGCACACGCAGCTCATAGCGGCGGCGAAGGTGCACACGAAGCAGGGCACCACGCAACATCGGCTATCGTCATGGGCTTTACCCTGCCGGGTTTGCTCGAAGTGGGCACGATGCTTGGCTTTTTGGCTGTGTTTGCTTATTTTGTATTTTCAAGAATGGCAAAAGCACCGTTGCAGCCGGTGAATGATCCGTACCTCGCAGAAAGTTTGCAGCACCATACGTAAAGCTTACTTAGATTTATTCTAAACAAGCTTTTTGTAAAAGCAACTCTCTGATCTTTTTGTTGTATCGGAGTAAATTTGTAGAACAAAGTATCCAAAGGATATAAACTTTGCAATAATGACAGCTCTTTTAACAATACTCTGCATCGCACTGATTGCAATCATTGCCATCCAGATTGGAAAGGTAACCGAACTTGCCTCCAAGATCCGGGGCGAGGAAGATATGCAGGAAATCGTCAACAGGCGCAGCGCGAACTACTCGCTGGTGTTCATGATCATTTTTCTCATAGCTTGTATCATTTCCGCAGGTTACTACAAAAACTACATGCTGGGCTATGGTCCACATGAATCTGCTTCGGCGCATGGAAAAACCCTGGACAGCCTGTTTAACACGACGCTCTTCTTCACGGGGATCGTATTCTTCATCACGCAGATTGCGTTATTCTACTACGCATTCAAATATCGTGGTGTACGTGGCCGCAAGCCCCTGTACCTCCCACACGACAACAAACTCGAAATCATCTGGACGGCAATACCTGCGGTGGTGATGACTTTCCTCGTCGTTGGCGGTCTGGATGCCTGGAACGAAGTGATGGCCGATATTGCTCCGGATGAAGACCATATTGAAATTGAAGGCACGGGGTACCAGTTTGCGTGGCACCTGCGCTATCCGGGACCGGATGGTAAACTGGGAACGCGGAATTTCAAACTCATCAATGGCACGAATCCGCTTGGCCAGGACTGGACAGACGAGAAGAACCTTGACGACCTTCACCCTTCAGAAGTGGTGTTGCCGGTGAATAAAAAAGTGCGCGTACGGATTACAGCCCGCGACGTTTTGCACAACTTCTACCTGCCGCATTTCCGGGTTAAAATGGACGCTGTGCCGGGGATGCCGACTTACTTCATTTTTACGCCGACCAAAACGACGGAAGAATACCGCCAGGAACTGAGCAATTATCCCGAATATCAGGTTCCGGATCCGAATGACCCGGAAAAGATGTTGTGGGAAACCTTCAACTACGAATTGGCTTGCGCCGAACTTTGTGGCACTGGTCACTACAGCATGCGCCGCTTGGTGCGCATCGTTTCTGAAGAAGAGTACAAAGCCTGGTTAGGCCAGCAACAATCCTACTTCCTCTCTTCAATCAGGGGAACGGAAGATGATCCATACAAAAACGAGTTGCTTGACATCGAAGTAAAACAACGCAAACTGGAATTCAGCGACGCCCTCCAGAAAGCGATTGACGCCACAGATACAAAAGAAAAAGTCCTGCGGCTGAATTATGTGTATTTTGAGCCCGGCGCTGCAAAATTGACGGAACTGTCGCGCTATGAGTTGGACAATTTGGCGGAAAGTTTGAACAAATACCCCAACATGACGATTGAGGTAGGTGGGCACACAGATAACACGGGAGATGCGGCTCAAAACCTGACCCTGTCTTCCGAGCGCGCAAGGGCCGTAAAAGACTACCTCGTTGGCAAAGGCATCGCAGCCGCCCGCCTGCAGGCAGTTGGTTATGGTCAAAACCAACCCGCTGATACAAATGACACAGAAGCTGGTCGGGAGAAAAACCGCAGAACAGAGTTCAAAATATTGACACAATAATCGTACTCAATTCAACCCTATATTGGGTATAAGTATTAAAATACAGGCAAGCTCATGGCACATGCAGCAAACAATCCGATGAGTGAGGAAGATATTCTGATTAAAGAGCAGGGGTATGATGATCATTTTCACGACCATCACCACGGCGACAAGTATCAGTCCAATTTCATCACAACGTACGTATTCAGCCAGGATCACAAGATCATTGCCCGCCAATTCTTGATCACGGGGATGATTTGGGCCATTATCGGCGGTTTGATGTCGCTGGTTTTCCGCCTCCAGTTAGGTTTTCCTGAAGAAAACATGGCTTGGCTGAAACCCATTTTAGGCCGCTGGATCACCCTCAACGAAGCTGGCCTGGGCAGCATTGCACCGGAGTTTTATTACGCCATGGTGACGATGCACGGTACGATCATCGTCTTTTTCGTATTGACAGCCGGCTTGAGCGGAACGTTCAGTAACCTGCTGATTCCTTTGCAGGTGGGCGCACGGGATATGGCTTCGCCTTTCCTCAATATGCTGTCCTACTGGTTCTTTTTCCTCGCAGGGGTGGTCATGTTCATTTCGCTGTTCCTCAGTACCGGGCCTTTTTCCGGCGGCTGGACGGCTTATCCGCCTTTGAGTGCACTGCCGCAGGCCTCTACGGGTTCCGGCGCGGGCATGACGCTTTGGCTCATCAGTTTGGTTTTGTTTGTTGTTTCCGTATTGCTTGGCGGGATCAACTACGTGACGACGGTCTTGAACCTCCGCACCAAAGGCATGACGATGTGGCGCATGCCGCTCACCATTTGGGCGTTTTTTGTAACGGCTATTTTGGGTATCCTTTCTTTCCCGGTACTGGCTTCCGGCTTTTTCCTGCTGGTATTCGACCGCGGATTGGGCACGAGCTTCTTCCTGAATGAGATTTATATTGGTGGCCAGGCATTGGATCACGTTGGCGGAAGCCCCGTTTTATATCAGCACTTGTTCTGGTTCCTGGGGCACCCCGAGGTTTACATCATCATCCTGCCAGCGATGGGCTTGGTGTCCGAAGTACTATCGGTACACGCGCGCAAACCAATCTTCGGTTACAAGGCGATGGTGTACTCTATTCTTGCTATTGCTTTTCTGTCGTTCATCGTATGGGCCCACCACATGTTCATGTCGGGTGTGAATCCGTTCATTTCGAACTTCTTCGTGGTCTTTACGCTGATCATTGCCGTGCCTTCTGCGGTAAAAGTATTCAACTGGATTGCAACGCTTTATGGCGGTAATGTCCGGTTTACTGCTGCAAGTTTATTTGCAATCGGCTTCGTTTCGATGTTCATTTCCGGAGGTTTAACGGGGATTTTCCTCGGCAACTCGGCCATAGATATTCAATTGCACGACACTTACTTTGTCGTTGCTCACTTCCACATTGTAATGGGTATTGCAGCATTCTTCGGCATGTTTGCCGGGGTTTACCAGTGGTTTCCCAAGATGTTTGGCCGGTTCATGAATGAAAGCCTGGGTCGGATCCACTTCTGGGGGACCCTTGTTGGGGCGTATGCTATTTTCTGGCCGATGCACTACCTTGGTATGGCAGGTGTGCCGCGCCGGTACTACAAATTTGATGTTTTTGAATCGTTCGGACAGTTTGCGACGATGAACAAATTCATTACCATTGCAGCCATTTTCGTTTTCGCATTGCAGGTATTGTTTGTCATTAACTTCTTCTACAGCATCTGGAAAGGCAAGAAGATGACGACCAAAAACCCCTGGGGTGCAAGCACGCTGGAATGGACCACGCCAATTAATACCGGCCACGGCAACTGGGAAGGCAATATCCCGACCGTACACCGCTGGCCTTATGATTATGGCAAAGACGGAAAAGAATTTATTTCTCAGATACAGCCCTTGTCGGAAGGCGAAAAAGACGGCGGAGATCATTAATTTTTGTGCAGGCGGTGCGAACTCGAACTGCCAGCTCAATGCCCGGTGACTATGGTCATCGGTACAAACTCATGCAAACGTGAATACGAAGACTGCATCGGTCAGTTGGATAAACATCGTCGGACAAAAGGTTCACGATTATAAGCTGCTCATTAAGTTTCGGTTGACATTGACGGTTGTGTTTTCATCAGTCATGGCCTATTTTATTTCGATTACGGGCGATATTGACTGGAAAGCAGCAGGCATTCTTTCTTTGGGAGGTTTTCTGGTAACGGGCGCTGCAAATGCGTTGAACCAGGCCCTCGAAAAGGATTATGACCGCCTGATGAAACGCACTGCCGACCGACCAGTGGCCGCAGGCCGCATGAAAATGTCGGAAGCGGTGATGAGTGCCGGGTTTATGAGCTTGTTTGGCATTACGTTGCTGGCACTCTTCAACCCATGGACCGCCTTTTTTGGCATGATTGCCCTCATGAGCTATGCATTCGTCTATACACCGATGAAGCGCATTTCTCCGGCGGCAGTCACGATTGGTGCCATTCCGGGCGCGCTGCCCACCCTGATTGGATGTGCAGCGGCGCAAGGGGCGATCACTCCGTTGGGTTTGACGCTTTTTGCTGTGCAATTTTTGTGGCAGTTCCCGCACTTCTGGTCTATTGGCTGGTTGGGCTTTGAAGATTACGCAAAGGCAGGATACAAGCTGTTGCCAACCCGCAACGGCCAACAGGATCCCGCAACAGGTTTTCAGTCTTTTCTGTACGCTTTGTTGTTGGTTCCGGTGACGGTGCTGCCCTGGATGATGAATGTCACCAATGTTTGGTCTGCCGTGATTGCGGTGACGCTGAGCTTGGTTTACGCAGTATTTGGATGGAATTTTTATCAGAAACTCAATCGGAAAGCAGCTTTGCAACTGATGTTCTTTTCGTTTCTGTACATCCCGGTGATTTTAGTGACTTTCTATCTGACTAAATTATAATTTCATCAGCGTATGAACGCGATGGCGGTCAATCAGGAGTACAAAAGGAATAAAATCCACCCGCAAAAATTTGCGACGTGGTTAGCCTGTGCCAGCATTACCATGATGTTTACGGCGCTCACCAGCGCGTACATTGTGCGGCAGGCAGGGGGGAATTGGCTGGAATTCCGGCTACCCGGCATTTTTTTGGCCAGCACGATGACCATTGTAGCCAGTAGCATTGCGCTGCATGGTAGTTTTCTGGCGTACAAAAAAGGAAAAGAACAGCTTTACAAAATGCTGCTCCTGTTGGGACTGGCGCTTGGTTTTGCTTTTGTGATTACGCAATATCAGGGCTGGGTGGCGCTGCAAAACATCGGCGTACCGTTGAAAACGAACCCGTCCGGCGATTTTGTGTATGCAATTTCAGGACTTCATGCCGCGCACGTTCTCGGCGGGATTGTCGCACTGATCATTGGGGCAATCCGCGCATTTTCCATGCCGTTTAAAGTAACGGAACGCCGCAAACTACGCCAGGAGATGACGCTTACTTATTGGCATTTCGTAGATTTGCTGTGGGTTTACCTGTTTGCGTTATTGACATTGTATTCCTGACATTTGGTTTTGAACAAACGAAAATATTAGCCTAACAAAAAGATATTCAACTGATGGCAACAGCAGAAACTGTACTGGAACACGAGGTACACGAGCACGATAGTAAGGACGCGTGGTCGGGGGGCAAAGAGCCATTCAAGGCCAGTTATGGCAAGCTGATGATGTGGTATTTCCTGTTGTCAGATGCCTTTACTTTCGCAGGGTTTTTGATCGCTTATGGTTCGCTGCGCTTCAGCAGCAGCACCTGGCCGGTGCCCGATTTTGTATTTTCCACCGCACCATTCGGGATTGAGAAAGCGCCACTGATTTTCGTTACGATCATGTCATTCCTGCTCATCATTAGCTCCGTCACTATGGTGCGGGCAGTGCAGGAAGGGCACCGCGAAAATAAAAACGGGGTTGTCTTTTGGATGTTGCTTACCGTATTGGGCGGTTTGGGCTTCCTGAGTTGCCAGGCCTGGGAGTGGACAAAACTGATGGGCGCCGAACACATGTCGGTGACAACCAATCCGTTTGGCACACATACCAGTGATGGCGTCTACATGGAAGACGAACATGGCCATGCCTATAAAGCAGGTGAAAAGCCGGAAGCCTTTAAAGCCGGAGGGTCTTACCTGATTCATAAGCACGAAAATGAAGCAACGGGCAAAGAAGAGTGGGTACAGCGCAAAGTGAAATATTCCGACGGCACGATGGGTATTCAGGAGTTTGGCCCGGCGGCGTTTGGCGCCCTGTTCTTTTTTATCACAGGCTTCCACGGCTTCCACGTACTTTCGGGGGTTGTATTTCTACTCATTATTGCGGTTAACGCCGGCAGCGGCCTTTACGTGAAACGCAGGAATGGCTATGAAATGGTGGAAAAAATCGGCCTCTACTGGCACTTTGTGGATTTGGTATGGGTATTCGTTTTCTTAGTATTCTACCTGCTCTAACCGCAAAATTTTGATCATTCTTTAATTGGGAATCATAATGGGACATTTAACATACGAACAGTCAATAAAGGCGGTATACCGCGGGTTAATCCTGCTCGGAGTCGTCACCCTGATCGAGGTTTTTATTTCTTTGCTGGCTAAAGGCCATATCATCAAAGGTGCTGAGGAGCATAAAGTGATCCTTTACACTGCAGGCTTGTTCATCATTGGTCTGTCTTTGTACAAAGCGTATTTTATCGTTTACGATTTTATGCACATGCGCTACGAAGTTAAAGGCTTGGCCATGAGTGTATTATTGCCTACTTTGTTGCTGGTTTGGGCCATCATTGCCTTCTTTCAGGAAGGCGGTTCATGGAAAGCCCGCCGCGATCAGATCAAAGAGAAAAACGCGGAGGAAGTGGAGGGTAAAACCCAGGGAGGCCTCTCGCTGGGCGATGATGTATACGTCCTTCCGGAATGGCGGGGTTAATTGTAAACACCAACGCAGAATAGAAAATCACCAAAAAGGCGAGAAAGGCATCTTTTCTCGCCTTTTTGATTAAAATAATGCTATAAAAACAACGAACTGGGCTAACCTTAGTTGCCTTTTTTTGTTTTGAAACAAAGTAATGAGTGTCTGTCTTTATAGTCCGATAGCTGCGTTATGCTCGACCCCCAAAACGGTCACTTACGCGAGTAAGCTCCCTTTTTGGGGGCCTTCGCATGCCTTGCTCTCGAACTCTAAAGAACAGACCCTCTAATAAAGCACAGGCCTTGGAATTAAATGAGGATGACTAATTAAAATACAATGACGGAGCAAACAAAAAGGCAATTAAAGCCAAAAGATAAAATTCAGATATTGGCATTGACGGCAATTCTGGTCGTTTTCCCGGCGGTATCCTGGTACTGGCTGAGCCGGGGATTGGATTACCGGAAAACAGCAAAAGCCGAGCTGAAAGACCTTGGGCCGCTGCCAGACATGACCTGGCGCAATTACACCGGGAAAACCCTGAGCAAAGCTGATCTGGAAGGGTCGTTTGTTATTGCCGGGGTTTATGACCTGGCGCAACCGGAGCTTAGCGGGCACTTCGGCCGGGAGTTCTCCCGGCTGCATGACCAGTTTGATGATCGCAAAGACGTACTCTTCCTCTCGGTGGTGGGACAAGACTCTACCCTGATTCCGGCTTTTCTTAAACAATATGAGCTTTCGGATACGACGCAGTGTTATTTCTTTCCCACAATGGAAGACGCAATGAAAAGTCTGGCAGAAACAGGTTTCCGAATGCCACAATCAGACGGCGCTACTTCACCCTATATTGCATTTGCAGATACGTCATCCGTCATCCGGAATTACTACGACGTGCGCGACAACGCACAACTCAAGCGCATGGTGCAGCACATCAGCCTGCTGTTGCCCATGTCGAAAAGCCGGGACGAATTGCGCTTTAAGCGAGAAGCAGAAAAATAAACGATATGACCGAAAACACGGTACTTGCAAAAAAACTAACGGTAGCGGCCTGGATTGTCACGGCTGTGGTACTGGTTCTGGTTGGGTTGATGCGCAGCCCGGATAAAATTCCAATCCCCGAAGGCTGGGATTTGAGCTTTCTTCCGCCTTTTCACGCCGGCGTGAACGCGCTGCTGGCGGTGGTGCTGGTCTACGCATTTTACCAAATCAAACAAAAAAATATTGAAGCCCACCGCCGCGCCATTTACGTGGCCATGGGGCTTTCTGTTCTGTTTTTGTTGTCGTATGTGGCGTATCATTTTACGACGCCGGAAACGCTTTTTGGCGACGCCAACCACGATGGGGTAGTGGATGA
>JALHRK010000283.1 GCA_022841505.1 Saprospiraceae bacterium | reverse complement strand
CAACAGTGCTTACGGCAGGGCTGACCGGACTCATGCTTTGCAGGCCGATCATCGGCTGGCTGGGCGAAAGCTGGGGATTGGCAATGGGGCTGGTCTTTCTTATGGCGATGGTTGCCATTGGCGGGCTGCTGACTTTGCTGGCGATTCGCAGGTTTCGGGTGTCGTTGTAAGCCCTTGGTTGAAAATCTCATATAAGCACAAAAAAAAACAACTTCCCCGAAAAAGGACGGGGAAGTTGCTGCTTAACACTCACTAGTTTATGAAACTTAAGCCAACTTATGCTATCTAACGAACTTCTGGGTGGGATGTTACGCTGAATAACGTTAAGAATTTGCTAAATAATCACCCACCGCATTCTTTTTGAAGTTGCTGGATCTGAATCATCCATAACTTCTTCTGGTCTTCCACCTCGTCGTCGTCACAAAAATCTGTAACGTACATGATGGTTTCTCCCGTGATTGGAGAGGTGGAAATTGCGAATTCCAGGTATTCTCCTTCTTCCGCTTCCAGCCACCTGAGCCGCAACCGTTCTTCTTCTATGTCATCAATGACCACTGCCACTTCCTCCGAATTCCCCCACCAAAAGGTGTAGAAGTCGCCCTGGATGTCTGCCTTGTCGCAAAACCACCTGATCAGGCAGGAAGGCGTCGTCAAAAACTGGTACAAAATGTTCGGCGATGCTTTGAAAATAAACTCTATCTTGAATTTGACACGCTCCATACTGGAATTTTAAATGGTTTTATACGGTAAAGACCGTAGCTCTTGAATTTTTCGATTAGCTCCCTGTACGATGTATACGAATGAGAAGTAACGGAATTGCGACGCAGGATAGGCAAAAAGTCAGCCATTTCCGTGAAAGTCCCTTGCTTTCACGCAATAAAAGATAAAAAAAATGACTTTTGCAAATTTTTCTGTTCCTGAGCGAAAATATAAGTGCTATCCCCTTGATTACCAACAATCTTTTAACGGTCAGCCAGAAGGCGCAATTTTTAATAAGGCGGGAAGTTTGCCGCCTGCTGCCTGTTGAAGAATAAATGCTCGTGTTCACTTGACACAAAGCCCTATTTGGCGTAACTTTGCACCCTGTATGCACAAAGACTTCAGAAACTTCATCAGCATGACTTTTTGCTTTTTACGGCAAATCCGCCAGTTTTTAAGCGATCGAATTCATTCAATTCACCAATAGACCGGCTATTAGGTCAACTAAGTAGCCCCGGGAGGCGTTTTAACTTACTACAAACTAAAAAAAATACACGGGTAAATGAGACAGCTCAAAATTACAAAATCCATTACGAACCGGGAAAGCCAGTCCCTTGAAAAATACCTTCAGGAGATTGGCAAAGTAGACTTACTTACCCCGGAAGAGGAAGTGGAGTTGGCCAAGAGGATAAAGCAGGGAGATCAGGCAGCACTTGAAAAATTGACGAAAGCTAACCTCAGGTTTGTTGTGTCTGTCGCCAAACAATATCAAAACCAGGGTTTGTCCCTCAGCGACTTAATTAATGAAGGCAATCTTGGTCTGATCAAAGCCGCCCAGCGCTTTGATGAAACCCGCGGATTCAAATTCATTTCTTATGCAGTTTGGTGGATTCGCCAGTCTATCCTTCAGGCATTGGCCGAGCAGTCCAGGATTGTGCGGCTTCCGCTGAACAAAGTTGGGTCGCTCAACAAGATCAATAAAGCTTTTTCGGAACTGGAACAGGAGTTCGAACGCGAACCTTCGCCGGAAGAATTGGCCGAATTGCTCGAAATTCCAAGCGAAGAAGTCGAAACGACGCTGGGGGTTGCCGCACGCCACGTATCTATGGACGCGCCCTTCGTGGAAGGAGAAGACAACTCGCTGCTCGATGTGCTTGAAAACATTGGCACGCCGAACACCGACCAGTCGCTGGAGTACAACGAATCGCTGCGCCGGGAAATCGAACGCTCCCTCAGCACGCTCACCGACCGTCAGTGCGACGTCATCAAGCTGTATTTCGGCATTGGGGTCGAACACCCGATGTCGCTCGAAGACATTGGCGATAAATTTGGGCTGACCCGCGAGCGCGTTCGCCAGATCAAAGACAAAGCCATCAATAAACTCAGATCAGCTAACCGCAGCAAACTGCTGAAAAACTATCTGGGCGCCTGATTTTTCAGGTTAAAAAACAAAAGCCGGAACATTGACACGACGTCAATCTTCCGGCTTTTGTTTTTTGGAATGGGATAAAACAAGGGGACTCCTCTCTGAACCAATGTTACTTTTCATAAGAGTCATGTTATTTTTTGCGATTTGCAGCTTTCGCAGTAGCTGAAATTTTCGTTAAGGCAAATCCTCCTCATCCCCATCCTCCACAATATGCAG
Organism: Saprospiraceae bacterium; assembly: GCA_022841505.1. Lineage (GTDB taxonomy): Bacteria > Bacteroidota > Bacteroidia > Chitinophagales > Saprospiraceae > JABWAJ01. The sequence goes on along the minus strand of JALHRK010000283.1, from coordinate 5,970 downwards.
CGGCCTATTGATGCTTTGCTGAAGGGAAATGAACGTTTCTGTACGCTGTATGCCGTTGATTTTCTGAATTTTATCGTGTAATACCTGGCGGAGGTGGTTGGTGTCGCGGCAAACGATTTTTGCAAAAATGTTGTATAAACCGGTGGTATAATGGGCGTCCACGATTTCCGGGATGCTTTCCAATTCCCGGGCAACGTCATCGTAGAGCGAACTTTTATCTAAATAGATGCCCAAAAAAGCGCAGATGTCGTAGCCTAATTTTCCCTGATCCACACTGAGACTGTAACCCGTTACAATTCCGGCATCTTCAAGCTTCTTCATCCGAACGTGTATCGTTCCTCCCGAAACAAATAACTGCTGCGCAATGTCAGTGTAGGCCTGTTTGGCGTTTAACATTAAGATGGATAAGATTTTTCGATCCAGTTTGTCCACATTTTTGACTTTACTCATCTTGAAAAATTGGCAGTTTTTGCAAATATACGCTTCGCATTTTATGGGATGGATAAAAAATCAGGCTTTTTGTTTAAATTTTTATAAAAACTAAATAAACATACCCGATTTTTTTTGTTGGCTCCGGACGTGGTTTGGCTGTCAAAGCCTTTTAGGAAACCACTGGTTTCAACATTAATCTCTTAATTTTGTATTTATTGTCTGCCTCTTTACCGTGTTTGGCTATCGGATGATTAAGGACAGACACTTTAACCACACTCGAAAAAAAGCAATGGACAATCAACAACGTCGCCCACTGGAAGCCTCAAAAATCTGGATGCCCCTTGCGCTTGCCATCGTGCTGGTTGTAGGAATCCTCATTGGAGGCCGCCTGCAACAGTTCGTTCCTGCTGTCTACATTGACCGTGCAGATGAATACGACACGCAAGCGTGGAAGCAGGGAACCATAGAAGAGCTGATCCGGTATGTGGAGGCGAAGTATGTGGACAGTACAGATCGGCGTGCCCTGACCGAAGCGGCCATCAACACCATCCTGAATGACCTGGATCCGCATTCGAGCTATATTCCTGCGGAAGAATTAGCCGAAGTCAATGACCAGTTGGAAGGCAATTTCGATGGCATCGGGGTCGAATTTCTCATGCTGGAAGATACGATTGTTGTGGTGGCGCCCATGGCTGGCGGCCCTTCAGAAGCTGCTGGCATCCTTGCCGGCGATAAAATAGTGCAGATTGAAGATTCCATCATTGTGGGGAAAAACCTTAAAACTGAAGCCATCATCAATATGCTCCGTGGCGAAAAAGGCTCCGAGGTGGGCATTGGTGTTCTGCGCGCTGGTGAGAAGCAAATCCGCAAATTCAGGGTCAAACGCGATAAAATTCCGGTTCACAGTGTGGAGGTGGCCTATATGCTCAACAAAAATACGGGTTACATCAAAATCAACCGCTTCAGCGCCACCACCTACGAAGAATTCATGAAAGGCCTGGAAACGCTTTCCGCAAAGGGCCTGAAAAACGTAATTCTTGACCTGCGCTACAACCCCGGAGGTTATTTGCAGCAGGCAACCAATATGCTTTCGCAGTTTTTCAAAGAAAAGGACAAATTGCTCGTGTATACGCAAGGCCGCACGGTCAGCCGTACCGAATACAAAACAACCGGACGTCCGTCTTTCGACATAGACAATGTAGTGGTTCTGATTGACGAAGGCTCGGCTTCTGCCAGCGAAATCATTGCAGGCGCCATTCAGGACCATGACCGCGGACTCATCGTCGGACGCCGGTCATTTGGCAAGGGGTTGGTGCAGGAGCAATACCGGCTCAGCGACGGCTCCGCGTTGCGACTTACCGTGGCGCGCTACTACACGCCTTCGGGGCGATCCATCCAAAAACCCTACAAAGACAACGCCGCGTATGAAGAAGATGTCTTTAAGCGCTACGAAGCGGGCGAATTATTTTCTGCCGATAAAACGGTGGTGAAAGACTCTACGAAATTCTACACCAGTGGCGGGCATGTGGTCTTCGGCGGCGGCGGCATCTCACCCGATGTTTTTGTCCCGGTGGATTCCACGCTGATGAGCGACCTTTACCTCGAACTGCGGCAGCATGTTTCCGGATTTGTGTTCAACTACATGCAGCAGCACGAAAAGCGCTTCAAAGACTATCAATTGGCTTCTTTCCGGAACAATTTCTACACCAGCGATGATGTGTATAACCAGTTCATCAAGTATGCAGATGCCAAAGGGGTGAAAAAGAAACCGAAAGAGGGGACTTCCATCAAAAAAGAAATCAAGCATTTCATCAAAGCACGGATCTCGCGCCATCTTTTCAATGAAGAAGGGTTCTACACCGTTTGGAACGATGCAGACAACGTTGTTAAAAAAGCTGTTGAGCTATTAGGCAACCCTGATCCCATTGCAGCCGTAAAGAAGTAAGTCTGTCTTTATAGTCCGATAGCTGCGTTATGCGAAGGCCCAAAATTGGTCATCCCGCCCAAGCGGGGCTCCCACTTTTGGGCCTTCACATGCCTTGCTCTCGAACTCTAAAGAGCAGACACCGACTAAAAAGACAGACACTAATAATTGATTGCGATGAATGACGCTGCAATCCTGGTCGTTCCCCAGGCTCTGCTCCGGCGGGAAAAACAAATCCTTTGGCTTTCAATCGGCCTGATTTTGCCGGCCATGTTGTTGCAGTTGGGGGTTCAGCCGCTGTTTTTGGAAGAGCCGCGCCGCATCATGATTGCCCTCGAAATGGCCGAAAACGGCAATTTATGGGCCCCTACTGAAATGGGGGATTTTTACTATAAAAAACCGCCTGTTTTCAACTGGATTCTGCTGGCAAGTTCCTGGCTTTGTGGTGGATATTCAGAATTTGCATTCCGCCTGCCTACCGTATTGTCAACCATTTTATTAACCCTCCTCATTTTTTTATTGGGACGACGCTACGTTGGCGAGCGTTTCGGGGCTTACACTGCTTTGCTGTTCCTCACCGGCGGCGGTATCCTGATGTATTTTTCGATGCTTGCAGAAATTGACCTGTTCTATACATTGGTCACTTTTGCAGGTTTTGCCACCTTTTTTCATTACTACCAAACCCGGCAATATTGGCCCGCTTTTTTGCTGACTTACGCACTGGGCGCCATTGGAACCCTCACCAAAGGTCCGCCCTCGGTGTTGTTTCTTGGCCTCACTATTTTTGCGTGGTTAGCCTGGAAGCGCGACCTGAAGCGTTTGTTTTCCATAGCGCACCTTTCCGGCGGCGTTTTGTACTTAGGATTGCTGGGCGGCTATCTTTATATTTATGCGCAGTACAATGCGTTGTCCAACTACTTCCCCGGACTTTGGGGGCAGTCGAGCGAAATGACCATCCTGGAGCGCAGTTTTGGACAATTGCTGCGCCACCTCGTTAATTTTCCTTTGGATATCATCAAAGACCTCCTGCCTGGAGGGTTGCTTTTAGCTTTTTGTATCCGCCGCGATTTTTGGAAACTGGCGCGCCAAAACGACCTGATCGTGTTCGCCTTGCTCACTTTTGCGGTGAACATCCCCGCTTATTGGATATCGCCGGGCGCCCGACTGCGTTACATCTACATGCTCTATCCGCTGCTCCTTTATGTATTTGTCTATTTCCAGCAAATGGAAGATGCTAAAAAATGGATGCAGCTTTGGTTGCGTACAACTGTAGGCGTCGTTATCGGCGCGTTGACGCTGGCGCCATTGGCCATAAATTTTGTGCCCGATCTGGAATTTATTTCCTGGCGACTGCCCTTGTCACTTGGTTTTACGACGGCCATGGGGGTGATCTTCTACTTCTATTGGCGAAAGCCAGCATTGACGATTCCACTATTGATCTTGTCCATGTTCGTTTGCCGGATCTTGTTTGACCTCACCGTGCTGCCCCAACGTGCACAGGACAGCGGGGCGCTCCGCGAAAAACAATTGGCCGCCGACATCCTGAAACTGTGCGGTGAAGCGCCTTTGTACATGTACGGAGAAGGCCGCATTTCTTTTACCAGCACGGTGTATATTGGATTGATGCGGGGCCAGGCTTTGCGGCGCAAACGCGATATTGAACCGGGCGTTTGTTACCTGGCTGAAGCCAATTTGCTGCAGGGTCGAAGTGATTATGAGACGTTGTTGAAGTTTGAATACAATGGACTGCCGCATGAGTTGGTGCGGTTTAAATAAATAGCGCTAACAGGTTTTCAAAACCTGTTAGCGCTTGCTAGCTAAACCTATAAGGTTTTTACGGTATATGTTTACTACTTCTCCTGTTCTTCCAAATACCCGTCCTTCACTGCATCTTCAGAAATACCGTGCAATTGCACCGGGTGGGCTTTGCGGCGCATGCGCAAGTTCAGGAATTCTACCAGCAACGAAAAAGCGATGGCGAAGTAAAGGTAGCCCTTGGGCACGGTGCCAACCTCCGAGCCTGCAATGGACAGATGGGCTAAGTGGGCGCCTTCTGCAATGAGCATGAACCCAATCAGGATCAAAAACGCCAGTCCTAGCATTTGGATGGAGGGGTGTTTGTTGACAAAATTGCCAACCGGCGTTGCGAAAAGCATCATGATCAAAACCGATAAAACCACCGCTATAATCATGATGACCAGCGCGCCATACAGGCCGTTGGTCATGCCGATGGCGGTGAGGATGGAGTCGAAAGAAAAGACGATGTTGATGACCGTGATTTGGACAATCACGTTGCTGAATGCTGCTTTTGCACTTTTTTTACCGGCTTCGGTTTCTGCCGGCTTGTGTTCTACGCCTTCTAATTTATGGCCGATTTCCGAGGTGCTTTTATACAGCAGGAAAATACCGCCGGCAATCAGAATCAGGCTTTGGCCCGAAAACCCTCCCGTAATCCAGGAAGCGTTGATTTCAAACCAGGGTTCCTTCATCGCCACCAGCACCGATACGCCCAGCAACAGTACAATGCGCAGCACCATTGCCAAAATCAAGCCGATGTTGGTGGCCCTTGGGCGTTCTTTTTCGGGGAGCTTGCCCGCTGAGATGGAGATGAAAATGATGTTGTCAATGCCCAGTACGATTTCCAGAAAGGTCAGCGTCAACAGGCTCATCCACATTTCTGCGCTGGCGAAGTTGGGTATTACAAATTCCATAAAAGCAGGATTACTTTAGGTGATTTTTGAAGCGCAATGTTACGGAAAATAGTAGAGAGATGATAGACAATAGTAGAGAGATGTTGTATAATATGAACACCGGTGGTAATTTTGAGGAGTTAGAAATCAATTTCAAGTATGACCAAATACATCGCCTTCCTGCGGGGCATCAACGTCGGAAACATTCGCATCAAAATGGCAGACCTGAAAGCTATGTTTGAAGGCCTTGGTTTACAAGAGGTTAAAACCTATTTGCAAACTGGAAACGTCGTTTTTGAATCCCACCATCCACAGATGGAGCTGAAACCGCTGTTGGAAAAATCGCTTTCGGAAACTTTCCATTACCAGGCTTACGTTTTGTTGTACCTGTTTGACGACCTGGCGGACATCATTGCCCAATACCCGATGACACGGGACGAAAGCCACCACGCCTACGTTATTTTTATTGACAAACCAGCTGTATTTGAGGAACTTCAGGCCATAGCGGCCAACTTGGGCGAAGAATCTGCCAACATCATGGCGGGCAACAACCTGCTTTACTGGAAAGTCCCCATCGGCCAAAGCACGGACACGCCGTTTTCAAAAGCCAGCGCAAAATCGAAGTACAAGAGCAGTGTGACGGTTCGGAATTTGAATACGTTGGAGAAGATGGTGTGATGGGGTTTATTCAAAAATCCTCCGGCAAAATCTTCACATCCCCCAACTGCAAACTACACCCCTTCGAAATCGCATACAACCGCCGCACCCCCTCCGCCTTATGTTTCTCCACCACAATGTGCGCGCCGCCGAATTCCGGTTTTTTCTGGTATGCGGCAAACCCTTGCTCGCAGTTTTTGAGGGTAATGTTGCGGATATAGAGGGTGGAAAAATCCTTGGAAGCGGCGCCGATATTGGCGTTTTCTA
>JALHRK010000282.1 GCA_022841505.1 Saprospiraceae bacterium | reverse complement strand
GATGGCTCTGCCTGTATCGGGTTGGGGAATGAAGCATTATTCCCACCATGAAATAGAGGTAGCCGGAGCAGATACCAGCTTCGTGCCTTCAGAAGCCATATTTCCCGGGCTTGTTTTGAATGGTGGAGATGATATCCGCCAGATTGGCCAGCCTATCGGAGCGGCATTGGAGGCGGTGCAAAAAGCAAGGGGCTTCATCGGTAAGTTGAAGGAGAGCGGAAATTACTTGAGGAACCTGACCCAGTCGCTCAGCATAGAACAGCTTCCCGTTGGTGTGAAAACCCAAATCGGGAATGTCGTTTATACCATGGCAATCAGCGCAATGCGCCTGAAAACCAGCCATGCAGAGGTGGATATTTATCTGGAAATTGACTTACCCGGGGAGGAAGAAGATCCGGTTTTTGGAGCATTTGGAATCCCCTTTTCCAGAAAAGGCGGCTTTGCAGGCGATGTGAAGCTGGCTTTATTGGGCGACTACCCCATTGATTTGCAGTCGGGCAAATCGAAGATAGTCCTGCGGCCAGGAAATTACCAGGGCAACAACGGGACTTATGCGATGGTGGGTTGCGAGGGGTTTAAAGAATTGAACGTAGAAGGATATATCCTTTTTAGCAGGGATTGGTTGATTCCGGTTGACACTTCAGAAGCGCCGGAAGCGGGTCTGGATACCTCTTCGCTTCAGCAGACGGAGCGGGTAATGGCGGATTTTTCTTTCCATGCCGAATCCTGGGATTTTGTGGTGAGCCTCCAAAACTTTACCCCTTTTTATGTTGCGGGCGTGACGGACGTCAGGTGGGAAGTAGGGCAAATTTTGCTGGATTTTAGTGATTTAGAAAACCCGGACCATTTGCAGTTTCCTGAAGATTATCAAAGTCCGTTTTTCTCCGGCGGCTTAGCTTCCAGTTTGTGGAAGGGGGTTTACATCGAAGCCGTCCGGGTTCAATTGCCGGCTCGATTTTCGAGGCCCGGAGCCGCCGCCATCGTGGTGGATGCTGCCCGCATCATTATTGACAACCAGGGGTTTACCGGGCAGGTCGGGGTTTACAATATCCTGCCGCTTGGAGAAGGGAATGCCGATGGATGGGCTTTTTCGGTTGATACCTTCCGCCTTGACATCATGGCCATGCAGTTGCGGGAAGGCAGTATGGCTGGCCTCTTGCACGTTCCATTGATGAGCCGCAACAATGCTGAGGAAGATGATCCGATCGAACCCGCAGACTGTATGGGATACCAGGGGATCATCGGCCCGGGTGGAACTTATAGCTTTACTGCACGCCCGGGTTCAGACTATCGGGCAGCGGTATGGAAAGCTCAGGTTGTGATTTCTTCCAACTCAACCATTCGCCTGCAATACGAAGCGGGAACCCTGACTGCCGGTGCAACTTTGTACGGTTTCATCAGCATTGACGATGATTTTGGAGGCACAATGGGTGTCCAGGTCAGTGATATCGAATTCTCCCATTTAGGGTTGTCTTCCCGTTCTCCGTATTTTCAACCAGGGGTATGGGATTTTCCGACAGTTATTGGCGCGCAAATGGGCGGGTTTTCCTTGAATTTTACGGAAATAAGGCTCCAGGAAGGAGGATCAAGCCAGGAAGCACACCTTAAATTTATTGCTACTGTAGAATTATCAGAAGGCAATACGGCCATTTCGGCAAGTGGCGGCTTTCGCTTAGAAGGACGATTGCAAGACCAGGGAGACCACAAGCGATGGCGTTTCCATAAACTCAAAGTCGAACACATCTATGTCAGTGCAAGCACCAGCGCCTGGGGGCTGTCAGGCGAATTGAATTTTTATGAGCAGCACGAGGTTTTCGGCAATGGTTTTCGGGGAGGCGTTAAAATTTGGCTTGCAGGCGCAAGTTCGGTAGAAGCAAGGGAAGATCCTGTGAATAAGGGCATCGCTGCAATCGGACAGTTTGGGAGCTTAACCCCGCCTGGAGGTACTCCATTTCGATACTTTTTTGTAGATGTGATGGCATTATTCGGGTCGGGCATTGACATCGGATCCCTGAAGTTGCTGGGCATCGGTGGCGGAGTGTTTAACCGGATGTCGCCCGTAAATTCAGTGACTAACCTGGCCGCGCCCCCGGGCAATACCTCAACCTTGGGAAGCACACTATCCGGCATCGTTTACCAACCCGACATTACCCGGGGGTTCAGAATCAAAGTAACCCTTGTTGTAGCCAGTCCGGGCGCTGACAATGGATTTAGCGTCAATGGAACCTTGGAGGTAGTGACCAACAGCACCGGTGGTTTAGATACGGTTCGGGTTTATGGGAATGTCACCATGTTCGGACCGGTGAACTGGGACAATACCTATCAGGAGGATCATTCGGGGGTCACCATTTTTGTCGAGATGCTTTATGACAATGTGGGAGAAGAAAGGGGGTTTACTGCTTCTGCTGATGTTTTTGTAAACGTAGCTCAGGGAAAAATAAGGGGCGGAGCACAGCATCCCGGTAGTTTGGCCAATTATGCAGGAAGCATTGACCTCAAATTTACCAACCTCAGTTGGTTTGTAAATATTGGCATTCCAGAGGCGCCGATTGCGGTAAACGCATCATTTGGCCCGTTAACAGCAAATTTATCCGCCTACCTGGATATTGGAAATGCCATTCCCCCAATGCCGGATCTTCCGGATTATGTGGCTTCACTCACCGGAGCGCAGGCTAATTTTATGCGCAACGAAAGCCTTGCGGCAACCGGGGCAGGCTTTGCTTTCGGGGTTAGCGCCCAAATTGCGCCGGGCAAAAAAAATATCTTCCCTTCTTTTTATTATGAGCTGGCCTTTGGCTTTGGTTTCGACCTCATGCTGCAAAATTATGGTAATATCCAATGTGCCAATAACCAATCCGACCGAATTGGGATCAATGGATGGTATGCCTCAGGACAAGCCTGGGCTTATTTGCAGGGAAGTTTTGGCATCCGGGTTGACCTGGCTTTTATCCAGGGAGAGTTTGAAATCATGCAGGCTGCATTGGCTGCTGTATTGCAGGCGAAAGGGCCCAATCCTTTTTGGGCGGGCGCTCGTATAGCTGGCAGTTATCGGATTCTTGGAGGCTTGGTTAAGGGGAGTTTTCGCATGAAAGTGGAACTCGGACAAGAATGCATTATGGTGGGTGAAGGGGGCGACCCAATGGCTAACCTGAACCTGATATTAAGTACCCAACCGGGCGAAGCGCAAGGCCAGCTGCCCATAAATACCCGGCCTTCCGTTTTGACCAACCTTCCATTTGACGAAGCTTTTGAAATGGAACAACAGGAGTATAAACTGGTGCTCCTTCATGCGGCGCTCAAACACAATGGACAGGGAATGGCCGCCGATTTGGAAAAAGAAACAGGCGACAACTTCCTGGAACTCATCCCGCACGAATTATTGCCAGGAAACAGCACCCTTGAGTTCAAAGTCAGCGTGGCTTTGATGAAAAAAAGTGGGTATTTCTTTAGTGACACCATTAAAATCGAAGAACGGAGCATCACTTTTATAACCGCACCGGGATGGGATAGTATTCCTGCAAGCAATATTGCTTTTAGCTATCCACTTGAAGGTCAGCAAAATTTTTACCCTCAAGAGTCAGCAGAAGGATACCTCCAATTGCTGCAAGGCCAGGCTAATTTGTTGAGCGGAAACCTGAAAGCCCGGTTTTCAACTACCGGCAATACCCCAATCGTCGTTCCTGCTCAATACCTTCAGCAAAATAAAAAAATCACTTTTGGAATACCCGCACTGTTGACCGACCAGGTTTATCGCCTCGAATTTTACACCCAATCTTCAGATCCTTCAGGCCCCGGCCAACATCAGGGCGGTGGCTCCGGCGGCCCCAGTTTCGAGGAACCCGAAGAATGGATCAGTACAGACCAAATTTTATACACCCTATATTTCCGTACCAGCCAACACCCAACATTCCTTGCGAAAATCAATGCTATCCCGGAAATTCCCCTTAACAGACAAGGGCGTGGAAATTTCACCCTGGCAGAGCCTTTTGGAGGAATAGAGCTCAACGGCTCCACAACACAGGACGCCTTGATCAACCTCGAAGTCAAACTTCAGGGAAACACCTGGTATACAGGCGGAAATTACCAGGCATTAATTTACGATGCTTTCCCAATGGAGGAACCGGTTTCTATCGCGAATACGTGGCGGGACGACGTATGGGGAATGCCGCCGGTCAAAGCCATCCAGTGGAATGCATCGGCTCAGTTACCCAATGTTAATGCCACTCATTTTTCAGCAGGTTGGTCTCCTGCGGCGCCTGATCCGGACACGCTGAACCTGCTGATCCATCAGATTGTCAACCAGGATTTTAATGGATATAAAAATGTAATCGATAGCCTGATTGAAGTCTGGGTTGCAGCGGAATTGCTGTACATGGGTGAGTTTGACCCGCAACAGCTTGCAGCGTATGACTACAATGGAGATGGTTCCGTTACGGCCACTGACCTGCGCACTGGCATACTCAATTACTGCAATGTATGGAATTGCAATCCTGGTAGCGGAGTTTTTCCCTGTCCTCAATTTTCCTGGACTTTCCCATGTCCATTACCGCCCGTCCTGGCTCTGCTGGATCAGGCATCCGGAAACCCCCTGGGCAGTGCCAGGGGAAAAAGTTTTGAAATACTAATGTCCTACACCTTGCCCGGTAAAACGCAGCCGAACAGCACAGCCATTTTGCGGGTAAAAATTGGTCAATAATGAATGCAAAAAGGATTGTAATAACCATCGTAACGGGATTACTGCTGACCGCAGGACATGCACAATCCCGTACGGACACCCTGGCCATCCAAATGGCTGTACGGGCTATGGATGATCGCATTGTACTGCGTTGGTCACCAGTTGATTACAAGTCCTGGGCGTACGGCAACCAACAAGGCTACCGGGTAACGCGGACTACGTTGACGAAGGTCGGGAATGAACCAGGTGCGGAGGTACGGAAATCAAATCAATTGGTGCTTACAGATCGGTTGCTTCCACTACCGGAGTTGCAATGGAAAGCTTTGGCTGATACGAACCATTTGGCCATAATAGCTGCGGGTAGCTTGTACAGCCCGATTTTCGACACCCCGGTTCCGTCAGAAATGGCTTCGGCTGCATACCAGGAAAATGAAACCCAGTCCAATCGGTTTTCCTTTGGCTTGTTTGCAGCCGATCAGTTCTTAGATGTTGCAATGGGGATGGCACTGGGGATTGTGGATACTACTATTGTTGCAGGTGAGATTTATCACTATGCGGTATCTTTTGCAGGGCCGAACACTCGTAATATCTGTATTCCTGCGGAGATCACAATTGCTGCCAACCACCGCATCCGCCTTTTGCCTCCTGCTGAATTAACGGCTCAATGGCGAAATCAAGGGGTTCGTCTAAAATGGAATCGCTCCCGGGTTGACACCCTATATTCGGCATATTACGTTGAGCGCTCCGAAGACTCCGGCGCAACCTTCACCCGGATTAATCCATCGCCGCTGATCTACATCACCCCGGAAGGAACCTATGATCCATTTATGTATTATGTGGACAGCTTAGCAAATAATGAAACGGAATATACGTACCGGGTACGTGGAAAAACTCCTTTTGGTGAATTGGGGCCTCCTTCAGCGGAGGTTTCTGGAAAAGGGAAACGAGCTTCCCTCACCACGCCACCGGGCATCGTGTTTATGGAAGAACTGCCAGATCAGGCAGGGTTGTTAATTGGCTGGATCGTTGACTCTGGCGCTCTGGGGCGGATAACTGGCTTCCATCTTTACGAATCCCTTGAAAAAGGCGGGCCGCAAACACAGGTAAATACAGATTTAATTCCAGCCGAAACCAGGCAGTTTATTGTGGATCGCCCCGGACACGGGAATTATTACCAGATTGGGTTAACGGATGACACCGGATACGAGTTGATGTCTACCGCTAAATTGGCGATGCTCCGCGACGACCATCCTCCGGCAGCTCCAGCTGGACTTCGTGGGGAAATGGATTCTGCCGGAAAAGCGGTTATGATTTGGGCGCATAATCCTGAAGAAGACCTCCAGGGTTACCGGGTGTATACAGGCAACAATGAAACCGGTTATTTTGCCGAATTGACCTATCTGCCTGTTTCCGATACCATTTACCGGCATGGGTACAGCATGAATACCTTGCATGAAGCGGAATTTTTCAAAGTGCGGGCAATTGATTTACGGGGGAATTATTCAGAATTTTCAAAGCCGGCTAAAATAACTCGTCCAGATTTACATCCTCCCTCCCCTCCCGCTTTTACTAAAGTCCGCTCAGAACGAGGCTTTGTCTTCCTGCAATGGGCCAACAGTAGTAGCCGTGACGTCGCTTGGCATACCCTTGAACGCAGGGCCTTGAATGAAGCGCAATGGCATCCGGCAGCAACTTTTAATCCAGTCGGTTCAGACTACACCGAATATACCGATACAACAACAACACCTGGTCACCAATTCCAATACCGGATTATTGCCACCGATCGAAATGGACTGAGTGCAACTTCAACGACCGCACAGGCAGGGAGAATAAACGATGGACGCCGGGGTGCTATCCGGGATTTTTTGGGCGTATTCGATGATGACCTGGGAAAGGTTCTGCTGTCCTGGCAATATTCAGGGCTAGCTGAAGTAGATCGCTTTTTGCTCTATCGCTCCCCGGCTGATGAACCAATAAGCTTGTATAAAACGGTGAAGCCAAATGCTCCGGGAATGAGCATTCAAGGCGACTTAGCCCGGTTTGAAAATGCTGTATTGAGAAGCGGTAAACGCTTTCAATACCAGGTTCTGGCGATTTTGAAAGACGGCGGCTATTCAGAGTTATCAAATCCATTTTTTGTTGACCACTAAAAAGTCCTGGCTATGATTCATACATTACGTCACTTCTGCTTGATCATATTGCTGGTCTTGGCAAAAGCAGGAAACCTTGCAGGCCAACCCTGCAATAACTTTACTTTTGCTGGCTTAGTTGGAGGGAGTTCCAATCCAACCATCACCTCTTTTTGTGATGCGATTACCCCTTTGCCGATCAATCAGTTCACTGCGCCTTCAGGAGGGAGTGGTGGGAGTGCCCAATATCTGTGGCAAATTTCTTTCAACGGGTTGTCCTGGATTGATTTGGATACTCCTGATGGGAGGAACCAGAACCTTTTGCTGACCACTCCGCAAATGGTTGTTTTCTTAGCTTCAATAGGGTATGACGATACGCAGACGACTTACTTCCGCAGGGGAGTCAGACGCCCTGAGTGCATCGAGTACATCTATTCCAATGTTCGGGAGTTCCGGGTTTACCAACAGGTTGATCAGCCTGGTTTTTTTCCTGATGAATACGTCATTTGTGCCGGAACCAATAACCAGTGTGTAGAGACTGCTAATTTTGCCATGTATCAAAGTGTATCCTACCCGATCCATCCGGTAGGCGGAACGACGCCTTATGAATTTATCTGGCAAATGTCCGCAAACCTGTCTTCCTGGGTCACTTTTTCCACTGAAGAACTTCCCCAAATATGCCCCCCGCAAGGAACCCGGACCTATTTCAGACGCGGTGTGCGGCCGATCAATGCTCCATGTGCTTATACTTATACTAATATTATTGAAGTATACCATGTCCGGCCTTTGAATATTCAATTAGAAATCCAGCATCCGGAGTGCAGCAATCAAACAGGCAGTATAACTTTACAGGATCTGAGTGGAAATGATCCCTTGGTTTTAGGACAGTTTTCTTATTCAATTGACAATGGACAAACCTGGCAAAATTCTAATGTATTTGATGACCTCCCGCCGGGAAATTATACCATCATTGTCAATGAATACAGCACAAAATGTTCCGGATGCCACCTCTATATGCCGGAATGTACAGTCTCTGGTACCATTTCCGCTAATCCTATTCCCGTTATTCAATCTGTATACCATACGCCCCATCATGATTGTGAGGCAACCGACCGGGTAATCAGCATCACAGCCAATGGAGGTTTGCCTCCATTGCAATATTCTATCAATGGTGGGGAATTTCAAGCTTCGCCAGTTTTTACGGGATTATCAAATGGGACTTACCCGATATTTGTAAAAAACGCAAATGGCACCTGTGAGCAATTCGGTGGTTTTGTAACCTTGAATACGAGCTTGAAAATCAACCTTGAATTTGTTGATTTCATGCATCCTGGTGATTGTGGTGTGGCAGACGGTATAATTTCCATCTATGCAAATGGTGGCCTGGCGCCCCTCCAGTATTCAATCAATGGCACTCAATTCCAGACATCTCCCACTTTTTCAGGACTTTCTGCTGGCGCCTATAATCTTTATGTCAGAAACACTGATGCTACCTGTCAAGCTTTTATTCAAGTTGTACAACTAAATGATCCGC
>JALHRK010000281.1:7219-8354 GCA_022841505.1 Saprospiraceae bacterium | reverse complement strand
CCCTCTTTTTTTGTGGTCACTAGACTTGTTGCGACAGGTCAAATAAAGAAAAAAAGCTAAAAATCCCTTCCTTCGTCTTATTTTTATGGGAATGAATACGCGCCTGCCTTAACTTGGCCGTAGCTTTATTCACTCATCAACTTAAATCTTTGTCATGAGTATCTTAAATGATTTCAAAAAATTGCTTTTTGGCGCAAAATCGGTTGCCAAATCTGCTGCAGATAAAACCGTAGAAGCCGGTAAGGAAGCCGGACATGAATTCATGGATAAATCCGGCGATTTGCTCGAAAAAGCCACCGGAAAAGTAGAACAGATCGGCGCTGTTGTTATGGATAAGGCGGAAGACATTGGACAAAAAATATGGACGGAAACGGAAGATTTTGTGGCCAAAGCCCGTCAGTATGCAGAAACGGTGACCAGCGGTCCGAAAGAAGTTGTGGATGAACGTTCCGCCCCTTTAACCGATGTGCCGGATGTGCCGCCGGTGAGCGCAACGCCGGTCACGCCTGAGCCGCCTGCCACACCGGTTGTGCCCAATGTGGCCGAACAAATCGGCGAAAAAGTGGGTGCGGTTGCCGTAAACGTCGGCGAAAAAGTAGAAGGCGTGGCGGAACAAGTGGGTTCAAAAGTATTGGATGCCGCTGAAAACATTGGCGCCAAAGCCTTAGACGTTTCTGCCGATTTGGGTGAAAAATTGAAAGGCGTTTCAGAAAACATCGGCGAATCCGTCATTGAAAAATCCGGGGAATTGTACGAAAAAGCCAAGTCTTTTGGTGAAAATCTGCTGGGGAAAGCCGACGACTTAGTGGAAAAAGCACAGCGCGCTGCTGAAGCCGAGTCGAACCTGGATGATGCAACCGCCAAAGCAGAAAAACTCAACGATCTGCTCAGCTCCAAAGTGGAAGAATCTACGCCTAAAGGCGGTCCAATAGACACCAAAGAAGGCTTGCTTGGAAAACACGACAGCTTTTTTGACCGTGCCCAACGCTTCGCAGATGGGGATTACCACAACGAAGGCGGTCGCAATACCCGCCTCTTCACCAATCCGGATGACGCAGCGAAAAACAAAAAAGGCGGCAAAGCAGCAGGCTTTGAAGACCTCGATGGCGACGGGAACGAGCTCATTGACGACGCA
>JALHRK010000281.1:0-7209 GCA_022841505.1 Saprospiraceae bacterium | reverse complement strand
GGAGGATTAATTGGGATCTGTCTTCAGAGTCCGGGCTTCGACTGTGCTCAGCCACCTTAGCTGCGTTCATTTCGACTCGGGTTCGACTGCGCTCAGCCAGCAGCTCAATGACCGGTTGTTGAGCTGCTGGCTGAGCGCAGTCGAAGTCAAGTCGAAACAAAAATTGGTCATCCCGTCCGGCGGGCGGGACTCCCATTTGTGGGGCAAGTTGTGGGGTGTCAATTGCCTGGAAAACCTCGGCGTGTTTAAAATTTCGCGGAGTCTCACGGAGTTAAAAGGAGTTTCGCGGAGTCTTTACATCTAACTCAGCGAAACTCCGTGTTCCTCTGTGGAACTCCGTGTAAAATTTAGATAATGTACTGCCCTCCTTCCGCTTTCAGAGGGGCTTTAGCCTTTGCTGTCTAAAACCTTGTTGAAGGCAAGAATGCAGGAGGAAAGCAGTACAGCAATCCGCGTTTTTCGCGTCGTTTGCGTCGTCCGCGTTCCTAAAAAGCCTCAATTGGAACGCGGACGACGCTGCGAACGCGGACAACGCGGAAGAAAATGCTGTGTTCCACAGCGTTTTAGACAGCAAAGGGCTTTAGCCCCTGATTCGCATGACTCATCCCGAATTTTGGTTGAGGTGCAGCGCACCGAAACAACGGTTGCCATGGCATATCAAGATTCCGGTGCGATGCACCTCACTACCCCTCATTCCCGTGGTCCTACAGATATTCGCGGTGCGATGCACCTTGCCATTTGCCCACTTTTAAACCAGCTTCTTATTCTTTTTCCTTGTACCGGTGCTCCCGCCTGACCAAAAAAAGAAAAACGACATGATCCACCGCCCGAGGGTATAAGAAGCCCAGTCGAGTATTTTGTCAATACGGCCCATTTTTTGGCGGAATTCATCGGCGCCAATCAGGGTGGATTGCGCAAGCAACGCGGTAAGGTGGGCCTGAACAGCCGTTGCAAAAGCATGATCCAGGACTTCCAGGTTCATCTCGATGCTGCTGTATTGGCTCAGGTGGTTCAGGTTGTAAGAACCAAGCGTCACCCATTTGTTGTCCACGATGGCCATTTTGCCGTGCAGGATGCTGTTATCCCACTCATAAATTTGAATGTTGACTTCCAGCATTTCCTGATAAAGGTATCGGATTGCGCGTTTGGCCATTGGCACGTCCGATATGCCGGGCAAGAGGAGGTTGACCTGCACGCCGCGCCGGGCAGCCCGTTTCAGCGCGGTGCGGATGCTCCGGCTGGGCAAAAAATAACTGGCTACCACCGTAATAGAATGCTGCGCTTTTCGGAAAGCCGCCCTGTAACCGGCTCCGATTTGTCTTTTTCCCCGAAACCAGTCGTTCAGAACCGGTCTGCTCAGTACGTCGCCTGAACTCGGATGCGCTGGTTTTTTTCTCTGTTTACGGGGCCCAACCAGGTATTTTTCCCGGTAAATTTGTTCAGAAATGTGGGCTAATCGGGCAGATACCGGGCCTTTGACGGTTATTGCAAAATCTAACCACGGCGCCTCCGTTGCAGTCCCCCTGTATTTATCTGAAATATTGATGCCGCCAACCAGTGCAACTTCCTGGTCTGCCACCACGACTTTGCTGTGGAGGCGACGTCCGAGGCGAAGGATATAAAACCGCTCGGGCAGGGGTGAAAAAAAACGAAAATTAATCCCGCTGTCCTTCAAGTCTTTGATAAATGCCGGCGACAGGTCTTTTGAACCATAGGAATCCACTGCAAGGAAAATGTCCACCCCCCGTTGTCGCGCGCTTTTTAAAGCTGCAGCCACTTCTTTTCCTGTGTCGTCCTCATCAAAAATATACACCTGGAAGTGAATCTGTTTTTGAGCATCGTTGATGATTTGGAGCAGGCAGTTGAAATAGGGCATTCCCCCGGTTACGAATGCCACTTCGTTACCGGCCAAATACTGGCTGCGGTTAAAAATCCCCCTTTGCATCGGTGCGGAAGACTACGCATTTTGTAAAGCATCGGCTTGGAGCAGGTTGCAATAATTTTTCAAAAGTCTCCAATAACACCGCACCGATTCGAGCAAATCGGCACGCTCATGCTGACGTAGTTCCAACAAAGATACTTTAAGCCGGATATTAGCGCGGTATGCTTTAAAAAAAAGAAACAGGAGCTCGTCTTCGGGCTCGGGCATAATTTCCCAGATCCGCCGGTATGCCTTTAGAAAATGCTGCGCCAGATTGGGGTGGCCGCGGGCTTCCAGGTCCATAGAGAGAAAGGCCAGTTCGTTGAGTACGTCCAAACGCCGGAAATGCGCGTCAAATTCGATGCAGTCAAAAACAACCGGCGCATCGGATAAAAAAATATTGCGCGCGTGCAAATCTCCGTGGCCGTCCACCCAAAAGCCTTTTTCAAACCTTGCAAGCAGCCGTGCGGCATGCGTATTTAGAAACACAGGAATTTGGACTTTCCAGAGGCGGAATTGTTCCAGCGCTTCCGGGCCTAGCCATTGAACGGCGTCCTTTTCTTCGTGATAAAGGTCTTCAAAGTCTTGGAGGTAGTCGCCGGGACGCCATGCATTTGGGGCATGGATGATTGACCGGAGGTGAAAAGCTGCCAACTGCCGGGCCAGCGCTTCCATCTGCGTTTCCGTTACCTCGTTTTTAGCAAGCAATAAGTCCATCTGGCGTTGTTCGTCCATCCGGTTCATCCACACCGCGTAATCCAGCAAAGGCGGAGCCATAGCGCCAATGGCAGGCCGCCCGTCTATGGTGCCGATGGGTAAAACGCCGAGGTACATGCCGGGCGCCAGCCGGCGGTTAAGCCGCAACTCCTCTCCACAATAAAACCGCCGTTTTTCAAAGGTGCTGAAGTCC
This sequence comes from Saprospiraceae bacterium, assembly GCA_022841505.1. GTDB lineage: Bacteria > Bacteroidota > Bacteroidia > Chitinophagales > Saprospiraceae > JABWAJ01. Next base: position 4,378 of record JALHRK010000281.1, on the reverse strand, counting down.
AAAAAATCCAATTGCACCGGCTTTTTAATTTTGAAGGCAAAATCGGGCGTTAAAATCACCCAGGAAATATGGGTTTCCACTACGTGAGCAGGAGCTTTGGCGCCGGAAAACTGTCCGGACAACAGGATATCTTGAATTTGTTTCGTGTTCATGGCGATGCTGATAAAGATAACGTGTAGTGGTAAATAGCCTGCACCATCTCTTCCAAAGACAGTTTATCCGACCAAAGCTCCAAATGAGGCGCGCGCAGTGGCTCACTTTGCGCCCGCAGCGCTAAGTAGACTGAAAAATCGGCTTCACTGTCTGTACGGGGTGTTTTCAACCGTTCCCGGATGCTGTTTTCATCAGCGCGCATTTCCACCCAAAAAAATGGAACGCCGCATGCCCGGGCGACCGATTCAAAGGCGTTTCGGACGTCGGCATAGATAAACGTACTGTCTACAATTGCGTTTTGGCCTGCCAACAGCGCCGTTCGGGCTTTGTCCAACATAGCCAGGTATACCTTTTTTTTATCATCCGGGTCAAAATGCCCGCGCAGGTTCATGGCTTTACGGGTTGAATCGGAGCTGATGTGTACGCCCCCGTACTGCTCGGCAAAAATCCGGGCCACCGTGCTTTTTCCAGAGCCTGGTAAGCCGGCAATCAACAGGAGATATGTAGGATTTGACATTTTCACCATGCAAATTATTAAAATTCAGACAGATGGAACGATGACCAAAACGATGGGGATCAATGATTTTGATCAATAATACCTGATAGAAGGCGTTACATCTTTGTAGTACAAAAGCAATTGTTATGAAAAAGATACTCGTTCCCGTGGATTTTTCCGACGCTTCCCTCAATGCCTTGAATGCGGCCTGCCATTTTGCAGTACGAACCCATGCGAGCCTTTATGTCTTGCACGTTAATGAGATGGCGCCGTATATCCTGTCCGTTCCCCGGTATGATTTCCCTGCCGCAGCAGTCGCTGCCGAACAATACAACAAGGAAGCCGACGAACGCATTCAGGCGCTCAAATCGGTGTTGCTGAGCACGCCCGGTTTTGGCAAGCTCAACGTTGAAGTGGCCGTGAAAGAAGGTTTGATGATTTCTGTTGTTAAAGAAACCGTCCAAAAAGAGGGCATTGACCTCCTCGTGATGAGCACTTTGGGGGCCAGCGGCTGGAAAGAGGTATTCGTTGGGTCGAACACCGAACGCGTGATTCGCCATGCATCCTGCGCCGTACTGGTCATCCCGGACGGCATGGATGAGTTGAAGATCAAACGGGTTTTAGCGCCTACCACGCTGAAACCAGATCAAAAAGTAGTCTTTGAAACCTTAAAAGCCTGGCAGGATTTGCTGGACTTCGATGTCCACCTGCTTTATGTCAACGACCCGCTCTATGCGCTTGCGCCCGGCGATGTTGAAACGGCAAAGGATGAATTAGTGGAACAGACCGGATTGCGCAAGGTGGTTTTGCACCGCTATGGTCAGACGCTTTATGAAGAAGAAGCCATTCTGCACTATGCTTTTAAAGAAAAAGCCAATCTCATTGTGATGGGCACGCACCAGCGGCGCGGGCTTTCCCACCTGCTGTTCGGCAGCGTCACGGAAGATACGGTCAATCACACCCACGTTCCGGTTTTGGCCGTGCCAATTGAATAGACTTGTTGCGACGGGAATCATCGCGGGGTAGGAATGGCTCGCAAAACACTGCTGACGCATTCCTTCACTTGAATGCCCACAGGGCATTCCCCCTTCGGGATCGCTCAGTCACTCTTCGCCTTTTTTTCGTCACATAGCAGGGCTATGCTCCTCAAAAAATGCTGTGATTGGACGAAAAATAGCTCATTCCTCCCACCACGCTGACCCGTCGCAACAAGTCTAATAAAAGTTGCTTTTTTAGCATAAAAAGAAGCCGGTGTTCAGGGCAATGCTCTGAACACCGCTCTCAATGGGGTACGCTTCTTGCCCCATTTATAAATATCGGGCAAGAGAAGTGTGTCGCCCGACACGCCAATAATTTCCAGGTCATAGCGAAAAACGACAGCCGTACCTAAAGGCGCGTGGTAATAAAAACGCCAGGCATCCGCTTCACCCAATCCAACACAACCATTGGAATAAGCCTTTTCCAAGGTTTCAGGATTGGTGGTAGGATGAATCATCTGGCCATACCTCTGCCCGTTCAGTTCCACTTCAACCCACGGAATTTGTGGCATCAGGGTTGTGATTTTATCGTCGCGGCGGGTGTGGGTAAATTTTTTACCGCTCACCGGATCTTCAAAAGTGGGGTATCGGTTCAGGCGGATGACTGAACCCGTACCCGGTTTAGTGCGCAGGTCCACGGCATGACCCGCCAGTTCCAAATACCGCACCCGGTTCTTACCCACCCGGATTGGAAAAGTATAAATGGTTTTGCCGTACTCCAGGATGCGCAGGCGGTATTCCGGGATGTTCACATCAATCAAGGTATTCCGCATTTGATCCAGCAAGGCAAGCGCATGGAGCGAATCGGGAAAAAATAAGGTGTCGCCTTTGTGCAGGACAACCGCATTTGGTTGCACATAGAGGGTGTCGCCACGTTGTTTCCTGCGATAGTAATCTGTATTTTCGAGCGTATCTATGATCCAGGGGTTAGCGCGCACGAGGAGGTGTTCGCTCAAAGGATAAGGAACCAGCGAGTCCCAGGCATCAGCGGTTGCTTTCAAATACTGAAAGTAAGCCTTCACGGCAATATCCCGGGGAACAACCGTAAACAATCGTTCAGGAACGGTATCCACCGGATCCGGCGGCAGTACAAAAGTGGGCGGATTCCCCTCCACGCCGGTTGTTTTTTCATCGCGCCTTCCGCACGCCGTAAAGACGGACAGCAACGCAAGAAACCCCAATGCAATCCCGATTTTATTTGCCATACCCACTTTGTTTTTTTCAGGCAATTCACCTGCCACGATAAGCTCGTACAAATAGCAATGGCTCAACCCTTTTGCAGGTCAAGCCATTACTTATACTAATTGCTGACTTTTAATCCTAAACAGGGCTGTTTTAAGCATCCTGATTTATTTCACCAACCCCCCAAAAGCCTCTTTCAGATGGTCGAAGGAGACCCGAATCTCTTTGCCAAACCGATCCAGCTTTTCGCGGGTCGTTTCGGTATCGTAGTCACGCCAGTTCAAAATTTCGTCGGCTTTGGCAGCCAGGTTCTCTGCAGCGGGGCGGAGGGTTGCCAAATCGCCCGGCGAAAGGATATGGAGTCTGGTTCGGTACAGTTCCAGGTTGATTCGAAAATCGCTGATTAATTCTTTTTCGTCGGCTTCTAATGCCGGGTAAAGTTCGTCCATGATGAACTCTGTTTCGTAAATAATCCGGAGTGTTTGCTCCTTCCAGTTGTGATACGCTTCCGGGTTGCCCGGTTCAGCTTGTGTGATCGCGTTTTTCAGCGATTTGGTCCGCTCTTCCAGTTTTTCCATCAGGCGGTCTGCCCAATGGCTGCGGCGGCGAAGGCGAAGGGACTGTTCGTCCAGAAATACGGAAAATTTTTTCCACTCGCGCTCGAAAGCGTCTTTTGCTTCGTTGCGTCCCAGTGCGAGTTGAACGTTGAATTCTTCCAGTTCCGTTTTCAACTTATCCCATTGCTCTTTGCCTTCGTGGATCAGTTCTTCAGCACTTTTCATATTCAGATTATTGAGTTTGGAATGCGTGAAATTTGGCCTTTCCCAACAAAGGTCGGATATGGCTGGAGGGGCATCAACGATGTAAATTAATGTGGGCATTGACTTTCGTCAAGTGACAGGCTTTAAAAAGTGGAGATATTTGGCCAACCAATGGGGTTTACCGGGTGAATCCCTATAATTTCAATGCTATTAACCGGCTACTTGCTGCATGGACTTATGATGACGCATCGAATTTTGATGATTGATAACGACGACGAGGATTATTTGTACTTCAAAGCCTTGTTGGAAAAAATTGAAGGGCAGCCCTTCGCGCTCGATTGGCTGCGTGAATGGGACGACGTGCAAGACCCTGAAATTTTTCGTCAATACGATGTTATAATCACCGTTAACTCGGGCGCCGATGAAAAGAAAAAGTCTGGCTTCCTAAGGGATATGGAATGGGGCGACCTCAAAAACCGCATTTTGAACCTGGCGAGTCATGAGTTTCGCACTCCGCTTACGAGCATTGCTTCTTCAGCTGATTTGTTGGAAACATATTTAAATCAGGGTGACTACGACAAAGTAAAAAAACACGTCGCGCGAATCAAAAAGTCAGTCACTGAGCTGGATTTTATCCTCAACCGGGTGCTTGCGCATGGGAAACTGGAAGAGCCGAAATGAGGCGGTGTGCTGTCTTTTGTGGCAGCGTGCCGGAGGCAGTTTGGAATAACTGCCTCCGGTTTTTGCAT
>JALHRK010000280.1 GCA_022841505.1 Saprospiraceae bacterium | reverse complement strand
CCTTCATAATAATCCTTGAAGCAATCGAGGTTATTGGCGCATTTGGAAAACGAAGGATAGCGCGCTTTGATGGACGGATCCACATTGGTCTGAGTCAGCAAAATATTGTATTGCGCAGTCGGCGCCAATCCGCTCATCAGGCTCAGGGAACCATAAGACTCCGTTTTTTTGTCAATCATGAAACCGGAAGCCAGATACGCCGTCAGCACCAGCGACAAGGTGGCCAGCATGCCACGCGCCGGCGACAGTTTTTTCATCGGGCTGTCGTGCGGGAAGCGGATGAGGCCAAATAAATAAGCCGTCATCGCACCAAAAATCAGCACCCAAAGCCCCATAAATACTTCGTAAGGCAGGATGTTCCAGTGCATCGTCATGTCGGCGACCGACAGGAATTTCAACGCCAGCGCCAATTCGAGGAAACCGAGCACCACTTTCACCGAGTTCATCCAGCTACCGGAGCGGGGCAGCGACTGCAACCACGCCGGGAAAGCGGCAAACAGGGCAAACGGGACGGCCAAAGCCGTCGAAAAACCAAGCATCACCGTGAAAGGGCCCATCGTGCTGGTGGCCGACTGCACAATGGCAGAACCGATGATGGGGCCGGTGCAGGAAAACGAAACGAGGGCGAGGGTAAACGCCATAAAGAACGTGCCCAAAAAACCACCTTTTTCCGCCATTGCGTCGCTTTTGGTAGACCAGGAACTGGGCAGCGTGATTTCGTAGTATCCAAAAAAGGAAAAGGCAAAAGCCAGGAAGATTACAAAGAACAGGGTATTGGCAATCCAGTTGGTAGACAACTCGTTGAGTGCTGTGGCACCAAAAACCGCCGTGATGAGCAGGCCGATGGCGACGTAGATCGTGATGATGGACAAGCCGTAAAGCAGGGCATTGCGCAGGCCGCTTTTGCGGTCTTTGCTGCTTTTGGTGAAAAAGCTCACCGTCAGCGGGATCATCGGGAAAACGCAGGGCGTCAGCAGGGCCAACAACCCGCCGATGAAGCCGAGCAGGAAGGTCCACATCAAATTCTGACCGCGGGCAACAGATTCTTCGCCGCAATTGCCCACCGGCGTTTTGTAGGTTTCAACGATGGTGGGAACCGTCTGGTCAATTACTTTTCCGTTGCCGGAATCCACAATCACAGGGCCGGCGGCAGCAGCCAGACCGGTAGCAAGGTTGAAATTAAAATCTATCGTCTCCGGCGCTAAACACCGCACGTCATTGCAGGCCATGAACTCCAGGTTGCCAATAATCGGCTTGGAAGGGTCAGAAACTTTTATGCGCTGGGTGAAAATAGCCGGGCTTTCGATGAACTTGCTGACCTGGGTTTTAAAAAACGGATCAATGCCCGATTTCTTTTTGCCTTCTTCTTTTACGGGGCCAACGAGCGCGTAGCCATCAGATTTTTCAAACAAAAAAGACGTCGGTACCGGGCCGTTGGGTTCCACATCCTGCGCATAAATCGTCCAGCCTTTGTCTATATCGGCAATCAGGCGCAGGTCGTATTCCGTGTCGCTGATTTTTTTGGATTCAAAGCGCCATTTCACAGGTTGTTCAATGCCCGAAGGTGTTTCGGGCGTTTGAGCCATTTCCGTTTTTACTTCGCCGAAAGGCGATTTTTCCTCTGTTTTAGGTTGGGCATCGCCGGTCTTTTTGGTGGGCTCGGTTTCTTTGTCGGGCGCAGCTTTTTGCGTGGCGTTCATGGTGGATTTCAGCTCGAAGCTGTAATCTATATCTGTCGGCGGCAGGCATTGCTCGTCGTCGCACGTCATGAAGGTCAGGTAGCCAACGATCGGTTTTTTCAGATCGCTTGCTTTCACCCGTTGCGTAAAGGTGACTTTTTTGGCGTATTTCACGACCTGCATGTCAAAAATGGCATCGTGGCCTGCCTTTTTATTGGCGCTTTCTTCTTTGGCTTTGCCAACCAGTTGAAAGTGGTCGCCCTTTTCGAAGTTAAAAGAAGTGGGAATGGGGCCGCCGTCATCCAGAAACTGGGAGTAGACATACCAGCCGCTGTTGATGGTTGCGGTGAACACGAGGTCAAATTCCTGAGCGCTGACCTGATTGTAGGACATATCCCACTTAACCGGGTTTTTGATCTGGGCATAAACGGCTGATTGCAAAATCATCAGGCCGAAGAACAACCACTTTTTCATGGCGTTATAATTTTCACTGAGATGAGATAAAACTGGACTCTTTAAAATACAAAAGTAGCGCTTCCGGATCAGCCCCGGCTATCTAATGGATGGGTTTAAGAAATTTTTAAGATGGAAAGTAGCGAGGGCGACTTTATTTTAAAGAAAACAAACGCAAAACCCCCTCGCTGAGCACAAACAAATGCCCGCGTTGCACCTGAAACCTTGCCTTCGGCCCGAACAATCCGGGAAGGGGAAGGACGCCGGATTGCGGAATGCGGGGGTCATGTTGCCACAAAACGCCTTCCTTTTGATGATAAATCACCCCGTCTTCGTGCAGCATTTGAAAATCGGCAATCTCCAACAGCGGAATGGTGTAATGGTATTGGCCAATGGCGTCGAAGACAATAATGCCCCGCGCAGGGTCAGAAAGATAGATTAGGTTGCCCCGATCCAGCAAACAGGCGGGTTGCAGGGAGTAACCCAACACTTGCATCAGGTTATCGCTTTGCACCAGCACGACGCCGTCGGCGCCAATTTTTTTAAGCCGTTGGTCGGCAGCATCGTAAAGCCAAAGTTGGTTGTCGGCAGAAGTGGCCACCACGGGCACGCTCAAAAAGCCGAAAGACAGCAGGCTCCATTCCCCGGTTTTGTTCAGGGTGCGGTCGAGCGTGAGGGCCGTTTGGTAATCGGGGTAGTAAAGCAGCAGGTTGAACGCGTTGGATGCGTCCACCCGGGCCAGCGTCCCCAGCCGGCGGTTGTTGTAGCGAAACTGCTCGACGCCATCGGGGCCGTATTTGATGAGTTCCTGCGCAGGGGTGAGCAGGTAGCTTTGCAGCAGGTGGTCGGTGAAAAAAAACTGGACATCGGATGCAGGAATGGCCCATTTTTGCACCCAGACGGAGTCAGTTTGCGCAGGCGCCACCAAGGGCGTCCCGAGCAACATGGCCCAAAAACCGAGGCATTTTAAGATAGAAACCAAATTCCTCATTGTACGTTAAAGAACATAGAATCGGGTTATTTTATTTTTCATTAGCCGGATTATCGCTTTTCGCTTATTTTTGCAGCGTTTTTCAAAAAAGGACAGACATGAACGACGATCAGTTTACATTGGAAGCGGCTTATAATGAAAAAGGAGAGAAGATAAGCCCCGTATTATCGCCTGGAAAAAAGAACTTCCTCATAGATATTGACGGCACCATTTGCGACGACATTCCCAACGAGGAACCGGAGCGGATGCTGACTTGCCTTCCTTATCCCGATGCGCTCAAAATCATCAATAAGTGGTTTGAAGACGGGCACCTCATTACTTTCTTTACTTCCCGCACCGACGCGCACCGCGAAATTACGGAGGAATGGCTCCAGAAGCACGGTTTCCGCTACCACGGCCTTCTGCTGAACAAACCGCGCGGCGGCAATTACCACTGGATAGACAACCACATCGTAAAAGCGACGCGCTTCAAGGGAAAGTTTACGGATCTCGTGGTGCAAACCCATGAGATCGAAGTATTTAAACCGTAGCGCGGGCACGTTTACTAAACTTTTAAAGTTTAGTAAACGTAGAACTACCTTAAATTTTGCGTTTCAATACATCTGTAAGCGCCACTTCCAATTCAGGAAACTGAAAAGCAAATCCTGTAGCTAAAGCTTTTTTTGCTGACACCCGCTGCCCCGTCAGCACCACATCGGCCATTTCGCCCATTGCCAAACGCAGGGCAAATGTGGGCGCGGGAAGCAACAAAGACGGGCCTCCCCAGGCTTTACCCAGCGTGGTTGCAAACTGGTGGTTCGTAACCGGGTTGGGTGCTACGGCGTTGTAAATCCCCTTCATGGCCTTGTTTTCAATCGCGGACATGAACAGCCCGCACACATCGTCAATATGAATCCAGGAATACCACTGGCTTCCGTTTCCGAAATAGGTATTCACCCCGAACTTCAGGGGCAACAGCATTTTTTCCAACGCCCCGCCCTGGGCAGACAGCACAATGCCGATTCGGAACCCCACCGTTCGAAGGCCGGATGCCGCGACGCCCTGAATGGCTTTTTCCCAGGCCACGCAACTTTCCGGTAAAAAGCCTTTGCCGGGAGGCGCGGTTTCGTCCACAAGCTGATCGCCGGAATCGCCGTAATAGCCAACGGCTGCCGCCGAAAGATAAACCTCCGCTTTCCCAACATGTTTTAATGCCTTGAGCAGCGTATACGCGCTTTGCACCCGGCTGTCTATGATCAATTGCTTGCGGGCGGTTGTCCAGCGCGCATCGGCAATGCCAGCTCCGGCTAAATTGATAACCGCATCGGCGCGCGCAATGGCGCTTTCGTCTATAACACCCTTTGCCGGATCCCAGGTCAGGGTTTGGAACGCAGCCTTAGGGTCGGCATGCCGACTGAGGTGCAGCACTTCGTGTCCCCGTTCTTTCAGCAAGACACTCAAGCGGTTGCCGAGCAGGCCGGTTCCTCCGGCTATTAATATAGTTGACATGGCGGTTTTGTTGTTTACCACATAAATACATAGTGTCTTTCACACCTTGCCGCAACTTGACGGGATCGTCCAGATCGCACCGGAAGCCGTCTATGTGAACTACTGTGAAAACAACTATGTGGTCTATGTGGTAAAAAATAATTTAAAACTCGACGATAAACCCAAAAGTAGGAACAACCGAAACGTCATTATTGTCCAGAATCAGCGGGATGGCATTGGAGCCGTCGGGCTGCAGCGCTTGTCCGTCTGTGGTCGCAAACCCGGAATTGTCGGCGGTGCGCTGAAACGTGTATTGCGGATACGCCGGACTTGGAAACAGCAAGGCATTCGTGATGTCTATGTACAAATCGAGCGTCCATCGCTTAAAGTTAAACTTTTTATCCACCCGAAAATCGAACTGCTGGAAATCGCCTAACCGCAAGGTGTTCAGTTGTCCGAAATCGAGCAGGCCCACGCCCAGCGCCGCGTAGTTGCGTTGTGAAGCCGCAAGGTCGAACGGCGTATACGGTGCTCCACCCTGGAAGCGGTATTTCAGGCCAATTTCCCAGTTGCCTTTGATTTTTATCCCCAGTTGTGCCGACAACAAGTGGCGGGTGTCCCAGGCCGAAGGTTTGAATTTGCCGTCTGTGCCGCTGAATTCCGACTGAAAAAGCGTGTAGGAAAAGACGGCGAACAAGCCTTTGCTCAGGGTTTGCTGAAAGAAAAATTCCAAACCGTAGGAACGCCCCTCGCCGGTGCTCAATACGGCTTCATTGCCGATCGCGCCAAAGTTGCCACCTTCGTTGGCTAAGGAAATACCGTTGCGCACCGAAACAGGGTAATTGGAATAGACCTTGTAGAAACCCTCCAGCGTGACACGCGAGCGCTCCGAGGGCAAGTACTCCAGGCCCGCAACGAAGTGGTCCGAAATGATGTATTCGTTGTTTTTGTTGACAAAAGCGCCGTTTTCGTCGCGGAAGCCGAGCACGGTATAAATCGGAATTTTGGCATAGCGGCCAACGGAAGCATTTGCATTCCATTTTTTCGCCAGCGCATAAGAAGCCGAAAACCTGGGAGAGAGCGTTTTTAGCGGGTTGCCGCCAGTGTTGGTAAACGTATTCAAATCCGTGCGCAAGCCGGCTGAAAGCGAGAGGCGGTCGTTGAAAAAACTCCTCGAAATCTGGCCAAAGAACCCAAACCGGAAAAAATCAAGGTTGCTGGTGGCCTGGATGGTTACGGCGGGTTGGAGGACAACGCCGCTGGTATCCCGGATTTCGTTGCGGAGGCGGTTGAACAGGTCGTTGCTGAAACGGACGTATTGCGCCATGCCACCGTAGGAGAATTTCCATTTGTTGACGTATTTGTTGACCTCCACGCGCAGCTTGTTTTCGGTTTCCTGCGAGCGCACGCGCAAGGTGCGCACCGATTCGTCGCCGGTGCGGCCGTCCTCAAATTTGTCCAACGCGTTGTCGAACATGTTGCGGCTCAGCGTCACATTCACAAAACCATTATTGACCAGGCGCTTGAGCGCAAAACCTACGGTGTAGTTCCACTGCTCGATGCTGGGTTGCGAGCGCAACACGTATTCTTTATCGGGCGTGGTTTCGCGGGGCACCGCAAAACTAAATTCGTCTATGGCGCCGATGCCGATGGCCGTCAGGGTCGTTTTGGCGTTGATTTTATGCGTCACTTTGTATTGAAAATCCCAATAATTGGGCCGGATGGGCAAATCAATGGCCTGGAATAAAAATTGCAGGTAGGAGCGCCGCGCCGAAGCCAAAAAGGTGGTGTTGCGCGAGCCAAGCGGGCCTTCCAGCGTTGTGGCAAATTCAGTACCACTCAGGCGCACATTGCCGGAAAGGCGCTCCGGATTGCCTTCCTTTTGTTTGAATTGAAAAACGGAGGACAAGGCGTTGTCGTGGCGGGCGTTGAAGCTGCTGGTGTTGATCTGCACGTCTTCGATGAGCGAAACGTTCAGAATCCCGGTGGGGCCGCCCGCGCTGCCCTGGGTCGCAAAGTGGTTGATGATCGGCACCTCGATGCCATCCAAATAAAATACATTTTCGTTGGGCGCGCCGCCGCGGATGATGATGTCGTTGCGGAAACCGCCCACCGAGCCTGCCGTTCCACCCACGCCGGGCAATGCCTGAATGACACGCGAAATGTCGAAATTGCCGCCTGGGTTACTTTTGATCTCCTCGGCAGAAAGGCGTTGCAGGGAGTTGGGGCTTTCCGCCGTGCGCACCTGCACCGATTTGTTCACGCTCACCACTACTTCGCCGAGTTGGGTGGCGCCGCCTTCCAGCAATTCAAAAGTAATGTTGTTGTCGTTGCCAGACGTGACAACGATGTTGGATTTGGCGCTATTCTCATAACCGAGGTAAGTGCAGATCAGGTTGTAACTGCCCGGCGGAATATTTTCGATCCGGTAGTTGCCGTCCACGTCCGTTGAGGCGCCCATTTCCGTTCCTTCGAGGATGATGTTGGCGCCAATCAGCGCTTCCTGGGTATTTTTGTCTTTGACCGTGCCATAGATGGCGCCGCTGCGTTGGCCAAACAGCGAAAACGCGGAGAGGGCCAAAATTGCGGTAAGCGTAAATTTCCACATGAGTTGATGATGTATTGCTATGCTATAACAAAGGGATACCGTTTTAGATGCGGTATGATCGTATCCATAAATGAAAATGATCTGAAATTGTTCTCGAAAAGATGAATTAACGTGAGTTCAGGCATTAATTGACTGAAGACGAATGGTTTGAATTTGCGAAACACTACTGTGTAAGCAACCGCGATACCGTCGATCGAAGGCAGTGCATAAAAGCAGCAAATAAACGCGACACGCCATTTATGAAAACGAGCTTGTAAGCACTTCATTCGAACCTGCAATCTTGTCGCATGGAGTCGCCATACAGCGCCCCGAAAGGCGGATCGGCTCGCTGTGGGCTGGGCTGCCTTCCTGCCACCGATTTCATCGGCGGTTATTCATATTCAATCCTTTCAGGATTGCCCACGTACTGTTTTCATTCTCTTAGAGCCGGGAAAATGCTTGAATTCACTTTGAATTAAAAATCCAGGAACGTTCTTCACGTCACCCCGGCAACTGGCTCGAGATAAACTTCAAATACCCCGTCCTTCCTCCTTCTTTGCGCCAGAAACGGGCTGAACGGATGAGATATTTAAAACACATGGCGTAGAGGTCCTCCAGGGAGTGAATGTAGTCTCCCCCTGCTAATACATTGTCATTCAAAATCATAGATTCGTCTGCTCCGATCTCTTCCCGGGCGTCCAAAGTTTCCAAAATCGCTTCGATGAGTGCTTGTTTGGCCACTTTGGTAGAGCTAGGTTCATACAACTCTTTGCCTTTGGCTAATTGTTGGTAAAAATCCTTGAATAGCTCGTAAGTTTCTTCCACTTCTTTGTCAAAGAGTTGAGGGAATTTTTGGTAGGTGACCACCACTGCCTGTTCTATCGAAAACAAGCAAGGTTGTAAATATTCAGGTGGAAAACTTGACATAACAGATCGCCCTTGATGTTGAGAAATTAGTTGCAGCGCTAAGTTAAAAGAAACTATTAACTTCGCTTAGCGCTAAAACCCGCCACCAATGAAACTAATCTGGTTTTGTGTCATCCTCATTTTTGGATTTTTTTGCTGGCTGATGCTGCGCATTACCTTGCAGTATCTTCCGATTGACACGGACGTGGCCTTTTTGCGCATCAAGCAGGAATACATCGGAATGGAGCATTACCGGGTGGCGTTTTTTGCGCACGTTTTTTCTGCCATCTTGACCCTGATCGCCGGATTTA
>JALHRK010000279.1 GCA_022841505.1 Saprospiraceae bacterium | reverse complement strand
AGCTTGGGGGATAGAAACAAGCTTCTCGTCCGAGAATTTCGATCCCGAGAAACACGTCAAGTGTTCGAACAGCGATTACAGGAGTCTGACGATCATCGTCGGTTGCGTCGATAATTACCTGGCTCGACGTGAGATGCATCGTGCACTTGATGAGCCTCGAAGTTACGGTGATGCTTCGAGGGTCTGGTGGATAGACGGGGGAAACGGGAAGGCATCAGGCCAAGTGTTACTTGGTTCGACGACAAAGCCTCTCAACCCCGAGCAGTACTTCACGGGTACGAGTATCTGCCGGGCACTTCCGTCGCCGTCGCTCCAGCACCCAGATCTCCTGAATCCAGAAAAAATTGAAGCCATGAGCGATGCGTCGTGCCCCGAACGCGTTCGGCTCGGAGAGCAAGGTCTTAATACCAATCAGCGGATTGCAGTGGACATGGCCGATATGCTTACAGAGATGTTACTCACGAGATCGTTAAAGAGATTCGCGTCGTACTTCGATCTTGAAAGCGGTACGAGCCAATCCGTTTACTGCACACATGAGGGAATTCGAAGAGTAGTCGGCTAAAAAAGATGATAAACAGACTCGCGAAAAACAAAAACTTCTCCCATTTTGCGCCCGATGTCGACGGCGTTTAAGAAAACTGGGCCGGAGGAACCGATCTGTTCATCTCGAATGTCGGCAGTTGGCGAATGCCAACGCTTCTGCCTGTCGCACCTGTCGCCGTAAATTCGTGGGCATCCTGGTTTTTATTTGTCGCTTGGAAGATATGGTCTGCCCGTTTCGCCCCAACCCCATCTGGGCATTGGTTCGCTTTCGGCGAGAGGATTTTCCGCGAGTTGCGAATTGATGACGGCCAATCTTATTCCCCATTCGAGATAGCCGACAAAAGCGGAACGAAATTCGGGATCGTCTTTCAGACCGATTTCGTCAGCGGTTTTGATCAGCAACGACATCCAACGCTGACGTTTTTTCTCATCAAGCATTTTCCCGACGTGCTTTCCGATCATCTTCGCGTGATTTCCGTTGTCTTCGCTCGTGTAAAGTTTCGGCCCGCCAAATACTTCGGCGACAAAATGAGCAACGTGTCTGACGTGATCTGGCGACATATTTTTGAACACTTCGCCAAGTAAATCATCGCGTAAAACTTTGTCGTAAAATGTGCCGAACAAGTTTTCAAAAGCGGGCATTTCACCTGCCCATTTATATAAGGTCGGTATTTTTTCCATTTCTTTAATCTAATTGTTCAAGGGTATTAACGCCGAACCCACACTTTTCGGGCGGCGGTCTGCGGAACACATATTTCCGTCGGAAGGACGGGAGCCGAGCCGTAAAATCCCGTTTTCGATGTTGACCAAATCGTATTCTTTACCGCATACACTAACGCTTGTAAAATTTCCGCAACCGCTGTCTGAAATGTCCGTAAATTCGCCTTTTTTCAAGCCGCAAGCTCCGAAGCCGAATTGGTTTATAACATCTGCGTCGTCTGTTAATAGTTTGAGTTTTTTTTCGGAAAAGGAAAAATTGGCTTCGTGTGCCGGTTCGACGATGCTCGATTTGGCGCCGATTTGAAATCTGCCTTCGCCAATGAAGGAAAAAAGCGGCTTCGATTTTTCCTTGTCAGCGTAAAAAACGACTTCGATTTGCCAATCACGGTTTTTGAAACGGAACTCTCTAGTTCTAAAACCGAAACTTCCGACAGATTCAACCGATTCGCTGATCCAATTGCCCGCAAGATTATTATACGAAGCATCTTGTTTTTCCAAACGATTTGAAGGAAATGTAGCGATAATTCTGACTAATCCGCCTGTTGCACCTTCAACTTTCGTTGCTCCGACAAAAATCGTCGCTCCGTTCGCGGGAACTTGCTTTAAATTCGCCGCACATTCGACCGCCCATTTATCGGCCTTCAGCCAAACTTTGTGGGCCTTATATTCTTTGTCAAAGCCCGGATCAATCAAAATTGTGTCAACTCCAGTGCCGACAATCTCCCGTTGATTAAACAAAAACCCGGCGGCTTCGCTCGAACCTCCGGGAAAGTGCATCGTATTCTTTTCGTGCGCATTGATAAATGCGTTCGCGTCGGAAACTTTCGCGTCCCAACCCGAATACATAAAAACTGCCGCACCGTTCGGCAAGCGTCCGTATCGCTTTCGCCAATTTTTTATATCTTCGATTGTTACCGTCGCGTCCGCGTTTTGCTTGGCACGTTCGCTTATGTCAATAACCGCCAACCGAGCGATTAATTTTTCGACGGGAATTTGTTCCAGTGAAATCCCGTTCGCTGAAAAACGAGACGGAGCATCAATCTGTGTGCCTATATGTTCGTGAATCTCCCAGCGATTTGCCGCCACGCCATTTTTTTCCATAGTCGCAATCGCCGTTTTCTTGAACGGAAAAGTGATGCCCGGAATCGGAATATACGGAAAACGTTCGTTCAAAGTATGCGTCAAGTCAACAATTTTGGTCGTTCGGTTTTGTCCGAACGACGCAAAAGTCCCAACCAAAATCACCGTTGCTGCAACGATTGCTGCCGAAAACCTTAGTTTTTTTTTTGAATCTAACAATGACTTAACGTGTATCTGAAAGATAGTAGGCACTTTTTTGAAACTATGAGAAAAAATCAAATAGACGAAGCAAATTGTCCCGTCAAAGCGACGATAGACATCATCGGCGGAAAATGGAAACCCATTATTTTGTATTATTTAAAGGACGGGCACGAAACGCTTCGGGGAACTGCAAAAACTGATACCACACGCAACCAAAAAAATGCTGACTCAACAACTCCGTGAACTCGAAAAGGATTCAATCATCAAACGAAAAATTTATAGAGTTGTACCGCTGAAAGTCGAATATTCATTGAGCGATTACGGACTAACCCTCAGCCCGATTTTAGAAGCGATGGCAGATTGGGGGGGGGGGCAAATCATCGGTCACAACAAAACGGAAAAAAATTCACATAAATTTCGCGGGACATGCAATTGTTTTGAAGGTTTAGGTGATGCTCCTTCGCCCCTTCCGGCAAATTGCCATGAAAATCTGCTTTCCCGTTACAACAAACTCTTTCCCCTTTTCCGCCATTCTGATTTTTAGAACTCTTTCTTTTTTTATCCTTTGTTCAAGAGAGCGTTGTCGCGGTATTGAGCCCCCGGACGATCTTCCCAATCGTCGTTTTACTATAAAACAAAATAGGCAGCAGACATCCGGCGACAATCTGGAAATGGGTCAAAACTGTATGTCGGAACTTTTGCCAAAAGAACTTGAAGGTGTACTGCCGAAGATTGGTGGACGAGAAGGGAACAAGAATCCGACCGTTTATGCAGTGTTTCAATTTCCCTTTGGCGGATGGGCTTGGTTCGTGACAGAAGGCGTCACTTATGGTGATGACTTTTGCTTCTTTGGTTATGTTGTCGGGCTTGAGTGCGAATGGGGATATTTCTGCCTCCGTGAATTGGAAACCGTTGATATCGGCGGTATCGGGGTTTGCCGTGACGCGGACCATGTCCCGAGGCCATTATCAGAGTGTCTGAAACAACACGGTTTCGCTGAAAGTTGAGCGGTGGACAGAATGCGAATGGAAACTCAAACATCTGCCAGAATTACCGGCACTCAGGTATTGCCTTCACTAGCATCTTCAGTTCATCGAAACGTGTTCGGTGGTTCTAAGATGGAGTTCGGGCTTAGCATTGACTCTTTTGATTTGGATGCTCATTGAGATTCACGCTCGAACGCAGTGGTCCGAAAGCTGGTCGGATCGACGGAGTACATCTTATGGAATAAGCGTGAAAAGTTACTCCGGCTTAGGAAGCCCACTTGACGCGCAATCTGGGCCACCGGAATGTCAGTAGTTACAAGCAATTCACGGGCATGGCGAAGCCGGACGGCCCGGAGCAGGTTCATCGGAGTTTGTCCAAAAGCGTGGGTGAAACGTGCAGCAAACGAGGAACGGCTCATGCCCGCAATAGTAGCAAGCGTTTCGACAGTGAGGGGCTCAGAGGAACGTTCGAGAATCGCCCGCAGAGCTCGCGCCAACCGATCATCTGACGCTGCAATCATCCACGGAAGCGACGCGGAGCCTCGTTGGATCATCCTGCGCAGAAGAAGGATCAGGCATTGTTTCAGAAGTGCTTCCGTGAGTGCTCGAGTCCCTATCGTGGGCCGTGCCGATTCCGCCAGCAGAATGATGAACTGATTGCGTAAGCCTTCGGGCCCGTCAAAATGTTCGATGACGGGGGCTTTGAGGCCCCCGAACAGATCAATGCCTGACTCAGTTGCCAACAATACCTCGCCGCAAGCCGTCACGATTCCAGTCTTGCCTTCGCCTGCTTTGATCGTCGGCACGCTCTCGGCAAACAGCGGAGATCGAAGCCTGTGCGGCGCCGGGAGGTACCTTTCCATTCCTTTCCGACCGATCCCACGCTGTAAACGACCCCCGGCGGTAGCAATACAAAAGTGTGCTTGTTCAATTTGAAAGTACTTCCGTTCATAACCATCAGTTCTCCATCGCCTTCCATGCAATAGTGCATGGTCGCGGCGGAGGAGGCGTCGAACGTAAGAACGTATCCGCGCCGAACATCACAGGAAGTGAACGCCCCCACGCCCACTTCCATGGCGGCCAGCAATCTTTCTATTAATTCCAATGGCGTTATCTCCGGAGTTAAATCCATTCGGAGGCATGAGCACCTCATGGAGACCAGTAGGCACCAAGCCTTATATCCTGGAATAGGGTATCTCACCAGATGATCTTTTGAAAAGGAGAGTGCGAAAATATTTTACGATACAATTTACATGCCGTTTCGGATGGCGATTGCCGGGTGTGTTGCCATTGACGCTCAAGGAATCTGTTTGTTAATCTTGGAAAATCGCTGTGAGGCAATAGTTGAGAACACCTGTACTTGGGAAACTCCGGCTCTGCCGACGGTAATAAAAGTCTTGTTCTAAAATAATAGCTACATTTAATTTAATTGAGTACTTGAGAATGAGCGAAATATTAGACTCGCTTAAAACCCGCGTAACCGAGTTGGGCTCACATGAGCGGTTAACTAGCGATCAAATAGATGATCTGAATGAGGTGGCCTGGGAACTTCGTCATGCAGAACCGAAACTAGCCGCTCAGGGTAGTGCGGATGCCTGGCGCTCAGCGGTTCAAATTAGTTATTCGCGGGGAATCGCGTATGCTCTGCGCGGTATCGGTAACGGGCAACGTAGCATTGATCAATATGCGGAATCCGTACAAACATTAGAACAGAGCCGTGCGATGTTTGTGGCCCTCCCTTTACCTGATGAAGCGGGACTTGCTTCTGTGATCAACGTCTTAGGGTCATCGCAAAGGTATCTGGGCCACTCTAATAGAGCCCTCGAAAGTCATCACACCGCATTAAAATCTTTTGAAAACGCCGGCGAAAGTTCGAAAGTTGCCCTTGCCTACAATAACCTGGGAGGGATCCACAGTGATTTAGGTGACTATTTACCGGCTCTTGAATATCTTTATCAAGGATTGCAGATTTCAATCGAATTCTGTTCTCCAATGGATCAGGCTTTGCTTCATTGCACTTTAGGCGATATTTTGCTGCGGGTGGGTGATTCGGACCATTCGCTAACGAGTCTGCGACGGGCAATTGATTTGTTTAGGGAGTATGGTGATCGTCGGAATGAAGGCTTGGCGTTGATCAATATAGGTGCCGCTTACAAGAGCGTTAAAAAACATGAGCGGGCTTTGAATTGTTATATTCAGGGACTTGAAATTGCGCGAGAGGTCGGAAGTCTTGAAACTCAAACTGAAGCTCACCTGTGTATGGGTCGGATATTTGGAGATTTAGGCAATCATCAAGAAGCCCACGACCATTTATCGGAGGCCTTGCAATTGTCCACGAACATCTGCAGTCCTTATAACGAGTGTCAAGCATTACTGCATCTCGGCTGCTTCTATAATTTTTGCGGCGATATCGCAAAAAGCGTTGAGGTTCTGGAATCGGCCTTAGCATTAAGTAGTCAGCACGAGTTTAGGGAGATTGGTTTTGAGGCGAATCATGCTCTGTCATCAGCCTATGAAAAAAGCGATAAATCGACCGCGGCCCTTTCTCATTACCGAGCGTTCCATGAAGGGCGAGAAGTTGTATTTGGCTCAATCGTTTCGCGCAAACTAGAAAAACTAGTTTCGTTAAATGTCGCGAAACAAAGTCCAGGTATGCTACAGGAGCTTCGTCGCCCCTCCCCTCCCCTATACATCGAGCGACGACAGTCGGCTCTCTCGCCACACAATCTTCGGCAGGTAATTGAATTCATAGATAACAACCTCGAAGCGAAAATCAAGATTACCGAGTTGTCACAGTTAACGTCTCTCAATTACGCTCATTTTATTCGCACTTTTAAACATTCAACCGGTAAAACTCCACATCAATTTCTCATCGAAAAGCGCATTGACCGGGCCAAACTCTTGCTGAAAACAACCGGTTCATCGCTGGCTGACGTAGCACTACAGTGCGGTTTTAGCAGTCAGTCGCACTTGACGGCACAGTTTCGTCTTGTAACCGGCACCTCGCCCCGACAGTTTCGCCTCTTTAGTTAGTTTCTCCTAATTAAATCAAAATATCACTTTTGTGACAAACACCGCATTTTTCTGAAAGAAAGGTCGGGTGTCAATCGCTAAGGTTAAGACACGAACTAATGTTGCACACTTCCAAGGTGGCCAGCAATCTTTCGATTAATTCCATGGCGTTATCTCCCGGGTTGATTACATTCGGACGCATGGGCACCTGATAGAGACCGATAGGCACTGAGCCTTCTGTATGATTAGGTCGTTAGATAATATTTTGAAAAGGAGAACACGAAGTGTTTACAAGAAAACTTACACACCGTTTGCGGATGGTGATTGTCGCCGCTGGCTTTCTGGTCGGCGTCATCACCATCTCTATATCTTTATCTTCCGCATTAGCGCAGACCACTATTCGAAATGCGAACTATCCAGAGATCGACATTGCCCCAGTGTTTAATGCGAAGAACGAACTGTTGCAACCGAAGGACTTCCGAGAATGGGTTTTCATTGGGGCACCGTTCACGCCGCACGGTTTAAACAATGGCAAGGCGAATTTCCCTGAGTTTCACAATGTATATGTCCAACCCGCCGCATTCAAAGCCTATCGCAAAACAGGCAAGTGGCCCGAAGGCACTATGATGGTCAAGGAGTTGCAGTTGGTTGACGGCCCATCTGAATACCCTGACGGTTCGCGGCTTGAGGTCTCGGGTCGTGGCTATTTCCCCGGGAAAGTTAACGGGCTCGATGTCTCAGTGAAGGATAGCAAGCGCTTTGGAAAGACCAAAAACTGGGGCTACTTCAACTTCAATCACGCCGCGCCCCCTTACCTGGCCGCCGCTCCCGAGCGTCCCGCTGCTGAATGCGCCAGCTGCCATATGATTAACGCCCATGAGGACATGGTCTACGTGAATATGTATAAGCCAATCCTGAATCCGTTGCCGACGGGAAAGCTGGACCCGTTGCCGACTCATAAGGTAGAGGAGTAGTATGAAACGACACAACGTGTCTAACAAAGGGAAAAGCCTGAAAGTATTTGCAACTGCATGCGCCATACTTCTTGCATTCACGTACTTGTTCGGTCAGAAGGCAGCTGCGCCTTTCAGCCCTCTGGTGGATGGAAAGGGAAATATTACATTTCCGCAAGATTTCCCCAACGGCTTCGAGCACATTGGGACAGTGGCCGTCGCGGGTAACGGCGGCGTAACCGAGACGCACGCCACCTACACCCGGCCCTCCGACGCTGTCTATTACCGTGCCAACGGGACATTTCCCGATGGCGCGGTGCTAATTAAGGAGGTCGAGGGGTTAATCGGCTCCCCGCACACGACGGGCAATGCGTTCTGGGCGTCCGAACGCATAACATGGTTTTTGATGGTCAAGGACACCGTTGGTCGGTACCCGAACAACCCCCTTTGGGGAGACGGTTGGGGCTGGGCTCAGTATGATCCGAAGGATCGCTCAAAGCAGGTCGCAAAGAACTACAAGACGGATTGTATACAATGCCATGTGCCTGCGAAGGCGTCGGATTGGGTCTATGTTTATGCATACTCCGGTTTAGGCGAGAGGGCTTTGAAATTTACACCTGCGGCGGCTCGCGCCGCGACAGCAAAGCCCGCGACAGCAAAGCCCGAGACTGCTCCGACCATGAGCGGCAACGCAGCTATGATCGCGGCGGGCAAGACGGCTTTTGCGGAGAACTGTAGTTCCTGCCACACAGTTGAGGCTGGGAAGAATAACACGGGACCTTCCTTATACGGCGTGGTGGGCAGGAAGGCCGGCACAGAGGCAACTTACGAGTATTCTCCTGCAATGAAGGGGGCCGCGGTGACTTGGTCTCGCGAAACGCTTCAAAAATTTCTTAGATCGGAAGA
>JALHRK010000278.1 GCA_022841505.1 Saprospiraceae bacterium | reverse complement strand
GTTGTCGAAAGCGAAAGCGATGATGCGGGGGCTGCTGGAACCAGCGGTTTTGGATTTGAAGATTTGAGGATTTGAAAATTTGAGGATCCGAGGATTTGAAGATTTGAAGATTTGAGGATGTGAGAACAGAACGAACAACGCTCAACAGACAACGAACAACTTCGTTTCGACTCCGGTCAACGTTCAACAAACAACGAACAACTTCTGCCATGGATAAACTGCGACAAGATGATTTTTTTGAAAACCGCCTGAGGCAAACCATCCGGGATGCTGAGTCGGATCCGGAGGCGCAAGCCTGGGATACGCCTTCGGAGGCTGTTTGGGAAGGGATTTCCGATGCACTGGAAGAAAAGCGTCGGCGGTTGCCCCTGTTGCTGTGGTGGGGAAGCTTAGCGGCAGTTGTGTTGCTGACGTTGGGGGGACTCTGGCTAATGTTGGAAAATCAAACGACCGTACAGCATCCACAAGCCCAAAAAGACGAAACAATTATCCCCGGCAAGGGCTTAGACAATAGCCAGGCTGATAAAACCGAATCCACGATTTGTCCGCCGGCGCCTGCAAATTCAGAAACTCTGTTAAAACACAATGTTTTAACCCGGCGTGCATTAGCGAAAGTTAAAGAAATAATTGATAATCAAATCAATACAGAATTTGATCAAAGCGTTACTTTATCCAATACAGTGCAAACACCCCAGACTTCGGACCATGACCCCACCGCAATTAAATCGGCTCAACAGAATAATATTTGGCCTCAACAGGGCAATACTGTTATGGAAATCGGCCCAATTGCCGCAAAGTATGCCCCCGTGGCGCCAATAGCGACGATCGAAACGGGAACCATTTCAGGCGCCCCGGAAACAGAGCAGTTTTCACCCATTCCGGTGAAAGCCCGGGACGCCAAAATTCAATGGTGGGCTGGCGTGCGGGGCGGGCCGGTTTATGCGGCGAATGCCGTACGAACCAATCAACCGGGAGCCCTGCTTTTCCGGCAACAGGAAACTTCGCAATGGTCGTCGGAACGGGGGCTGAATCTGAAAATGGTGCTGCCTTCAGGTTGGTACGCACAGGTAGGTATAGGCCAGTACGGCATTCGCCAAAGCGCTTCCCATGTTTTTCGGTTGCGCTTTGAACGGGCGCGGGAGCGGCAGTTGCCTTCCGGCGAATGGGAAAGCACGTTTGCGCTCAGCGTGCCGTCTTCCTATGGGGATTCGGAAGCAGAAATAGACTTGCGGCGCGACGACAGTGATGTGTTACAGGAAGGGCAAGTGCTGGTGGTGGAAACAAAAACCACCCAGGCGTTGCAGTACCTGAGTTACAGCCTCGGCAGCGGTTTTCTGAAATCTTCCGGGCGCTGGATGTTCGGGGCCGGCGCGGGCATCGCCCTGAATGTGTTGCAGGAACGGGAATTTACGCTGACGGCCCAGTCGCGGCAGATGGGCATCCGGCTGCCCGTAACCAGAATTCGCCGTACTTTCAGTGAAGCGAGCAACAACACGACCGATTTGCAGTTGAGCGCAACGCTGGGCTACCGGGTGTCGCCGCGCTGGATGATTGGCGTAGAACCGACCTTGCGCCACAGCCTTAGTCCGGTTGTTCGGCACAGTGGTTTTTCCACGGCGGCCACTTCCACCGGCCTTCAATTGAGTGTACACTATCTCTTATAACAATTTCATCACCAATCTTAAAATCAAGCTATTATGAAAAAGTTGTTTTGGGTGCTGGCGATCGCGTTGCCGCTTGGCGCAATGATGATTTCCTGTGAAAAAGAATCTCTGCTGGCGGACGAAGCGCTCATCGAAGAAATTGCCTTCTCTTCCAGCCGAACCAGTGTAGCTCCGGAAGCGCTACCTGCTGAAATAACGGAACAATTAACAGAAGCGAATTTTGATACTTATGTGGAAACGGCTTTTTACCTGCGGGATCGCGGTTATGAAGTCAACTTAGGCAATGGCGAAAACCTGTTTTTTAATACCGAAGGCCGGCTCCTGGAGTTTCGCGGCACAGTGCGCCCGAACGGTCCTTTTGGCCCGAATGGCCCGCATGGCCCCTGCCACCGTCCTGGATTCGGACGCCCGGTACGCATTGACTCCCTGCCCGATGCTATTGTTGCCTATGTTGCAACCAACTACCCGGATGGCGAAATACTGCGCGCCATGACCCGCGGCGGCAACTTCTTCGTCCTCGTCAGTGGCCGCATTGTGCTGAGCTTTGACAGCGAAGGCAATTTCCTTGGAGAGCATTCGCCGTTTATCCACTGCGCCCGTCCCTGCCGCGAAGTGGTTGCTGCGGATGAATTACCGGATGCCATAACCTCATACATTTCCACCAATTTCCCGGATGCTACTTTCCGCTTTGGCTGTGATCGCGATGGGCGCATTCATATCCTGTTGCTCACTGCGGATGGCCGGGTATTGCTGGTGTTCAGCGAAGATGGCACGTTGCTGTTCCAGCGGGGATAGTTTGTCGTTAGTCTCTGGGGATACCATTAGGTCATGGCGTCTCACAGCGTAAAAGGAGTCTCACGGAGTTAAATGCCTCCGCGAGACTCCTTTGTTTTGTGGAATCTGTCAATAGTGCTCAATTTTAATTGCCGGTTAAAGGAAAGATCGGGAAAACACGGCGCTATCTTTGTACTTTTGAGAATATCGTTCATCTTTGCGATACATGTACAGCCGAACTCTGTTCGGCTGTATTCATTGATTCCTCCGAACAGCGTTCGGAGGTACATATTCTCCGAACAGAGTTCGGAGGTACATTCAGCGTTCGGAGGTACAATAAAACCAACCACAAATTTATGGCCAACGTCATCAATCACAGCCTACTGACAGAATTTGATTCCAGCTTGTTTAAAGCAGGTAAGCATTTCCGCCTTTATGAAAAACTCGGCAGCCATATTTTGGAAGTAGACGGGCAATGGGGAACCCTTTTTGCTGTTTGGGCCCCCAACGCCAAAGCGGTGTCGGTGGTCGGCAATTTTAATCGCTGGGACCGCAAAGCACATCCATTAACTTCCCGCTGGGACAGCTCCGGGATATGGGAAGGGTTTATTCCCGGCGTTGGCAAAGGCGATTTGTACAAATACCATGTCCTTGCGCCCGATGGCCGCCATCTACAAAAAGGCGACCCTTTTGCGCGTTTTTGGGAAATACCGCCAAACACGGCTTCTATTGTCTGGGACGAAGACTATACCTGGCAGGATACCGAATGGATGAAAAAACGCGGCGCGCATACGGGGTTGGATGCGCCGTATTCCGTTTACGAAGTACACGCCGGTTCCTGGAAAAAAATGCACGGCGGCTCCCGTTCTCTCAGCTACCGTGAAATGGCCGAAGAAATGGTGGCTTACATAAAAGATACGGGGTTCACCCACGTTGAGTTCCTGCCGGTGATGGAGCATCCCTACTTCCCTTCCTGGGGTTATCAGGTGACGGGGTATTTTGCGCCAAGCAGCCGTTATGGCTCACCAGAAGATTTTAAATATTTGGTCGATAAGTTTCACCAGGCGGGTATCGGGGTGTTGCTGGATTGGGTGCCTTCACATTTCCCGACAGACGCACACGGGCTTGCCGATTTTGACGGCACGCACCTGTACGACCATGCAGATCCGCGCAAGGGATTTCACCCGGACTGGAAAAGCTGTATTTTTAATTACGACCGCCACGAAGTTCGCAGTTTTTTGATTTCCAATGCCTTGTTTTGGTTGGATCGCTACCACGCCGACGGCCTTCGGGTGGACGCAGTGGCTTCGATGCTCTACCTGGATTACAGCCGCAAGGAAGGCGAGTGGATTCCCAATATCCACGGAGGCAATGAAAACCTGGAGGCAACGAGTTTCCTGCGCGAATTCAACGAAACGGTGTATCGCGAATACCCGGATACGATTACCATTGCTGAAGAATCAACTGCCTGGACGGGCGTCTCCCGCCCGGTTTACAGTGGCGGATTGGGCTTCGGCCAAAAATGGATGATGGGTTGGATGCATGACACCCTGAACTATTTTAAAAACGACCCCATCCACCGTCGGTTTCACCATAATGCCATTACGTTCAGCCTGGTCTATGCCTTTACCGAAAACTTTATGTTGCCGTTGTCGCACGACGAGGTCGTGCATGGAAAAGGTTCGTTGATCCAGCGGATGCCGGGCGATGAGTGGCAACGTTTTGCGAATCTGAGGCTGCTGTTTGGTTATATGTTTACGCATCCGGGTTCCAAACTGCTCTTTATGGGCGGCGAATTTGCCCAAACCAGCGAATGGAATATCGAACGCGGCTTGGAATGGTGGTTGCTTCAATTTGAACACCACAAAGGCATGCATGCCTGGATCAAAAAGCTCAATCATTTTTATAAAGAAACCAAAGCCCTGCACGAGCGGCAGTTTTCGCCGGATGGGTTTGAATGGATCAACCACGGCGACCACCAAACGAGCGTGCTTTCTTACATCAGGAAAGGCAAAGACGCAGAAAACCCGGTGGTGGTCATTTGCAATTTCACCCCGGTGGTGCGCAAAGACTATAAACTCGGCCTGCCTTTTGGCGGCGGCTGGAAAGAAGTCATCAACAGCGACAGCCGCGATTTCGGCGGCAGCGGCCACCATTTCAATGAAAAGCTGAAGGCTACGGAGGAAACCTACGACGGACGCTCTTATTCGATTACGCTGAATTTGCCGGCGCTGGCGGTACTCGTTTTGGAACGCATTTCGCCAGGGAGCAAAAAAGCTGCCCCGAAAGAGAAAGCTGCTGCTGTAAAACCGGCGCCGAAGAAAGCCACAACCACTGAAAAAGTGCCCAAACGCAGCAAGTCTTCTAGCTGATGTAAAATTTGGTTGAGGTAATTTTGCCGCCTTTTTTTTCAATCTTGCGCCAGGAAGATTCGTCATTCAGTGGAATGTACCTACGTTCTTCTGTCAGGTAGTGCCAGTCCGGTGGGTTACGTTTTCCAAAAACGCAGCAACAACGTTTCGAGGGCTAAAAACAACAGCACCAGAATCAAACACCAGCGCCAGAGGACCACGCCCTGGCTCCGCTCTTCGATGCTTGCCGTCAGCAGCGCGGCTTCATTGATGTCTATCACATTGACTTTGCCTGTGGAAAGGGTTCCCAGTTCATCCGTATTGTAAAAGGCAAGGTCAGATTCTTTGCGGTCAAAATTGAAGGCATAGCGGTGCAATACCGTATCCTGATTCAGGAAAAGATCGAAAACGCCAGCGTCCTGTACCTGGCCGTTGATGCCCAATTGAACTTTTGTACCGGTGGTTCGCTGTTCCGGAATGAACTCGCCTTTAGTGCCTTTCAATTTATACACCAATTCTGCACTGACGCCGAAATGGTTGGCAGTCAGCACTTCGTCGCGGCCAATCGTATAAGCAATGCGCTCCTCTGCGCCGCCGGAAATGGCCATTTTATACACCATAGGGATGAACACTTCTCCGTTTTGCATCAAATTGCTGTACGCTTCGTCCAAAGGCGCGGCGCAAACGTAGAGGCGGCCCTGGCTGCTGCGGTATTTGGACAGGAAAGGCGTCCCGTCGCGATACGTAAGTAGTTGTTCTTCGTTGCGGTTGGTAAACGCGCTGAATTTAAAATTTCCTTTGGTGACCGGCAAACGCAGGTTGGTGCTTTTGTTTTCAAAGACGTCTCTGAATATAAACTCGTCCGTATTCACGGTTCCTACAATGCGTTCCTGTGCTTCGAAGGGAAGCAACTCATTGGCCGGAAAGGCCTGCAAAAAAGATTTATAGCTGTTCAAATCGCTGTTTCGGCCTGGAAAAACGAGGAGGTTGCCCCCGTTTCTGACGTAATTGGCCAGCTCGAACGCCAGACCGGAAGAAACAACATTCAGGTTGTTGAGTACAATTAGCTGGTATTTGCTGAATTGAGAATAATCTAAGCTACGGCTTGTGGCGTTGGTCATTTTGAAATAGCCGGTTCCTGAAAAAGCTGCTTCGAGGAATCGGTTGGGTTGCGCTTCATTGATGGCTAAGGCTAAGATGTTTTCCGGCACAAAAAAAGCGAAAAAATATTGATCGTCGAACTGAACAGGATAGTCGGTGACGCTGAGTTCGGCTTCATGCCAACCGGTGCGCAACACCGTGATACTCACCGTATCTGTCACAGAGGACCGGGCAGGAATATTCAGGGTGCCTACCGGTTTGTTTTGTCCTTCATAGCGAATGGCCAACCGGATGTTTTCGACTGGCTCGTTTGTCCAGTTGTGTACTTTCACCAGCAGGCGGTTGGTTTGCCCCACCAATTGCACCGGCGCTTCAAACCACGCGGTATCAATGCTCACGTTGCGTTCCTGAACGGCTTGAAGCGGCACTAAGTTGACGCTCAACGTGGTATCGGTGTATTGTTTGAAGTCGGAAACGTTTTTCTGAAAATCAGAAATGAGGTAAGTCGCCCGGTTTTCGGTTGTGGCGGTTTGCAGGGTTTGTTGCTGCCGGAGAATGACTTTGCTCATTTCCTTCACGGCAGGCGTTGGCTTGATTTCATCAATCAGAAGCAGCGCCTCTTCTTTTCCGATGAGGCGTTGGTGGCGCCCTTCAAAATCGTTGGTCAGGATTTGGAACTGGTCGTCAACGGCGTACGCACGCACAATTTCGCGGGCGCGCTCCTTGGCTTTTTCCAGCAAGGGTACGTCCTGGCTCAGCGCGTTCATACTGAATGAGTTGTCTACAAAAATGCTCACCGCTTTGGCGCCGGCTTTGACCTCCTCGTCGCGCGGAATAAACGGTTGTGCAAATGCGAACACCAAAAACGCCAGTGCCAGCAAACGCATAGCCAGCACAAGCAGGTTGCGCAGTTTGGACCGGGCGCTTTTTTCTTCTTTTACTTCTTTAAGAAAGCGCACATTGGTAAAGTAAACTTTCTTGAAGCGCCGGAAATAAAACAAATGGATGATAATGGGTATCGCCAGAGAAGCCAAAGCAAACAGGAACGTCGGATACAGAAATTGCATAGGTGTATTATCTTCTTTTAATCACCTTCTATAAACGCCATTTTGCAAAAGAAGATGCACTAAACAATAAATTAAGGCCACAAAAGTAGTAAAAGGGTAGCGATTGCTGGCTATCAAGTGTATTGAAAATGGATGCTTTTGATTTCACGAATTTGCAGGAGACTATTTCCCACGAGATCGCAGGGGCACTAAGGGAGGGACGTCCTGCTTTGCGAACTTGGCGTGTCCTTTGCGGGAACTTTTTTGGAATCATTTACAGCACTAACACCCGCTTCATCGCAATTCCTGCTTCTGTCCAAACCTCCACCACGTACACCCCGGCAGCCAGGTCACCCACATACAATTCTACCTTCGAATCAGTTACAGCTTGTTGCAGCACCACCCGACCCCGGCTATCGAATAGCCGCAAAGTCGCATTTTGCAAAGTGCTTTCCTGCGGCAGGGTTACGAAAAGGGTTTCCGATGCAGGATTAGGGAATGCCTTGACATCGGGGAGTTTGGCGGCTTCTCCGGTGGAGTTCGGATTGCCGGAAAGGCTGAACCTGTTGAAAAACTCCCAGATTTCCTGACTGGCGCTGATGTCCCGGTTGGTATTGCCAAAGCCTGAATTGGCGCTGCCCGGCCAGGTATGCCCGCCGTCAATCACTTTCAACAAAACAACTTCGCTGTATTGGGCGCAGGGTCGGTAAATGCTGCGTTCTACCCGGGAGCCTTCGTTGATGACATCGGGCAGGAGGGCCGTTTCCGGAAACTCCGGGCAGGAGTTTTGTCCGGCCCAGTATTCGATCACATCAGGGATAGATTTAATGCCCGTTGCGCCATTGTAATTGACAATCAGGTCGGAAGTGCCATGAATTTCCATAACAGGCACCGGCCGCCCGGGATGGCAATCGCTGAAAGTCTGCGTGGTCATGCTGCCGGTCACCGATGCAATGGCCGCAATACGGTCGCTGAGCTCACAGGCTAAGCGGTAGCTCATAAAGCCGCCGTTCGACATGCCACAGGCGTAGATGCGGTCTAAGTCAATAGGATATTTGACGTCTAAGGTATCAATCAATGCACTCAGGAAGCCTACGTCGTTGGCGCCTGTTGAACTAAAGCCGACATTCCACGACAGGTTAATTCCATTGGGATAAACGGCAATAAAACCCCCTGCTTCTGCAATCGCATTAAATCCCGAATAGGCCATGATGCCCTGCGCAGTTTGGGTGAAACCGTGCAAAACCAGTACAACAGGCGCAGGGCTGCCTTGTGGCAAGGTAGATGGAGTGTAGGTGAGGTAGTTGCGTTGAATGCCTTCGAACATAAAACTGCTGCTTACCTGGGCATGGAGCGCAAAACCCAAGATAAAGGTGCAGCAGCATAGCACGGTGAGTTGTTTCATGATTTCGAGTTGTTTGGAACAGGAACTTTCATCACCAAATAGCAAGGGGTAGAAAAATTTCGTGAAAGGTAAGTAAAATCCGACGATCTGCGAAG
>JALHRK010000277.1 GCA_022841505.1 Saprospiraceae bacterium | reverse complement strand
AAGAAACGTGCAATTCCGGAGTCGCTGGTCTATGAATACCTGGACGGTAAGCCCATTTACCGTAAAGGCTATAAAGATGTGTTGAATAAGAAGAAAAAATTAGAGGAAATTATGGGGACGAGTGGATTGCAATCCTACATTCTTTGGTACTTACTCCAAGTATTGGCTAAGAAACTTGATACAAAAAAGTATGTGGCTTTGCCAAATGAAATCGGCACCCATATTGCTCCCCGCGAAAATCCTGCCTCCGATATCGGAATTTTTGAAAAAAGTGTCCTCACCCCCAATCGGGTTACGACCAAATATGTAGATGTCCCGGCGAAAATTTTCATCGAAGTGGATATCCGCGCAGCTGTAGAAGATTTAGGTGAAACCGGCTACATCAATCTTAAAACCCGCAAGTTGCTCGACTTTGGGGCTGAAAAAGTAATCTGGATTCTATCTGAGATCCAACAGATCATCGTTGCCGAAAAAGGTGCAAAAAACTGGCTTTGGATGGATTGGAATGAGTCTGTGGAATTACTTGATGGCATTCAAATCAATATTGGCGCTTACCTAAAAGAAGAGGGTATTGACCCGAAGGCAATAGGCGAGTAAAGGGAGATTGGTGATTACTTACCCGCTGCATCGCCGGCTTCAAATTTAACCTGCCGGTAAATGTCCTTCACTGCTAATCTGCAGCCAATGGACAGCAAATCAATCGTGGCTTCGAGCCCATCAGCGGTTGTTATTTTCCAAAGCTCCTGTTCCGGATCCTGAAGAAAAAAAGATTCCACCAACGGCTTTTCCTGCGAAACGATCACATATTCTCTCAAAGAAGGCAAACTTCGGTATTCTGAAAATTTCCCGCTGTGGTCATAATTGGCAGTTGAAGCAGAGAGCACCTCTATAATCAAACAAGGATTGAGCAGCAAATGCCTTTTACCTGCATGAAAAACAGGCGCGTCTGACACCACGGAAAGATCGGGATAAACAGCTTTGTTCAATAAAGGCAGGAACGATTTTAAGTCGCTGTTGTAAACATGCCATTCTGCTTCCTGTTGCAAAAAATACAAATTCAACAAGGTTGCTAAATTGGTACAAAGCTCGCTGTGCGCATCGGTTCCGCCTGCCATTTCCACAATTTTTCCATTGTGAAATTCATGCCGATGGACTGCTTTTTCCTCCAAAGCCAAATAAGCTTCGAGCGAAAAGAGCTGCTCCTTCCCGGCTGTTTTTGTGGTCATAATGGCTACGTTTCCAACAAAAATAAGGGAAAATTTTCTGAAAATCAAATAGGCTCTTCCTTGTAATTCGGATTCGGCACACGCAACGTCACCAACCGCGTAATCCAATCCTGCGTATCGCCAGGTTCTTTCCGCCCGGCACTTCTCAACTTGCCCGGACTTCTTTCCGTAGGGGGTGGCAGGTCGTCCAACAGCAACGGCGTCACATCAAAAAATTCGGTATTGGCAATAAGCTTCAGGCGGGTCAGGCTTTCCGGCAGGTTGAATTCCTTCACCTGCGCTTCGTAAGTAAGGGGAATCTCCTTGCCTTCAAACGTCCAGATCCTTTCGCCAGGTTTCAACTTATACACCGTTGGTTTCAAAAGAGCGCCATTGGAGCCAAAGTTCATGGACAAGTACAACAAAGCAACGTGAAGATCCCTTGAAAACCGGTTGGTCAGGCGAATTTTGATGCGGCCACCCAGGCTTCCATCTGCCTGCTTTTCGTAGGCCAACCTTGCTTCGTCGCCTTCAAGGGGCAATAATTGTTCTTCTCCGTTTGCAGACACTTTAAAAACCTCCAAATCCACCGAATTGGGCTTCAGCAACCTTACTCCTCCGGCGTGGTATTCATTGCGCAGGTCTTTCACAAACTCCCATCGGGAAATGTGTTTCAACCATTCTAAAGCAAGTTCAGCCTGATTGGCGTCAAATCCTTTAAGTATCGGCGTTAACGGGCGCCGGGGTCGGTCTTCTGGTTTGGCAATTGCATAGGCATTGTCGGCGATTATGAGGGTATAATCAGCATCTTTTTCGGCTTCCGCGTCCACTAAGTTAGGCCCCGCTTCTTTCCACGCTCTTTCTATAAATTGCAGACCGGCATTCGCATTGGGTTTTACATCGAAATAAACCGCCAACTGCGCAGAGAGCAACCCGGCCAAAGGGGCTTTGTACAAGCCGTTTTCATCCGGGGCATTGCCGTCAAAAAACAGTTCGATGCGCCCTCCCGTCGTTTTTCCAATGCGCGCATTGAATTTTTGCACGCCATCGTGGCTCAGTACCGGTATTGTTTTTGCACCCGGGGCAATGGCCGTGCTGTATCCCAACTCTAAATACCAGCCTGCTCCCGGGCGGTGCAGGACATTGCCGTAGAGCATGCCGCCGCCCTCGCCTTTGCGATCCAGAAAATTATGGAACAATTCATCCGGATGGCCTGATGAGGCATAAACCCGGGGTGTTTGCCGGAAGTTGTTTTTAAGGAGACTCCGCACCCGGCTCTCTAAGTTGTAATAACTCACGCTGCCTTCCGAGCGCTGCAGCACATCAAGCAGCGTGTGGGTGAATACGCCGCGGCCGTCCTGCTCAAAAGCGCTTTCATCGGGCGCGCAGGCGGCAATCTGGATATGCCGGCCTTCGGGCATCAGGTCGGCAACGGATTGTCCGGTGAACGCTTCGCGGGGCAACTGATCCGAAAAAAGGAATTGCGCCCAGCTCCGCTTCGGCACGGCGTACGTCAGCCGGTTTTGGGGCGCATAACGGCGCGCCGCCACTTTGGGTTGCTGGCTTCGGGTGTTGTCTCCTGAATGGCAGCAATCGAACACCGTGAGGATATGGGCTTCGGTTTTCGACAATTCGTGCAGCAGGTAGCGCAATTCTTTATCAGCCAGCAGGTTGAAGGTTTGCTGCCCGTTTTGCTCAACGATGCCATCATAACACACCAAAGCCTGAAGGCGGTGGGAAGGTTCGGATCGCCAAAAGACCTCGTCGGCCTCTTCCTGCGTGCCGTGGCCGGAGAAGTAGAAAAAAGCCACATCGGTTGCTTTGGCTTTTGACAGGTGATCGCGAAAACCGCTAACGATGCTGGTTTTGGTGGCCGCTTTGTCAGTGAGGATCATGAACTCAACCGGCGTATCGGGAATCCCGCGCAGGTATGCTTCCACGGATTTTACGTCGGGCACGCAGCCATTGAGTTTGGGCACGGGCGTCTGGTAGTCGTTGATGCCCACGAGCAGGGCGTATATGGTTTTGGGCATGGGTGTTTGTAATTTTGATCAGGCAAAATAAACAATTGATGGTCAGCTTGCTTTTGTTTTTGAAAGAAAAAGAAAGGCTAATTCTAAAAAACTTCGGGCGAGTGGTGAACTTAGTGCTTTATTCTTGACCTTTTTAGAACAAACACCTTAAGGAATACAATATGAATAAAAACAAATTTCGATTTAACCTTCTGATAATCTTTATATTAATCAAAACCCATGCCCTTGTCGGGCAAGTCATATACGGAACCAACAACTACATTGAATACCACACGGGAACGCTTCCAATCATAATTTCTGTGCCCCATGGCGGGTTGGTGGCGCCGGCGGGCATCCCCAACCGAACCTGCAATAATCCGACAAATGGCACAGACACGAACACGATCGAGCTGGCAAAGCAGATTGATTCCAGTTTTTTAAGAATGACCGGCTGCCGCCCGCACATCATATATTGCAACCTCAGGCGAACAAAAATTGATTGCAACCGGAACATTGCCGACGGCGCCTGCGGGAACGCTGAGGCAGAAATTGCCTGGACCGAATTCCACCAATTCATTGAAACCGCGCAACAAACCGCACAGGCAGCTTACGACAACAAAGCCATCTATTTCGATTTACACGGCCATGGCCACATCATGCAGCGGCTCGAACTGGGCTACGTGCTCACCGGGGCCCAATTGGCTTTATCCGACAACGTCCTGAATACGCCGGAGTACATCGGCCAGAGCTCCATCCAAAACTTAGTCAGCCAGAACGTCAACGGTTACACTCATGCCCAGTTGTTGCGGGGCGATTTCGCGTTGGGCACCTTGTTGGCGCAATCTGGTTATCCGTCCGTCCCCAGCCAGCAAACCCCCAACCCGGGGCCGCTCAACCCTTATTTCAACGGCGGATACAATACGGCCAACTATACCTGCTACACCCCGGGAAACACCATCAACGGCTTTCAACTCGAATGCAATTTCATGAATGTTCGGGATACGCCCGGTCACCGCAGGGCTTTTGCCGATACCCTTGTTTCCGTGTTGCTGACTTTTTTAGAACACCACCACGAACTCTCGGTCGCCCATTGTGGAATCTCAAGCCAGGAAAGTGTGCCGGAAGCAAAAAGCCCTACCGTCCATCCCACTTTTTTGGACGGCAATACCCCAATCCAAATCAGCGGGGCAGACCTTTCGGGGAAAGTTTTCCGCATTTTTGCCATAACGGGCCAGTTGATTACTTCAGGAAAGGTAAAGCCCGATAATACGATTGGTGTCAACAGTGTTTTTAGCACGGGGATGTACGTGCTGGTGGTGGATAATGGGCAACGGCGGTTTGCCTGGAAATTGTTCAAAGGTTCTTAAAATTTCCAAACTTGCAGGTATCGGCTATCTTTACACAATGAAAATAATCATCTGCTCATACCTCTTGTTTTCCTGCATTGTCTGGCCTGTTTTCAGCCAATCCACCTCACTTTTTGACGACGACGCAGTATCCGAAATCCACCTCCAACTCCCGCCTGATTCGCTCGCTTACATGCTCGACGAATTGGTCAACGACCGCTACCTTCAGGCTTCCTTTGTTTTTGACGATGGAAATTTCCGCGATTCGGTAGCCAATGTCGGTTTGCGCCTTCGCGGCAATACATCGCTTTTCGCCCAAAAAAAGTCGTTCAAAATCAGTTTCAACGAGTTCGTACCGGGCCGGGAATACCAGGGCGTCCGGAAAATTAACCTGCGTGGGTCACACAACGACCCGACCCTGATTCGCGAAAAGCTGTTTTATGAGGTTTGGGAAAAAGCGAACATGCCCAAACGCCGCATGGCTTTTGTGA
This sequence comes from Saprospiraceae bacterium, assembly GCA_022841505.1. Lineage (GTDB taxonomy): Bacteria > Bacteroidota > Bacteroidia > Chitinophagales > Saprospiraceae > JABWAJ01. Next base: position 3,450 of record JALHRK010000277.1, on the reverse strand, counting down.
AATTGTACATCAATGGCCAATACCGCGGCCTGTACACCAACGCCGAAGAAATTGACAAAATCTGGTTGGAAAAAACCTACGATGACAACGACGGCAACCTCTACAAATGTACCTGGCCAGCTGATCTTGTCTACCTCGGATCCAACCAGCAGCCTTACAAAAACATCCTCAACAACCCGGAAACCCGCGCCTACGACCTCACCACCAACGAAGCGGAAGACGACTACACCAGGTTGGTTGCCCTCATCTCCGCCCTGAACCAGCCTGTAACCGCAGAATTCCCGCAGCAGATCAGCCAGATACTCCATGTGGATGGGGTACTGAAAGCGTTTGCCATTGATGTGGCTACTGGCAATTGGGACGATTATTTCTACAATAAAAACAACTATTACCTCTACGACAACCCCGAGACGGGCCGCTTCGAATTCATCACCTTCGATACCGACAATACTTTTGGCGTAGATTGGGTAAACCGCAATTGGGCAACCCGCAATTGCCTCGCCTGGCAACATACCAGCGAACCGCGGCCTTTAGCGACCAAACTTCTGCAAGTGCCCGCGTTCCGCGATCAATACGCCCGCTATTTAGATACGATTACGCGCCTGATTACCCTGCCGGATTCGATTTTTCCGCGCATAGACGCATTGCACAACCTGATTACTCCCGCGGCCGAGGCTGATTTATTCCGCACGCTCGACTACGGCTACACCATCCAGGATTTCCACGATGGTTTTGATGAAACCATTGATTTTCATACGCCCTACGGCATCAAACCATTCCTGGGCCTTCGTGCCGACAACACCTTGGAACAAATTGCCGGCGTCCTGACCAGCACATCCGCACCCGACCCGGCAAGTACAGCCGTTGAAGTTTACCCCAATCCCGCAAGCGATCACCTGTACATCCGGACAAATCCAGCCTTTTTTTCTGGCCCGGTGGTTAGTGCCACCCTCATCAATGCGGTCGGTCAGCTGATCTCGACGGCACAATGGACGGCTTCTACGGGATCTTATGAATGGCCCGTACGGAATTTACCGGCGGGGTGGTATGTATTAAGGGTAACGGATAGCCGGAAAGTGTTTTGTGTTAAGGTGTTGAAAAAATAGCGAATCAGAATTTTACATTTAGCCATTTTTCCTCTCCGCATAGTTCACATGCCGGAACTTCTTCCTTTTTTTTAAGAGGGGTAGTGTTGCCGCAATTCATGCAACAGTAAATCCCTGTTTCTTTGACATGCGTATGTTTTTTCAGGATGGCAGCAGGGGGGATTTCATGTTCGGGAATCACTGAAAGTCCAGGTTTTATATTTTTAGGCGGGTGGAACATCACCGATACCTGGCCGGAGGTCTCCAGAAATGCTTTATGGATTTGCCCCAGATGCTCTACGTCTTTACCGCGCAGTCCCCGGAGTAAATCTTCTTTGGACATATTGTCTTTAACAAGGTTCTCACACTTAATTATTCCATCTTCCACAATCAGCGAAGGTGCGCCTTCCATTATGACTTCCACCTTTTTACTTTTATTAATCATATATTCCAGGGAAATCTGAAAAACAGTAACCGCGGTAATTGCAGTCATTCCATGCAAAATGGGCATATCCCCCATAATCATCGGATCGCCTACCGCAGAACCAAAAGAGATGATAATTGCCAGTTCCAGTACCGAAAACTGCCCCATTCCTCTTTTGCCCAAAAGTCTGAGCAGGAAAACGGCATAGCCGTACATAATGAACGTTCGGAAAATAATCTCTAACAAAAACGCAATTGGTGCGTCTCCAATGAAAATTCTGTGGAGATCAAAAATTTCAAAACTTTTGTCCATAAGAAATTACTTTAGGCACGCTTCCAAAAACGCATTTTAATGCCATATTTAGGCCGCAAAGTCACCAATGCCTGCGGCTCAATGACCTGCCCTGGCGTCAGTTCAAAATCGTAGGCGCGAATCATTGCTGCTAAGGCCAATTGCATCTCCATCATGGCAAAACTATTGCCGATACACAACCTGGGGCCGCCGCCAAAAGGCACGTAAGCATAAGGGTGTTGTTGTTTGCGCCGCTCTTTGTCGAAGCGGTCGGGATCGAAACGCTCGGGATCCGGCCAGAGGTCGGGCGCGTGGTGAACGCCGTAGAAATACGTGACCAGCATCACGCCTTTCGGGATTTTGATGCCTTCAAATTCATCGTCTGCCAGCGCGACGCGGTCAGTGACCCAGGCCGGCGGATAGAGGCGCATGGTTTCTTCGATGACCTGGGTGCAATAGCTCAGTTTCGGTAAATCTTCAAAACCAGGTTTTCTGCCATTTAATACTTCGTCCAATTCCTGACGGATGCGCACCACGACTTCGGGGTGTTGGCTGAGCAGGTACCACATCCAGGTCATGGCATTGGCGGAGGTTTCGTGGCCGGCAACGAAAAGAATAGCGCTTTCTTCAAACAATTGTCGGTCGTTCATGCCTTCCCCGGTGTCTTCGTAGCGTGATTCGAGGAGCATTTGCAGCAGGTCATCGTGGCGTTCCTCTGATTTCCGGCGGCGTTGGATGATTTCGGTTACCCGGCGTTCAAAGTCTTCTGCGAGCAATTCGTGCTGGCGCAATTTGCCGGAAAGGCGAAACCAGGGATTGAGGTAGGGCTGGCGAATTTGCCGGATGATGAATTGCTGCAACACCGTGATGTCGCTCCCAATTTTTTGCAAATCCTTCTCATCCAAATCGGCGCTGAACAGGGCACGCGCAACCACCCGAAACGCCAGTTCCATCATTTTTTCAGACAATTCCAGCGGTTCGCCTTTGGCAATGTCTTTGTCGAATTGCGCCATAAACGCATCGGTTACGTCCTGCATGATGTTCGTCAGCGCAGCCAGTCTCGAGCGGTGAAAGCCCGGCTGGATCAGCCTGCGTTGCCGCAACCAGTAGTCGCCTTCGCTGGTGAGCAGGCCATTGCCCAAAAAGTGCGCCAGCTTGTCGAAGTGCATCGGAGATTTGCAGTAGTTGCGGTTGTTTTTTTGCAATACATGCTGGATCAGCGCGGGGTTGGTGGTTACAATGCCGGGATAAAGGCCGCCGATGTAGGTTTTGAAGGTGTCGCCAAATTTTTCCACACTCCCGTTGATCATGCCGAGGGGGTCGCGCAGGAAGCGGCGGGTGTTTAACAATGCGCGAAGGCGGGGGATGGCGGGAAGTAATTTGGGCATAGCTCTGAAGTCTTTTTATAAATTACATATTCCTCCGATACTGCCCACCCACCTCATACAACGCCTGCGTAACCTGCCCCAATGAACAATGCTTCACCGTTTCCATCAGTTCTTCAAACGTGTTGCCGTTTTGAATGGCAATTTGTTGCAGGCGCTTTAGCGTAGCCGGGGCGTGTTCGCGCTGCGCTTCGTGCAGGCGGTTGCGGGTCGTGATCTGGGCTTCTTTTTCTGCTTCGGTAGAGCGGATGACCTCTTTGGGCAG
>JALHRK010000276.1:886-8514 GCA_022841505.1 Saprospiraceae bacterium | reverse complement strand
AACCTGGCGCTTCAGTTGGGCTTGAACGTGGTGAACGGGAAAGTGGTGTACAAAGGCGTGGCCGATGCATTTGGGCTGCCGTACAATGAGGTGAGCGAAGTCCTGTAGTCACCAGCTTTAGCTGGTTGACTTTAAGAAACGGAAAAGAATTGAGCGGGCGGGGACGAGGAGTTCCTGCCCGCTTTGTTTTTTGGGTGTTTTCTTCGCGCTCTTAGCCGGAAAAAGGCATCCCGCAAAGAGCGCGAAGGACATGCAAAGTCCACAAAGCCAGACGCCGGCCTCGGATGACTCAGAAATTTCACACAACGGCACAACGCGCACTACAAAAACAAGGACCTCAGGCCGTTGTGATCGTTGTGCCGTTGTGTGAAATCCAAAAAAACGCGTTGTGCGACAAACAACCCGCACCACGTCGCAGATTTCCTGCGGAAATGACAAACCGACAGAGATCGTATTCTGAAATCATGGGAAATTCCCCCAGAGTTGGAAGCCGCCTTAGCGACCTTAGCGGAACCTTTGCGCCCTTAGCGGGAAAAAGGAATCCCGCAAAGAGCAAAGGACCACCCAACAACGCAAAGTGGACACGTTTCCCAATCTCAACATCTTCATTTTCAAATAGAAAATGCCGAACGCACGTTAACCTAGTAACCCCCCGAATTATCGCAACAAGCAAACCAAAATCGCGCATTATGAAAATCGTCCTGGAACTCCCCGAAGCATTGGAGCAGCATCTACACGAAGAAGCCACCCGACTCGGGGTTAGCCTGAATCAGTATATTGTAGACCGTTTGACAGACAAAAGCGCCGACCAAAAAAATGTTCCTTTGACAGAAGACACATTGCTTCAAAAAATAAACCTTGAAATTGAAGAGGAGGAATGGACGCGGTTTCATGCCCTTGTGGCGCTCCGAAAATCTGCCCAGATCAACGAAGCAGAGCAACAAGAATTAACTTCCCTTACCGAAAAAATTGAAGCAGCTCATGCCGAGCGGTTACCCTATTTAGTGGAACTTGCCTTTATGCGGAATGTTACTTTGTCCCAACTGATGAAGGATTTGGGGTTGAATGCGCCGCCATTACTTTATGACTAAGTAAGAACGCTTGTTTAGACGAATCGGGCTATTGGAGGCACCGCGATGATGCGCGCTTAGAAGCTTTTATGACCTCCACAATAGCCGGCCATGCACAGTTGGAGTCGGAACTGCAAGCCCTGGAGGCAGACGAGTCGCTTGATCCTTCGGTTAGGCATAAAATCTTTTATGATCTGATGCGGGCGTATGGGGAGCGCCATAAGCCTGATAAGGGATAAGGATAAAAATATTTTGTGCCGCAGGTACGCATATATATCATCAACATTGCGTACCTACGGCACGTTAAACCACACGAAATGCTCCGTGTCTACCGGCATTAGGTACTTACAGGACCACAAGCCTGAAAAAATCCGGATGTCTAATCATACGCATACAGGCTCGCAGCAATATTCACCGCCTGCTTTTCATAGCCATCCACATAAACAATGACCACCAGCAGGTTGGTACTGCTTTGTTTGTCAAGTACAGCCATGACTATAGCGTTGACGCCGTCTTTTCGGCCTTTGATGTAATAGCCCGTGAAATCATCCACTTCAATGGATTCGCCTTCCTCAATGTCGTCATATTCAAGACCTTTTGCCATTTCTACCACGGCTTCAGCCAGGTCGTCGTCGTTTACTTCCAAGTCTTGTACCGGAACAATGCTCAAGAACAGGTTGTCGTTGCTGGCGGAAAACTCTTCAGCGTTGTTGGCTTCAATCGCGAAATCATTCGGCACCTTAAACCCGACACCATGGGTGTCCCAGTGCATATCCGTCATTTGGGCGGATAAATTGGTGGCAGCAAAGCATAAAAATGCAGTTGCTGCAAAAAGCAAACTTTTCATAGAAGTGAAATTTTGATGATTGTGAAAGAAAATATTTAACACTATTTAGAGCGGGTATAATCAATCCAGAGCACAGCTTTTGGCGGGCGAAAGGTAGGCTAAGTTTTTTAAAAAACGCTTACCTTTATGTCAAGAAAACCTGATCCAGATATGTTTAACCAAACCGAATTTTTGACAGAAGTCCCGGGCAGCACTCACCAGAAACTCAAAGCATGGGTAGACAATATTGCCCGGTTTTGTGAGCCCGACCTCGTTCAATGGTGCGATGGCTCGGAAGAAGAGTACAACCGCACCACGCAGTTGCTGGTTGACAAAGGCACGTTCATCCGGTTGGATCCGGAAAAACGCCCGAACAGCTTCGCCTGTTTCTCTGATCCCAGTGATGTGGCGCGGGTAGAAGACCGCACCTTTATATGCAGCCGCACCCGCAGCGACGCGGGCCCCAGCAACAACTGGGTGGAGCCGCGCGAAATGAAAAACACGCTGGAAGGTCTGTTAAAAGGTTGCATGCGCGGGCGTACCCTGTACGTGATTCCTTTTTGCATGGGGCCGCTGGGTTCGCCGTTGTCCAAGATCGGCGTACAGATCACCGATTCGGAGTACGTGGTGGTGAATATGAAAATCATGACGCGCATGGGCAGCAAAGTGCTCGATGTGCTGGGAGAAGACGGTGAATTTGTAAAATGCCTGCATACTGTAGGTGCGCCGCTCGAATCAGGCCAGGCTGACGCCAAGTGGCCTTGCAATCCGACCACCAAGTACATCGTCCATTTTCCGGAAGAGCGCTACATTGTATCGTATGGCAGTGGTTATGGCGGAAACGCTTTGTTAGGAAAGAAATGTTTTGCACTTCGTATTGCTACGTCCATTGCAAAAGAAGAAGGCTGGTTGGCCGAGCACATGCTCATTTTGGGCGTGGAATCGCCGGAAGGGGAGAAGACCTACGTTGCAGCCGCTTTTCCAAGCGCTTGTGGCAAAACAAATTTCGCCATGCTCATTCCGCCCGACAGCATGGCTGGTTGGAAAGTGACCACCGTTGGCGACGACATTGCGTGGATCCATCCCGGCGAAAAAGGCAAATTGTATGCCATCAATCCGGAGGCGGGGTTCTTTGGCGTGGCGCCGGGTACCAATACCAAAACCAACCCGAACGCCATGGCGAGCATCAGCCGGAATACGATTTTTACCAACGTAGCCCTCACATCGGACGGCGACGTGTGGTGGGAAGGAATGACCAAAGAAGTCCCGGCAGGCTTGACGAACTGGCAGGGCCAGCCACACGATCCGGCCAGCGGCAAACCAGCTGCGCACGCCAATTCGAGGTTTACGGCACCGGCTTCGCAGTGCCCCTGCATTGATTCAGAGTGGGAAAACCCGAATGGCGTGCCCATCAGTGCGTTCATTTTCGGCGGACGCCGCAGCACGGCAGTGCCTTTGGTTTACCAGTCGTTTAACTGGAGTTTTGGCGTGTATTTAGCCGCTACCATGGGGTCGGAAACCACCGCCGCCGCTTTTGGCGAAATCGGAAAAGTGCGTCGCGATCCTTATGCGATGCTGCCTTTCTTAGGCTACCACATGGGCGACTATTTCAACCACTGGTTGCAGTTTGGCCGCAACCTGCCGAATGCCCCGCGCATCTTTGGGGTGAACTGGTTCCGGAAAGACGATCAGGGCAATTTCCTGTGGCCGGGTTTTGGCGAAAATATGCGGGTGTTGAAATGGATTGTCTTGCGCGTAAAAGGCCAGGGCAGCGCCGTGGAAAGCCCCATCGGCTGGATGCCGCGCTACCGCGATATGGACTGGACCGGCCTGGAAGATTTTACAAGAGAAGACTTTGCTCCGATTATGGCAGTTGACCGGGAAGCCTGGAAAAAAGAGTTGCTGGCGCACGAAGAATTGTTCGCCCAACTCTACGACAAGCTTCCGAAGGAATTCTACTTCATGCGGGAACTGTTGCTGTCCTCGCTTTGGCGCTCGCCGGAGCAGTGGGGGTTGGCGCCGGAGCAGGCGTGAGCACATAAGGATGAAAGAAAAATATGCTTCCACGCCCCTGCTTCCTGTTACTTTTGAGAAGCAGGGGCGTTAGGAAGTAAAATATAAGCTATGAAATCAAAAATGTTGCTGCTCGTCTTTTTGATGAGTACTCGGTTATTTGCACAAAATAACGAAGTATTCTCGCCTTTTAATGGAGACTACTGGGGGGTGGTACTGGAACACCCTGATATGAAAAATGTAGTCTTGAAAAAAGACATTCTTTATTTAAAAGATGATAAAAGTAGCCTGCACATTGATGTTTATTTGCCTCCTCACCTGAAAAAAAGAGAAAAAAGGCCCGCAATAATTTTTTTGAATGGCATAGGGGATGAAGCAGGGCTACCGCCTATGAAATCCTCAGAAATTTACAAATCCTGGCCTAAATTAATCGCTGCCCATGGATACATTGGCATTTCGATGGAAACAGACGGCAGTAGGGTTCATGAATGTTTTGATGCCCTTTTTAATTATTTAGCTGCGCAAGGGGCATTATATCATGTGGATGCGGACCGCCTTGGCGTTTACGCAGCATCTGCAAATACAAGGGCATCTGCTTCTTACCTGATGGGGAAAAATGCCTATAGCGGTATTAAAGCAGCCGTTTTTTTTTATGGTTCAATACATGAGGGACCATATCGCAAAGACCTGCCCGTATTTTTTGTCGTATCGGAAGGGGATGCGGGAAATAATTATGCCGACCTCTGGCCCGAAGTGCTAAAAAATAATTCGCCCTGGACCATTAAAATGGCTTCAGGTTTACCTCATGCCTTTGATGCATTTTCTGATAACAATGAAGCAAGAAAAGTAGTTAAAGAAACCATTTCGTTTTGGAAAAACCAGCTTGACCCAATTCCCAATCCTTCATGGCCTACTTCAAAAATAAGAGAAATCATAGAAATGCAATACTGGGGCGATCATGCGAAGATTGTAAGTTTGATGAAAGCATGGTTAAAAGAAAATCCAGACAGTAAGGATATATCGGCGATTAGTCTTTATGCCAATTCTCTAATGAGAACAAATGAATTTGCTGAGGCGGAAATCTTCTTTAAGAAAAGTTTAGAGCTCAATCCAACCGAAAACGGTACCCTGCTCGGTTTAGCTTTGCTTTCCTATATACTTGACAAACCAGTTGATGGGGAAAAATATCTTGCTCAATATGAAAAACGTGTTCCTCCGGAGCAATTCACTTATTTTTATCTTGCCAATTATTTATACGATATTAAAAAGCATAGAGCTGCTATACCGCACTACGAAAAAGCTTTAACCTTTGAGCCCCGGTCTGCATATCTTTTCTACAATCTTGCCTGCTGTTATGCTTTGACAGGCGAAAAAAGCAAAGCATTTGAAAATCTGAATCAAGCCATTGCACAAGGATTCAATTCAAAACCGGATTACGAAAAAGAAACAAACCTCGAACCATTAAAAACGGATAGCCGATGGGAGGAGTTGATGAAAAAGCTGGAATGAAATCCTTTCAGGATGGTTCGGATATCAGTCACGTGCCTGTTACTGCACCTTCTCCTCCAACGCTTTAAAAATCTCCTCTTCACTTTTGCCTAAGTTTTTCAGCAAAAACTGGGCATCGTCCGCGAAATCGTCGTTCGGATATTTCTTTAAAAAGGCTTCGTACAGAACCTTTGCCTCCGCATAGCGTTTAAGGTCATTGTCCAGGGTAAAGGCATGCATAAAAAGTGCTTCCGGGGCGCGTTCATCATCCGGAAAGGCGGTGTAGGTCTGTTCGTAGTATCCCAGCGCTTTGTCCGGTGCGCCTGCTGCGCGCGAGACATCACCCGCTTTGTAAAGCATTTTAGCCGCGTCGGGCGCTTTTGGCAAAAGCAGGGCGCTGAGTTCGCAGGTTTGAATATAATCGTTCGCGATCGGGGCATCTAATTGCCCGGTTTTCGAATTGATGATGCGTACGGCCATACTGTCTATGCGCGCGGGCAAGGGAGGGACATTTCCCGGCAGGTAAGATTTGGCTTCTGCGATTTGATCTGAACCAGGAAAAGCCTCGGGAAACAATTGATAAATGGTGAATGCGGTAGCCGGACTGCCCAACTCTTTTTTGTATAGCGCGGCCAGCAACAGGGCTGCTTCGGGTGCTTGCGGCGTATCGCGGTATTGCTTTAAGACGAATTTTAGTCGGGCCTGGGCAAGCGCAGCGCGATTGGTAAGCGCCAATGCCTTCGCAGCCCGCAAAGCGCCATCCGCCTGGCGGGTTGGGTCGTCGGGCATAAGCGCCGTCCATTCCTGGCTCACTGCGACCAAAGAGTCGGCCAAAGCAGGATCGGGGTTTTTCGCCAGGGCTTTTTCTAATTGTTCAAGCCGGGTAAGAACCTGGTCTGCTCCTGCGCTATCACAACTAAGCAAGGTGCTTACGCAGGCGGCAAAAGTAAAAAGGACAGGAAAAAAAAGGGTGCGCTTCATCGTTTTGTTCATTTTAGCGCCCAAAAGTAAGTAGAAATAAATTTCACAGGCAACAATTGCTGAAAATGAATCAAGTCAACATCTTTTGGTTTCGCCGCGATTTGCGCCTGCACGACAACGCCGGGCTTTACCATGCACTGAAGGCAGGCCATCCGGTAGTGCCAATTTTTATTTTTGATACCAATATCCTGAATGAATTGGAGGACCGGAAGGACGCCCGGGTCGGGTTTTTGCAGCAAACGCTTGTGGCGCTAAGTGAGGAGTTGAAAAGCTTAGGCAGTAGCATCCTGATCCGGCACGGCGCACCGCTCGACGTTTGGCAGGAATTATTGAATGAGTTTGAAATCAGGGCCGTCTACACCAACCGGGATTATGAACCTTATGCCCTCAAACGCGATGAAGCAGTTCAGCAATTGCTGCAATCCCGTGATATCCCGTTCCATACCTATAAAGACCACGTAATTTTTGAAAAAGAGGAGGTCGTCAAAGACGATGGATTGCCCTACACTGTTTTTACGCCCTATAGCCGCAAATGGCGAACAACCCTGCAAAGCCGCATGGATCAAGTGGCAACAGAAAACGGGGAAACAACCGCCGGCTCTTTTTATTTAAAGCCCTATCCGAACGAAGGTTATTTCAGCAATTTTTTTCAAATGCCTCCCCATCCTGTTCCTTCCCTGCAAGACCTGGGGTTTGAGCCTTCTGACATCGAAATCCCTTCCAAAGCGGTGAGCCGGTCGCTGATCAAGAACTATGACAAAACCCGGGATGTTCCGGGAATTCCAGGGACGTCTAAGTTGGGAATTCATTTCCGGTTTGGAACGATCAGCATCCGTGAAAAGGCGCGGCGTGCTGCTGAACTCAATGAAACCTACCTCAATGAACTGATCTGGCGCGATTTTTACAGCATGATCCTCTGGCATTTTCCGCAGGTAGCTGCCCGGGCTTTCAAACCCGCTTACGACCAGATTGAATGGCGGCATGACGAAGCCGATTTTCAACAATGGTGCGCCGGGAAGACCGGTTATCCGCTGGTGGACGCGGGCATGCGTGAACTGAATACAACCGGCTTCATGCACAACCGGGTGCGGATGGTTGTTGCGAGTTTTTTAACCAAACACCTGCTCCTCGACTGGCATTGGGGGGAAGCTTATTTTGCGAAAAAATTATTGGATTTTGACCTGGCCAGCAACAATGGCGGGTGGCAGTGGGCCGCCGGCTGCGGAACGGATGCAGCCCCTTATTTCAGG
>JALHRK010000276.1:0-876 GCA_022841505.1 Saprospiraceae bacterium | reverse complement strand
CGGCCTACCCGAAACCGATGGTGGATCACAAAATGGCGCGCGAGCGGTGTTTGAAGGTCTATAAAGAAGGGTTGGATCGCTCAGTGAAGGGTTAGCGCTGGGGAGCCTAACATGCCTTTATGTGCCTTTTTGCTTGGCTATGACGGTTTTGACAAAGTCTTCACTCACTTCCAAAACCTGAGCAATAAGGTTGGTATCAAACCCTTTCTTCTCCATATTCATAATGGCCTTAAAAGTTTTGTTTAATTCGCCTTCTTGTATACCCTCCTGTCTTCCTTGAAGCCTTCCTTCAAGACGTCCTTCCTGTATGCCCTTTTGTATGCCCTTTTGTATGCCCTCTTGTATACCCTCCTGTATACCCTCCTGTTTCCCTTTTTGAATTATTTTTTCGTACGTTGTCATAGTGGATAATTTTGTTTCCTTAGATGCATGCTCAAGCAACGCCTCAACCTCTCCAGGTTCAAAGACGGTTACCTGTAACAAATATACAAATATTGTCTTTAAAAAGTTTGGGGAGTCGCCGTTTGCCAATGTTAAAATCAAGCCGAAGCGCGATTTGAGTACAGCTTCATTATATCTGTATTTCATTGCCAATAAGGCGCTCGCCAGGAAGCTTTCCTGTATAGCCAGAATGTCTATCTCACTATACGTTTCAAGGTCTGTAAGCAGGTATTCAAATTCAGGTACAAAAGGTTTCAACAATTCATCTATACCGGGAAACAACGCAACCAAGTCCCGCTTTACCCAATGTTTATCTCCATGATAAAAAACCAAAGGCACCACTACGGTAAGTTTTTGTTTCCCTTTACGTTGGGCTTCCCAAATTCCAAGGATGTATTTCAACAGTTGCAGGTGAATGTACTTATCTGGCTGGCT
>JALHRK010000275.1 GCA_022841505.1 Saprospiraceae bacterium | reverse complement strand
GCGTACCCAGAATATGCTTCGAGATCAAAATCAGGTCTACTGTGCTAACCCCGTTCAGGGGGTCGTCGTTGCGCTGTGGCAATACCGTGTAATCCAGGCCCGTAGCAATGCCGTTGAACTGAAAAAAACCGTCTCCGCCCGTCATGGATTGCTGTGAATTGCCGCCGCTCATTTGCACCTGCACTTCTTCCACCTCTTCTCCGGATTCTGTTTCGATGCTGCCTGCAATCATAGCGGAGGTGTTCGTAACCGGGCAAATGCTGTTGTTGTCCTGTATGAGCAGGTAAGTCACACAATACGCGCTGTTGCCTTGCTCGTCCGTCGCCCAAAACTCAACCGTTTGTGTACCAAGGTCATCGCAGGTGAATACCAACGAAGATGTCGGCGCTTCGGTGGCGCCAACGCGCTTGATTTTATAAACCAAACTGCCTGCGCTCGTGCAATTGTCGCTGGTTCCGCCATTGAAGGCAGCCGCGGAAATGGTTGCCTGCATCTGGCCGTTCGTATTGGCTAAGTTGACCGACAAACCAACGATACAAACCGGCGCGGGGGGCGTGTTGTCCCGTACAGTAACCGTGACGCTGCAAGTAGAAACATTGCCACAGCGATCGGATACATTGTATTTCACCACGGTCGTCCCCAACGGGTAAGTCCCGCTGGCGTTGGCGCCGCTGGAATTTGCATGCGGCGAATCGTTGCTGATGAGCAGGTTTGAAGTACAGTCGGATCCCGTCACCGGAGGAATGGTGACCGACGCCGTGGTGCAACCGGCAGTAACCGCTACGGTAATGTTGGCCGGGCAATTGATCACCGGCGCTTCTGTGTCTTCCACTTTGATGGTCTGCGTGTAGGTATATCGGCCGATATTGGGCATATTCGGATCGTAAAAACACCAATCAATCACCGTCCACTTTCTCAAAATGCGGTAGCAGGAAGGGTAACTTGTGGTAAAGAGGTCATCCTGGAATGTGTAGCTGATGTTCCCGCATCCGACTTCCGAAATAGACGGAACGTCATAACCGGAGGGAAGGTCATCCGGATCGGTGGAAGCGCCGCAAATGTTCGTCGTGTAGTTGTCCGGCCAGTCAATTTCGTTTTCGCCCAGCGGCAGTTCGTTGGTAACCGTAATGGTTTGCGTGCAGGTAGCGATATTGCCGGAGCCGTCAGTTGCAATAAACGTACGCGTAATGGAGCCAAATCCGCATTCATTCACTGCGATGGTTTCCATAGAATCCAGGTCCACCAAACCGCAGTTTTCAATCACCGACGGGCTGCCGAAAATGGACAGGTCGGAATAGTCCGTTGTACACGAAATGGTCTCATTTTCAGGGCAATCTACAAACATCGGCGGCAACTGATCCTGCACCGTTACCAGCACGGTGCACTCGGAATAACGCCCAAAAAGGTCGCCGCCCGGAATCTCGCGGGTTGGATCAACCGGCCCGGAGCCGGGGTTGATTTCGTACACCCGGAGATGAACCAGCACCTGCCCGGCATTCACATCGTCGCAACAGAAATAGACGTCGTCGTCAAACCATTCCTGGTAGCCAATGATGGTTTGTGAGTCGTCGCCTGCCTGGCCATTGCATTCCCCAATGTCAGCGCGCCGCACTTTGAGGTAAACCGCCGGGGCGCAGTTGTCTGTACTGCCTTCGTCGAAGGTTTGCGCAAAAGCCCTTCCAATGCCCAAAGAAGGGATGGAAACGATGACCGCGTCGTCGCAAACAGCGGTAGGCGGCTGGCTGTCCTGCACGGTCAGCGTCAGCGTTTTCAGGCTGGTATTGCCGCAGGTGTCAATGGCTGTGTACTGGATGGTATGTTGTCCCACCGGAACCAACGGGTGCGGACCGAGGCCCACGGCGCCGTAGGAGGTGCTGACATAGTATTCCGGCGTGAGGTCGCAGGTATCCTTTACGGAAATAGGCGCAGGCAGCGTCACCGTAGCCTGGCACTGGCCGGGCAGGGCATTCACCGTGATGTTATCCGGCAGCACAATTTGTGGCCCCAGGGTGTCCTGGATGACAATACTTTGCGTATCCGCCACAGAAAAACCGCTGCACTGATCCAGGATTGTCCAGATCCGCAGGTATTGGTACTCGATGTTGCTGCAAAGGGGAATGGTGTCTTCGGAAACGGTCATGATGAAATCGCAAAGCTCGCCACTGATCACCGGGTTCCCGAAAAGGGTCGGTTGGCCGGTAACGGCTATTGAGGTCAACGCATTTTCGCAGGAAAGCAGGGTATCTCTCGGAAATTTGATGCTGTCGAGCAACGGGCGCGCCACAGTAATGGTTTGGATGCACTCCGCCGTGTTGCCGCTGTTGTCGGTGGCCGTCCAGAAGCGCGTAATCACCCGAACGTTAGGCGACAGGCAGTCCAATTCTTCCACGTCCTGGGTGAAACTCAGCACGACTTCGCTGTCGCAATTGTCGGTGACTTCCGGGTAGCCAATCACCTGGGGCTGAATGCTGTCGAAACAAGTCACGACAAGGTTTTCGCAGATAATTTGCGGATCGAGGTTGTCCACTACCCGAATGAAGCCGACGCAAAAAATTGTCGTGGCAATGTCGTACACCGTCACGCTCAACGTCTGATCCACGTAGGCGGATGCGTCAAAAGTCACGAGGTTGGTATCCCGGATAATGACCGCATTGGCGTTGTCGCGAACCGTCATGATTTTATCGCCCGGACAAGACTGTGGCGATTCCAGAATGACGTCCGGCACTAAGGTGACCTCACAGTTTTGGTTGATGGCGACCTGGTTGGGGGAGGCTTGCGAAGCGCCGTTGCAAACCAACGTGCACTGAGCCTGCGCGCTGTGGGAAGCCAGCAGCAGCAAAACTGGTAAAAATGCCCCGATCAGGAAACCCGTCCGGGGCCGGAGCTTGTCGAAAAAGGCATACGCATAGCGCATCCCCGACTGCGCACGCGCAGTGGAACGAGTAGAAGGTCTCATCTTTTGATGTTTTTGTTTTTAATAAGAATTGGCGACAGCCGAGTCGGGGGGAACGGCTGCCCGTTTTCTCATAAGCGATAAAATGTGTTTCCCATAGCTTGTCGAAAAGTAAATCCGAACAGCGTTCGGATTCAAGTTACTCATAGTGTGTAATGTCTTCCTGGTACATGTTTTCTCATACTTGTTTTCGCGCGATAATAATGACGTCGGGGGGAGTTTCCATAGCTTTGTTTGTGTGTCGTTTTAGTTTTCATAATCATACATGAAAAGATCGTGCCAAGTTTTAAAAAAAAGGAAGCCCCGCCCGGTTTTTATTTCCCGAAAGGGCCTTGTAAAAAACAGAACAACCCTGCCCGAAGTACTTATCGGACAGGGTTTTGTAAAAATCAGACCCCTTAAATGGGCATGGTTGTTAAATCATATTTTTTGAAAAATATTTTCAGTCTCCATCAATGCTGCACCATCAGTTTCGCAGTGATTTGTTTCCCTCCAGGCGTAGTTGCTTTCAGGATGTACAAACCGGATGGCAATTCCTGCACCGGCAATTGTTCGGTATTGCCCACCTCGTAGCTGATGTTTTGGTGCAAAACCAAACGGCCCGCCTGATCCAGGATATGAAGCATCACCGGGCCTGCTTCCATGCCTTCCAACTGCACCTGAACGGCGTCCTGGGCCGGATTCGGGAAGATCTGGAGCGTTGGATCGGTTGTCCGCTCTTCGTGCATTTCAAATCCGGGTGTTTCCGTGACTAATGCCAGCGACCCGACTACTTGCACCTGGTCGAATTTGCCAATGGTGATGGCGGTGTTGTTGATGCTTTCGATAAACAAACCCGCCTGAATGCAGTTGCCCATGGGAATACTGATCGTGCCGACGAGTTGCCAAACCGATCCGTTTGCTGAGCTGTAAAAGCTGAAGGCACTGCCGCTGCGTGTTATTTTCAACCAGGTTGGTTGTTGGGGTTGCGGATAGGATTGCGTTTGTTTGATGCCGTTCGCAGCAGAACGCGATTCCCGAATCAGCATGGTGCTGCCTTGTTGTATTTTAATGGCAACCATTTTTGCACTTGCTCCTGTACCCTCGCGCATGGTTAGTCCGGCCCAGCCGCCGCCAGTGAGCGAGGCAATGTGCGCCTTGATTTCCCCGTCGCCGCAGAGCTGGCGGGAAGCGAAGTAGCGTTTATCAATCGCCAGGTTTGCAGGAAAGCCGGTACTGCTCACGGTATAGGTGCCGGCGTTGGTGCAGGGAGAATATTCCGCTTCGCCGACCGCATTGTCGAGGCCTAGCTTACTCCAGCCGTTGGGTAGTTTTTTGCCTTCCTGCACCGTTACAAACACGTCCGCCACAGTTGAATTGCCGGATTGATCCACGACTGTAACGCTGATTGGAATCACCTGATCCTTGTCGGCGCAGGTAAACTGTGTGCGGGAGAGCGTTTGACTGGCAATGGTGCAGTTATCCGTAGCCAAATAATCAAGGTCGGCCAAAGCCAGGGTATACAAGCCGCTGGCATTCAGTTCAACGGTAGCGTCCTGGGCATAGACCACCGGCGGGGTATTGTCCCGAACGGTCAGGGTTGGCGTGCAGGTGGCGGTGCGTCCTTTTGCATCGGTTACGGTCAGGGTCAGGCTTTGCGAACCAAGGTTGTCGCAGGTCGCTAAGATTGAACTGAGGCTGTTGATTTTGAAAGTAAACGGCGCGCAGCCGCTTGTACCGTTGTCAAATGAGGCGGCAGCAACTGAGATTGTTCCGTTTTGCGAATCAAGGAAAACTTCGATGTTTTTGCAGACCACCGTCAGCGGGGGCAATGGCGCAGCTGTTTCTATTGCACCCATATCCGGTGTGCCATGCTGCGAACGCGCCGCCCCGAAAAGATCGCCATTGATGCCAGCCATTCCAACCCCCGCATTCACTGCAGGAGAGCAAGGTTGCAGGCTGAAATTGTTGTTGGCGGCATCCACAAACTGAGGGTCTTTATTGAAAATCATGTTGGCTGGCGCGCAGGTGAGTCCACCACCGCCAATGTCTTCACAAGTGTTTCCCTGGGTTAATGTATAAGAGATATTGGTGGGCGAATCGCCTGCATTAATGCCCGGTGCCTGGGTATTGCCCCAAAAAATACAATTGGTGATATCGGTCTGGACGAGGTTGCGCGGTGAATTTACCCATATAGCGTTGCCCTTTGCATTGGCAGGACCTTTGTTATTTGCAAAAGTAGAAAAACGGCAACGCAGATTCAGGTCAAGGTCTTCAAACAGGTCGTCGGTTTCTTTGAAATAGATGGCTGCACCGGCAGCCGTTGCTTCATTATTGCTGAAAATACAATTGGTGAAATTGCCTTCCAGAACGTCGTGGATGCCGGCATGCAGCATGACCGCTCCGCCATTTGCAGCTTTGTTGTTTCTGAAAATTGTATTGTCCGCGTTTAAATGCAATTCTGCAGTCGTGTTGCCCACAAAACCATAAATTGCCCCGCCTTCCGATGCAGCGGTATTGTTTTCAAAAGTGCAATTGAAGTGATTGGCGTAAACGTGGCCGAAATTCGCCCGGTAATAAACAGCACTGCCTTCAAGAGCCTGATTGCCGCTGAACAGGCAGCCTTCGAGGTAAATGTCCGTGTCGTCGTTCCAGCCGGAGGTCCTGCCAGAAATAGCACCGCCAACCCCTCCGGTACTTAAGTTGTCGGTAAATTGCGTTGCATAAGCGGCCATACGGGCATCGCAGGAAAGCACCTGATCGCCTGCACCATCATTGAGGCTGGCAAAAATGAATGCGCCGCCGCCTTCCAACGCGCGGTTTTGAGCAATCTGGCAACTCAGGATATCGAGTTGGGAGCAACGCAGGTAAATGCCCCCGCCGCGTTTGAATTTGTTGTCTGACGCATGGTTGGCGTTGCCTTCCGTTACTTTCAGGCCATCGAGGTCGGCATCGGCATCTTCTACCCACACCACGTGGTAAGCATTGTCGCCATTGCCAGCTGCGCCTAAGTTGCCGCTCAATACGGTCAATGAAAACAGACCGGGATTGCGCTGTGCTCTTGTTGTCTCGTTTCCGGCAAAACCACCGAAAATGCGCAGGTCTTCATTGATGTAAAAAGTTTTCAGGCGGCTGTCGCTTGGGTTGTAGTCGCCTTCGCGGGTTTTAATGGGATAATACACGCCGGCAGCTAACCAGATTTCGTCGCCGTCGCCGGCAGGATCAATGGCGTCTTGCAGGTTTTTAAATGCTTTTGCCCAGGTAGAGCCGTCGCAGCCCGTGGTGCAGGGTGAGTTGATGTTCACGCGGCGAATTGCGGCTTGCGTCGTATTGGCGCTAATCATAAGGATGACCAAAGAGATAACTGAGAATAGGATGTGTTTCATGACTTTTAACTGTTGTGTGATGATGATGACACAAAGTTGGGGCAGCGGACGGCGTCATGAAACACGGGGTGAGCAAGTGGCAGCTAAAAACCAGTAACTGGCAAACTAACCATTGAATTCTGCTCCCAGCTTGGCGACGAAGTCATCCCTTTTCCTTCTGGAAATTTCCACCCTGGCGCCATCCGACATTTCGGCGTACCCGCCATCCGTTTTGATGTATCGCCGAAGATGGCTCAGGTTGATGATGTGGGAGTGATGGATGCGACAAAAATTTTGCTGGTCGAGTTGCTCTTCGTATTCGCCCAAGGTGCGCGATACCACAATTTTTTCTTTGGATTCCAAATAAAAAGTGGTGTAGTTGGAGTCAGATTGCAAACGCACGATCGTACTTACCGCAATGAAGATCAGTCCGTCGCTGGTGGGCAGGGCAAGGCGCCGGGCTTCGGTTTTTTGAACTTGCCGGAACAATCGCTCAAAGGCGCTGAAATCAGGTTGTGCGGCCTTTTTGCGCTCACGGGCTTTGTCTACCGCGGCTTCCAGTTCGTCCATATCAATCGGTTTGAGTAGGTAGTCGGCAGCAGATACTTTAAATGCCTGGAGCGCATACTGATCGTAGGCCGTTGTAAAAATGACCGAACAATTGAACTTGCCCAATTTTTCCAGCAATTCAAACCCCGTCATGTGTGGCATTTGAATGTCGAGAAAAAGCAGATCGGGTTGCAATTCCCGGATTTTTTCGAGTCCCAGTTGCGGGTCATTGGCTACAGCCACCACGGTTACATCGGGCGCCGTCATGCGCAGCATATTGGTGAGCGCCTCTGTTGCGTTGGGTTCGTCGTCAATGAGTATGGCTGTCATGATGTTGAGGATTTGAGCTGTGAGGATTTGAGTTGTGAGGATTTGAGGATTTGAGTGTCGGTTATGCTGTTGACATCTTAGATTCTAGGAAACAAGGGGCATGCGCACCACCACTTTGGTGCCGGTTGCCTGCCCCGTTTCGTCGTATAAATCTTCAATGTCGAGTCGGATATCGTTGGTCATTTGGGCGTTGAGCAATTCCAGGCGGTGCTGAATGTTGGCAAGCCCGGTGGAGCGATGATTTTTTGGGCGATCTTTTTCTAGAATGGCCGCTTGGGCGCGTCCTACCCCATCGTCTTCGATTTCACAAATAATCCCGTATTCCGATGTTTTATAAAATCGGATCCAAAGGCGTCCCTGCCCGGTTTTGTGCATCAGTCCATGCCAGATGGCATTTTCGATATGGGGTTGAATGAGCATGCCCGGAATGGAAATGGTTTCGGTATCTTCTTTAATATCTACTTGAAAATCAAAAGAAAAACGGTGATTAAAACGCAGGGCCTCCAATTCTGTATAGTAACGAAGCAATTCAATTTCCCGGGCTAAAGGCACCATCGGCGACTCAGAATTTTCGAGAATCAGCCGCATGAGGCGGGCAAATTTGGTCAGATAACGACTGGCTTCGCGGGTATCGTTTTTCAAAATAAAGTTCTGAATGGAGTTAAGCGCATTGAATACAAAATGCGGGTTCATTTGCGACCGCAGGGCTTTCATTTCCAAGTCTGCCAAACGCTGACGCACCTGCGCTTTATCTTTTTCGCGGTCTTCTACGATCCGGATTTGACGGCTATACAGCCACCATGCAAAAGCTAAGAGTGCAGATAATGCAGAAAGCCTGAAGGTCCAGGTTTGCCACCAGGGCGGAAAAATGACAAACCGCAGCATAGCCTCCTGATCACTCCAAATGCCGTCGCTGTTGGCTGATCGGACGCGAAAAGCATAGCGACCTGGGGGGAGGTTGAGGAAGTTTGCGAAATTATCAATCCCGGCTGCTCTCCATTTTTTTGGCTGGTCTTCCAATTCCATACTGTAGCTGTAGCGATTGCCGGGTCCGTTGATGAAATCTACTCCGGTGAACTCAATCCGCAAGTCGTTTTTTTGGTAAGATAAAGCCAAATAACCTGAATTTGGAAGTGAAACCGGCTGGTCTGATACGAGCAACCCCGTGATGAAAGTAGGGGAAGCGGACGCCGGAGTTTCCACTTTATCCGGTTCAAACAGGCACATGCCACGACTGGTGGAAACGAACAGGATGTTTCGGGTAGTATCCATCAGTTTTACGTGGATCACAATATCCGAAAGCAAGCCATCGGATTCATAGAAGGTGCGCACGTTTTTGGTTTTCGGATCACACCGGCTCAACCCGTAAGGTGTGGCAAAC
>JALHRK010000274.1 GCA_022841505.1 Saprospiraceae bacterium | reverse complement strand
ACCAATGCTGAGCAGAACGTCCCACCGGAGCCGACCAGGTTTCGGAAGCCACGATGCGGCCCGTCAGGTCGAACAAATCGGCGGCGACCGTTGCACTTTCCGGGAGTTCGAAGCCAACCGTCAGGTCCTGAACGAATGGGTTCGGGGCTGTTTGCAATTGAAGGGTAGGGGCTGTAATTTCCCCGGCGTCTGTTAGGTCGCGGAGGCCATTGGCGAACCAGACGCCCCATTTGGCGCCGCTGTTATCCGAAATAAAAATTGAAGCGTTGCCGGAAGGGCTGATCTTATCGGCAGCCAGCGGGATAGTGGCGATCACATCGTCGTCGTCGGTGGTCAGGGCGTCAAAAATCAACTGGCTGTCGTCGGAGGAATAGTTTGGATAGCCTAAGATGGTATTTTCAAAAATATCGGCGACGTCGCCGCTTTCATAGTTGGCGCCAAGCACATAGTTTTCACCCAGAAATTCGTCAATGTAATCAAAGGCAATAATGTAGGGCGAGTTTTTGGAAAAGGTCGGATTGGCCACGCTCGTATTTTCCGGTAGGCCTGAAAATAATTTTGAAATATACCCGTCGCCATAATCATTGGCAGCCTTGTTCCAAACCCGGATAAAACCAATATCCCAGTATTCGATAGCCTGGTTGTTGGTATTGATTTCGTTCAGGGCGTCATACAGGACATTTTCGCCCGAAAAATCCCACTCGATCACATCCGGATAAACCACATCACCGGTATTGACGCCTTCCGTGTAGGTGGGATTGTAAAGTTCAAATTGCTCATTCGTGCCGCTCACCAGGTCATAAACGTACAGGATATTGTCATAATCGTCAGTAAGTGCGGCTAAGCGATTGCCATCTTTTGAAATGGCAGCACTGCGCCAGATGGGTTGTGCGCTGAGCGATTGCGTCTGAAAAGTTCCGAGCGTCCAGTCAATCAGGATGGCGCGCAGGGTTTTGTTTTGCGCAACATAGACGATGGCACTGCCGTCGTCCGTGACGGTAGGTTTGCTGAAGGGGCCGACCGTTACCAGCGGATCCGTATCAATGTCTCCGTTTGAATTGGCCAAACTGAGCTTGGATTGGTTGGTATTGGTGTAGACAATGTATTCCTCACCCGGGTTGGGTTCGTAGTCCTCTTCGTAATCGCCACCCTGGCCACTACCGATTCCGACTGTAGCAAACGCATTGGCTGCGGCGGTTACCTGAGCAGAATTGGCACCGTGCAAATCGGTCGCCGCCTGGATGATGGCAATGCGCAGGTCAATGAACTGCGAAGAACGGCCTAAGTAAGTTGTCAGTGCCCGGTAATAAATTTGTTCAGCTGCATTTTTAGTCACTGCCGTGGCAAACAGGAAAAACGCCCGGTTGGTAATGCCACTGTTGATGTGAACGCCAGCGTTGTCGGCTGAACCATTGTATTTTTCATCCATGTGATCGGGTTGCCAGCCTGGATCGTTGAGCGAATTGCCGCCATTGTTGGGATTGGACAAATCGCGCAGGGCGCCGGTTGGGAAAACCGAGGTATTCACCACATCTTCCCCCAGTTTCCAGTCGTCGCGGTCAATCATCACGCCGAACACGTCGGCAAAAGACTCATTCATGGCGCCAGATTCGCCATAGTACTCTAAATTAGCGGTGTTTTGAATCACTCCGTGCGACATCTCGTGACCTGCTACGTCAAGCGACTTTGCCAACGGCGAAGAGAAAGACTGGTCGCCGTTGCCATAAAACATCGCCGCGCCATTCCAGAAAGCATTGCCCATAGACGCGCCGTTGCCTTCCACCACATTGATGAACGACACAATGTTGCCGCCTTGCCCGTTGATGGAATTGCGATTAAAAGTGGTTTTGAAATATTCAAACGCCCTGCCTGCATTGTAATGCGCAGAAACAGAAGTGGCATTGTTCCAGGTATTGTTTCCGGAAGTGACGTGGGTGGCGTTGAAATTGTTGTTTTCCGGCGAAGTATTCCCGGCGTTGACCGTCCAAATGACGCCAACCGGATCATTTGGGAACACCGATTGATTCGTGTTGAACATACTGCGCGAAGCGTCAATCAGGAAATACGTACCATTTTGCAAGTAGGTATTGATGGTGCGCTGCACACCGAGCAAATCATTCGCAACGGCAGTTGAAGGCGGCATAAACAAAGGCGTTTGGGCTTCTGTTTCGCTCGCTTCCGGCGCTGTTTTATGGTGCGATTGGCATCCAGCTTTCCCATGCAACCGGCAGAGTTGACTGAATTTGTGCAGGATTTTCCCGGTTTTGGCATCTACAAAATAAGCCCAGCGAGCCGTCAGGTTGGGAACGATTTCAAGTGACCAGACCAAGTGCGGTTTTTTTTCATCGTCATACCAGATAACGAGTTCAGCACTTTCAGGCGCACCAGCCCATTGGGCCATGTCCGGGCTTGGCGGGCGCACGATGGTCGTGAGCGCTACATCGTCCTTCGCTTTGCGCAAAGCAACTTCTGAAGAAAGCTCAGGCTGCACGTTTTCCAGCGTTGAGGTTGCAAACCAGCGGCCATTGAGCAAATAAGCTTGTTCTCCTTTGAAATGCAGCAACGTTTCCGCGCCGTGAATTTTGAAGCCCTGGTGCATTTGTTGCAGGCGGACATGGATGAAGCCGTCGCCGGTTTCCCGGATATTGGCAATTTCGAAAGCAACAGCAGGATCCTGGACGCCTAGGATTTCCCGCAATGCACGCAAATGCCCATAACAACGATTTTCCAGGGCAGTTTTTCCAGGGATTTCCACGGTTTCAGCAGGTAGTTCGCCCCGCACCGCAACGACCCTTCCCGAAGCCGGGTCGCGCTCGATTTCAATATTTTTTTGTTTCAACTGAAGCCGGGTCAGGGCTGGCAAAGGGCGGGGCTGTCCGGCAGTCGCATCAAAGCTGGAGACTGCCGGAGCGCCCGGGCGCAAAGGTGAAATAGGTAATATATCTTCCGGTTCATAGTGATGTGTAGCCTTGCGGGCATTTTCCTGAACATCGGGTTTGATTTGCGCGAACAAACCTCCTGAAGTAAAGAGTACAAACAATGCGATTTGAATGATTCTCATGGTGTGATTTTTAAGAACAGCAAATAGGGATGAAAGAGCGCTCGTAAAAGTACACACCAAAATTTCAAAAGTGAAAGCCATATCCAAAAAACACCGTCTGCATGCCAAAAAGACTGAATCCGGCCAATAACAAACCCGCAATGATGAACAAAAATGGTACGTACACAGCGGCGCGGACAAATCGGTTGCGCCAGCCCAGGTGGTGCATCAGCGGCAGCAAAGCAAAAGCCAGACAAAGCCCGAAAAAAGAAATCTGGAACATAAAAATGCAAACCGTTCCGAACAACAAAGCGACGCTCACCTCGAAGGCCTGCACCGGTTTGGAATCCGGGTGGCTGCGTTGCAGGAATTGGCGCCAACCACTGCGCAAGCTATTGCCCAGGCTTTGCTGCGCTGAAGGGGCGTCAGATTGCTGGGCATTGTCGCCAGTGACTAAAAACACGGCTTTCCCGGAAATAAAATAGGTGATGACGCCCAAAGCCGACAAAGGTCCAAGCGCTGCGTAAAGTGCGGTGCTGTGGCTGATAAATTTGAACAGTTTCAACGGCTGCCGCGCCAGCCCGATCAGGAAACACAAGACCGGCGCGAAGAAAGTCAGTAAGGTAATCAGGAAAAAGTCGGTACTATAAATCGGGTCGAATCCATGTCCCAGCGAATAAACAGGCATCGTAAACTCCATGCCTCCAGTTACCCACGTCAGATCGTGCCTTTCCCCGAAAAACCAGGGCAACAACAAGTTGGCATCTATCATAAAAAAGAAATAGAGGATGGTCAACGGCAAGTTCAGGGTTGGAAACAAAATGTCTAATTTTTCAGCCCAGCTGATGTTTTTGGCGCGCAACAACCAGACCATTTTCAATTTTAGAAATTCGCAAGTGCCGCGGGTCCATTTCATGTGGCGGATGCGGAATGCGCGCACCGTGTCTGGAAAATCTTCAAAACAAACCACATCTTCCACAAACCGGCCGCGGTAGCCTTTTTCGCGGATATGGATGGCATAACCGAGGTCTTCGCTGACAATTTCCGGAAAACCGCCAATTTCTTCCCAGCATGTCCGCCGAAGCAAGGCCCCGTGACCCAGAAACATCACAAAACCGAAGTCATTCCGAAGCGGCTGGTACCATTTCCAGTGCAAATCAATCCCTATGCCAAGGTCTTTCGACAAGGCACTTTCCGAGTCGGGATTGGCGCGGTGGTTGGCCTGCACAAAACCGCATTTCGGATCCGCTTCCATCACAGGGACGAGTCTGCTCAGAAAGTCTGTCGGCAAAATTTCATCGGCGTCAGCAATGGCAAAGTAAGGCTCGGTGACATAGTTTTCAAGTCCGTAATTCATGTTGCCGGCTTTAAAAGCGCGGCGATCCGGCCTGCGGATGACCTGAACGCGGTAGCGGAAACGATTGGCAAAACGGTCAATCCGCAACTGGAATTCAGGGTTGCTGCTGTCGTCTAAGATATAGACCTTATAGTTGGGGTAGTCCTGTCGCACGCAGGAGAGTACGCTTTCTTCTACAAAGTCGTTGCAGGTTGTGTAAAGGATTGCTACTGGTGGCGGTGGTTGATTTTCAGGCAACTGCAGGTTACCGATACGGCCACTGCGCTTCTTTTTGAACGCGTAGCCCCAGGCAAACAGCACGACAGTCACATTGAACAACCCGTATAACCACGCGAAGTCAATGAACAGCACGAACAGCAAAAGTGCCAGCCAGCTTCCTGTGTTGTAACCCATATCCAATAAGCTCCAAAGACGGGGCTGAAACCACCACATTGAAGCGCCCCAGAGGGCAAAAACGCTCAGGTAGAGCCAGGGCAAAGGCTTGGCACGCTGAGGCGTAAGCGTTTCGGCAGCAGGCTGCAAGGTGGGTATTGCTACCTTTGATCGAAGGTGTGCGGGAGAAAGCAGTCCTCTGCTTTTCGTTTGTACCATGTTATTAGTCGCTTTGTAACCGCAGTTATGCGGCGTTGTTAATATTTATACCCGCACCCTTAGGTGCGAATCCTTTTTTGTCATACTGAGTGCTGCTAATGATGCAGTGAGGTTTATGGCCATGCATAAGACCAAGCAGCTTGAAGTATAGGTATAGCTTCGCCTGGTGGCCTGCCGAACGGAATTCGGCGACCGCGTTGCTTTTACGATCCCTATTTTGTTGTTAAACTGGAGTGGTGTTTGGTTTATGGGATTCCGGGCTTCCGCCGAACTGGAGTTCGGCGGTACAATGGGCTTCCGCCAAACTGGAGTTCGGCGGTACAGCAGCGTTACCGGGGTTGCCCAAACCGGAATCGCACGCCCAGCGCAGCCGTGTTCAGTTTGTCGAAAAAGCCATTTTCGTAGCGGTAGGAAGCCATCAGCCAGATTGGTTTGCTGATTGGGAAAATACCGACAAAGTAGGCGCCCGTTAATTTGCGCATGGTTGCTTCATTTTCAATTTGTGCGCGGCCAGTCAGGACGCCAATATTGAGCTCGTAGCCTTTTCCGGGTAAAAATTTCGTATTCAGGGCAAACCGATGATCGTATGAATAGGCATTCAGGCGGCTGAAAAAGAAACCAGGTTCAAATACCAGCCATCGGGCGGCCGAAACTTGCGTACCCGCAAAAAGGACCCATTCTGAGGGGGTGTTTTTTCCGAAAGCAGCCATCAGGCCACCTTTAAGATGGATGTTTTTACCAATGGCATAGGTTTGTTCGGCCCTAAGGGTGTACTGCGTCGGTTGGGCTTCGCCGAATTCGCGCATGCCGGCTTCCACGGTCGTCCCCGTTTGATCATTCCAGCTGTAATAACCACCGAGGTTGTAAACATTGCCGCGAACATTGCGCCGCAACAGGTCGAGGTTGTCCACCGATAGCGACTTGTCAAATCGGGCGTAGACCCGCAGATCCTGCCGGAGCTGGAGCGCTACCTGCATTAGCCGGAGGCCGTCCGAGCTGGAGCTGGCTACTTTGGAATAGCCGCCCCAGATGTCTATTTCCGCAAACACAGGTTGCGTGCGCAACGAAGTCAATTCCTGGTTCAATGCCGGGTTTTCCGGCGACAGGTTTTTAATCGCCCGGTAAGCCTGTGCAGCTTTGCCGGGTTTGCCCGACATTTTATGCGCTTGTGCCAAAGCCAAACGGTATTCTACGTTTTCCGGGGAGCGCCGCACCAAATTTAAAAACTGCTGAGCTGCCCGCTTCCCGTTGCCCGACCATAAAGCGATATACGCCAATCCTTTTTGCGCTTCTTCGTCGGTAGGCGCTTTTTCTAAAACAAAAATAAACATTTCATTTGCGCGACTGTAGTCGCCTCGCCAGGCATAAGCATATCCTAAGCTCCGGCGGATTTCCAGATTGCCCGGGTCGAGTTCCAGCGCTTTTTTAAAGGCTTCGATGCTTTTTAATTGTTGACCGTTCCAGGATTGTACGACGCCAAGTTCCCTCCAGATATTGGCGTCGTTCGGGTAGGTTACCAGCCAGTTTTCGTAAACCGCCGCTGCTTCGCCGAATTGTTTTGCCGCAATGAAAGGTTTGGCAGTTTCAATTGGATTGGATTGCCCCAAAAGCGCAAGGCTGCCAGGAAGTGTGAATGAGGCAATCAGTAAAAGTTGACTTACAAATTTTAAGGCTTTCATGAGCGTTGTGTTTTAATGATGTTGCGAATCTACCGGCATCATATAGCACAAGCGAATTATTGTTACCGAGCGCGGAGAATTAGGAACTGAATAGGAAGAAATGAGGTAATTTGAAAATTTGAAGATTTGAAAATTTGCGGTGATGGCGATCCAAATGCCTGAAACAAAAAGGAGTTGCCCGTACCTGAGTACGAACAACTCCATTTTTATAAAGACAGATTAGAGGCAATTTGCTTTTGCCGCTATCCTTATCTTAATTCTTTTACTTTCCGCCATTCGGATCCACCACCACGCGCCGCACAATCCTGTGCTCATCCAATTGAATCACCACGGTATAAACGCCCGCGCTGCCTTCAATCCGCATGTTGTGGATTTCCAAATTGCCGGTGACCAAACGTTCCTGGGTCACTAATTCTCCAAGTACATTGAACACCTGAACCACGCCTGGTTTCCCCGCGTGTACATCCAGATCAATATTCAACTCGCCCGTGGTTGGGTTCGGGTAAACCTGCACTTCATCGCCGCTTTCCGCAACCGGAAGCAGGTTGAAATTGCCAACTAACGGAACGGGCGCACCGGTCACCGTGACGTTGTCGAATGTGGCGGTGTTGGTGACGGAATTATTGATGCTTTCCGAAAAAATGCCCACATAAACGCAGCCAGTCATGCTGACAGGCGCCGTAAATGCAAAGTTCCAACTGACGCCGTCTGTGGAAGAGTAGCCCACAACATTACCGCCTGCGCGCTCCAATCTCAACCAGGTATGCCCCGGGCGAATGTAGTTCAGGATCGCGGCAGCACCGTTGGTTACTGAGCGGATTTCGCGGCGGATATTGGTCGTCAATTGCGTTTTCATGCTCACTTTTTTCGAGCCAGGCATCAGGTTTTCGCGGATCATGACGCCGCCCCAACCGCCGCCGCTCACGCTTGCAATTCGGGCAATGATCGTTGTATTGCCACAAATTTGCTGGTAAGCAGCGTGCAGCACATCGCTGCTTGAGGTGGAAAATCCGGTAGCTGTGAGTACAAAAGCGCCATTGTTTCCTGTGCAAGGCGAGAAGACACTACCGCCGTTTGCGTTGCCCACATTGTTGGTATTCCAGCCCGAAGGCAAATCCGTATCTTCCTGAACAGTAATGCTGGCGGTGCATTGCGCCGAGTTGCCGCAATCGTCTTTTACCACCACCACTACGTTAATGGTTTGGTTCAGCTGCGCGCAGGTGACTGTGGCTGGGGTGATGCTGAACACTGATACCGTGCCGCAGTTGTCCGTTGTTGCATTCATGTTCAGCACGTCCGAAGCCTGTAGCGTATAAGCGCCACCGCCGCTGAGGAAAACTGTATTCGTCAGGCAAACCAGCGTTGGTGGGGTATTGTCCACCACCGTGATGGTTTGCACGCAGGTACTCATGTCTCCGGTATTGTCAATTGCTTTCCAGGTGCGGGCGATGGTGTAATTGCCTGCACAGGAGCCGGGAGTTGTAACATCGGTGTATTCAAAAGTGACGGATCCACAATTGTCCGTAGCTGTAGCCATGCCTGTATTGGCCGGTAGTTGCGACGCATTACAGGAAATGGTGATTGGCCCCGGGCAGGTGATTACCGGCGCCGCATCGTTGTTGTTGATCGTACCCGTTCCGCTGAGCGTGCCGCCGCCGCCAGACAAGGTGACGCTGCGGCTATTGGCATTCAGGCCGCTCAATTGCACGGTAAACTGCTCGTTCGGCTCTATTTTGCAGTCGCCGTTGATCAGCACCACCACTTGTTTCATGGTTTGCCCTGGCGTGAAGGTATGGCTGCCACTGTTGTTTTGGTAATCCAGATCAGCCGTAGTTGCTGTACCATTTATCGTGGCGAAATTCACCACCACGTTTGCATCGGAAGGATTACTCAGACTGAGATTAAAAGTCATATTCTGCGTACTGGCGTCGCCTTCGGTCACGGTTG
>JALHRK010000273.1 GCA_022841505.1 Saprospiraceae bacterium | reverse complement strand
CCTGGCTTGGTCGCCAATTACTGGTGCGCGGCATCATTGTGCCATTCCGTTCTGGCAAATCGGCCAAACTGTACCAGAAGTTGTGGACCGAAAACGGCTCGCCGCTGAAATACTACGGCAACCGCGTAGCCGAAGGGCTGCGCACCCAGTTGGGCGAAGGCTATGTGGTGGAGTTGGCCATGCGCTACCAAAGCCCATCCATCGCCTCTGCCATTGAAAAACTGCTGCAACAACAGGTTTCGGACATCGTGGTGTTGCCCATGTTCCCGCAATACGCGTCGGCGTCCACTGGCTCGGTTTACGAAGAAGTGATGCGCATTTTGGCCAAAAGAAACGCCATCCCACCCGTTCGGTTCATCAATTCGTTTTACGATTACGAGCCAATGATCGAAATTTTTGCTGACAATGCCCGCAAATTTGACCTTTCCAGCTACGACCATATCCTGTTCAGCTACCACGGTCTGCCGCAGCGCCAAATGCGCAAAGCAGACGATTTTAACCATTGCCTGCAAAAAGAAAATTGCTGCCAAAGCATCGGTCCGGTGAACCAGTTTTGCTATTCGGCGCAATGTCATGCCACCACCCGCGCGCTCGTGGCCAAGCTGAACCTCCAGCCCGGCAGCTATACCACCTCTTTTCAAAGTCGCCTTGGCCGCGATCCCTGGGTGCAGCCCTACACCACCACCATCCTCGAAGAACAGGCCCACAAAGGCGCCAAACGCCTGCTCGTGTTCAGCCCTGCCTTCGTGGCCGATTGTTTAGAAACCATCGTTGAAATCAGCGACGAATACCAGGAAGAATTCGAAAAAATGGGCGGCGAAACGGTGGATTTGGTGCCAAGCTTGAATGATGATCCGAGGTGGGTGAAAGCGGTGGCGGATTTGGTAAGGTAGGTTTTTACTACATAGGTTTGTTTTTTTTTA
Source organism: Saprospiraceae bacterium (assembly GCA_022841505.1). Classification (GTDB taxonomy): domain Bacteria; phylum Bacteroidota; class Bacteroidia; order Chitinophagales; family Saprospiraceae; genus JABWAJ01. Next base: position 7,739 of record JALHRK010000273.1, on the reverse strand, counting down.
CCACATAGTTCACATAGTTGTTTTCACATAGGACACATAGTACTGATGCACTCTGGGAACAGTTCCTATGTGATCAATCCTGGCGAGTCAGGACAAGTTGTGACTGATTCTATTTGCACTATCCAGCTTTGCGGACTCCCGCTGTACGGGACAAGTTTTGCGGGAAACCGTCTCCCTCCAAGGACGCCAAAATTTCACACAATGCCACAACGCTCACCACGAAAAAACGAAGCGCTGAAAGCCGCCGCGTTGTGATCGTTGTGCCGTTGTGTGAAACCCCAAAAAATTCCGCCGTGTGAAACCAAAAAATCCCCGGTGTGCCGCTCAGCCACAACGCCCTACTTCTAAATCTCCTCCACCTTCATACATCCTTACCCCTTATTCGTAGATAAACTTTTTTCAATTGCCAAAAACTACGGAAATCTGTCCCAAAATAAAACCAACACCCACCATGCAAAAACTCATCGTAGCCTGCATTTTCATTGCCTCTTTCTTTGGCTATCTAGCCTGGGGCGGCGACAACAGCGCCTTCATTTTTGAAGCCGAATACCAGATTCTGTTCCGGCAAGGCGATAAGGCCAATACCTTTGCCCACCCGATGGTGCTCCTGCCTTTTGTCGGACAATTGCTGATCCTGATTGCGCTGTTTCAAAAAAAGCCGGACAAGCGTTTGGTCCTCAGCGGGATTGCCCTGATGAGCCTCCTGTTCCTTTTGCTGTTTGCGATCGGATTGATGGGTGGCGACTATAAAATTACGTTGTCAACCTTGCCGTTTATCGGGTTTTCGGCGTGGTATATTCGCAGTTTGTTTTCCAGGAAGGCATTACCCCCTGCAACCTAACCCCTCCAATCCTTGTCATTGGTCGAAAAAGTAACGTCGCAGCAAACCTGCTTGCTACCTTCACGCGTCAAAATTCAGACCAGTATGCGCAAACTCTTCCTGATGGGCATCGCCATCCTTACCACTGCGCTGTGTACCGCACAGTCGCTCCAAATTACCGTAAAAGACACCAAAAAAGCGCCCCTGACGGGCGCTGCGGTGCAATTGACTTTCCTGCCCGATTCCACCCGATTCACCGGCGTTACGGACGAACAGGGGATCATAAAGTTTGAAAAAACAGCCGCCGGCTTGTACGCCGTGAACATCAGCTATATCGGCTACGAGACGCTGGATAAAGCCATCACGCTCAAAGCAGGCATCAACAACCGCTTCGATTATACCCTCCGCGATGACGCCCTCACCCTTGGCGAAGTGACCGTGACCGCCCGCAGACCCCTCATCCGCCAGGAGGACGACAAAATGATCATTGACCCCGAACCCCTCGCCAACATCAGTACCAGCACGCTGGAGGTCTTAGAGAAAACCCCCGGCCTTTTTGTAGACCAGGAAGGCGGCATCTACCTCAACAGCAGCACCCCTGCCCAGATTTTGATCAATGGCCGGGAGCAGCGCATGAGCACGCAGGACATCGCCACCATCCTCCAGAGCCTGCCGCCGGGCAGCGTGCAACGCATCGAAGTGTTGCGCACACCCTCTACCAAATACGACGCGGCCAGCTCGGGGGGCATCGTGAACGTGATCCTGAAAAAAGGCGTAAAAATTGGCCGCACCGGCTCCGTCAGTCTGGGGATGAACCAGGGCGTGTATGGCAACCGTTTTGCCGGCATCAACCTGAACGACAGCGGCGACAAGGCGACTTACTATTTCAACATCAATTACAACTACCGCAACTCGGTAGATGACCTCAGCGCTACCCGAATCCTCGGCATAGACTCAACCCTGCAACAAATCTCCCGGACCGTATCGCCCGGCGACCAGGGCTATGCGGGGTTTGGCGCAAGCTACGATGCCAACGAAAAACTCAGCTTCAGCTACGATGGACGCCTCAACGGGAGTTTGCGCCGGTCTGCGGGCCGGAACACCAACCTCATCACCACAACCGAAGACCTGATCGTGTCCGAAAACGACAATACCATAGACAACGACACGCGCTTTTTCAGCCTGCAGCAAGACCTTGGGATGTTGTATAAAATTGACACCATCGGTTCGGAGTGGGATACCAAATTCGGCTACAGTTACAACGACAACAACAATGCGCAGGACTATAGCTCTGCATTTTTACAGCCTTTTAATGCAGAGATTATCGGTGAAGGTGACAACCTACAAAAACGGCATTTTTTTCTGGTTCAATCCGATCTGACTTACCATTTCCCATACAAAATCAAGCTCGAAACGGGCGTGAAAAGTACCTGGCAGCGACTCGAAAGCCGCGCCGATTACTACTTCCGGGTAAACGGCCAGCTCATCAGCGACGACCTGCGCACCAACGCTTTCAACTACCGCGAAAACATCAATGCCGCTTATTTACAAGCCTCAAAACCACTGCCCGGCGAGTTCCTGCTCAAAGCCGGGGTGCGTTTGGAGCATACCAATATGCAAGGCACGCAGACTGTGCCCGGCGATACGAGTTTTGTCATTAACCGCACGGATTGGTTCCCTTATGTGTACCTTAGCCGCTCGCTGTTCACCATTGCCAGCTACCAGATGCGCGCCTACGCCATCTACCGCCGTACCATCAACCGGCCCGACTACCAAAGCCTCAACCCTTACATCAAATACATAGACCAGTACCTCTACGAGGTGGGCAACCCCGCCCTGCAGCCGCAGTTTACGGACAACTACGAAGTCAACATCAGCTTTGATGACATGCCCATTTTTGCCCTTGGCCGCAACTACACCACCGATATTTTTTCTGCCGTGGTGTACGAAGACCCAGACTTTGAAAGCGTAGCCGTGCGCACCTTCGACAACGTGGGCAAAAACAGAGAGACCTACTTTCGCATCGTTGGCGCCCTGCCACCCGGCGGCAAGTACTTTTTCGTGGCTGGCGCGCAATACAACCTAAACGACTACGAAGGCGTGTACGAAGGCGCACCGCTCACGTTCAGCCGGGGAAGCTGGCGCTTTTTTACCTTCCACTCCCTCTCGATTACCCCAACCACCAAATTGACCATGAACGGTTTCATGATGCTGAAAGGCCAACAGAATTTCTACGAGTTGGACACCTTCGGGCAATTGAGTTTCGGCCTCAACCAGACGTTTTTAGAACGCAGGCTCAGCGTCACGCTCAACGCCAACGATGTGCTGCGCACGATGGTCACGCAGTTCACGCTCAACCAGGGCAGCATCAGCACCGAAGGCAGCCGCTACAGTGACAACCAGCGGTTCGGGGTGAACATCCGCTACAATTTTGGGGTCAAAAAGAAGGAAGAAAAGCGGGGTGGGATGCAGTTGAATACGGGGGAGGAAAACTAAGAAGTGGGCAATAGGCAAATTGGCAAGGGGCAAATTTGCAAGTAGGCAAATTGGCAAACTTGCCTGCTTGCCCTTTGCCTCTTGCCCCTTGCCAATTTGCCCCTTGCCCTTTGCCAACTTGCCCCTTGCCAACTTGCCCTTTTTTTGAATTATTCACTTTTCCTTCTATCTTGCGATCCTAAACGAAACTAAAATCACCAACATGCGCAGCGAAGACATCAAGCCGGAACTCCCGGAACAGGAACCGATTATTGAGAACAAAGAACTGAGCATCTGGGAAGCGCTGTTTCCGGTGATCATTCTGGTCGGATTGCTGGCTTACAACATCTTCATTTTCGGCGACAGCGCGCTGGGGGGAAGCAACCAGTTCATCCTGCTGATCGGCGCAGCGGTGGCGGCAGTGGTAGGTTTCAGAAACAAAGTCACGTACAAGCAAATGATGGAGGAAGTGGGACACAACGTCAAATCCACTTCCGGCGCCATCCTGATCCTGCTGATGGTTGGCGCGCTTGCGGGCACCTGGATGATCAGCGGCATCATACCTTCCATGATTTATTATGGGCTGCAAATCCTTTCGCCAACGATTTTTCTCGCGGCTTCTTTGGTGATTTGTTCGATCATTTCTTTGGCGACAGGCAGTTCGTGGTCTACCTCTGCTACGGTTGGCATCGCGCTGATCGGCATCGGCAACAGCATGGGCATCAACCCGGGCATGACTGCCGGCGCCGTTATTTCGGGCGCTTATTTCGGGGACAAAATTTCTCCGCTTTCCGACACGACCAACCTGGCTTCGGCAATGGCGGGCGCGGGTTTGTTCGACCACATCAAATACATGCTCATCACCACCGTCCCTTCGATGACCATCGCATTGATTGCGTTTTTAATCATGGGATTTAGCATTACCTCGTCCGGATCGCCTGATATTTCTGATAAATTGGCCGCCATTGACGGTGCGTTCAACATCAGTCCGTGGTTGTTCCTTGTACCTGCGGCAGTCATTTTTCTGATCATCAAAAAAACGGAACCCCTGGTTGCATTGCTGGCCGGCGCTTTGCTCGGCGGGGTGGCAGCGATTATTGCACAACCCGATATCCTCGTGAAAATAGCAGGGGGAACGACGCTGGATTTCAATACTGCCTACAAAGGCGTTTTGCAGGCACTCACCACCAAAACATCGGTAGAGACTGCAATTCCCGAACTGAACGACCTTTTTGCGGCGAAAGGCATGGAAGGTATGCTGGGCACGATCTGGCTCATTATCTGCGCTATGGTATTCGGCGGGGTGATGGACGCCATCGGCGCATTGGCCCGCATCAGCCAGGCTTTGCTGCAATTGTTCCACACCACTTTTGGATTGTTTGCAAGCACGGTGCTTTCTTGCTTAGCCATCAACGTTACGGCGTCAGATCAGTACCTCGCGCTGGTTATTCCTGGTAAGATGTACGCCAAAGCGTTCAGAGACAAAGGCCTGCACCCGGTTAACCTCAGCCGAACGCTGGAAGACAGCGGAACAGTGACCTCCGTGCTTGTACCCTGGAATACCTGCGGCGCTTACAATGCGGGTGTACTCGGCGTGCCAACGCTGGATTATTTCATGTACGCCATTTTCAACTGGGTCAGCCCGTTTGTAACGCTGACGGTGGCGGCGCTGGGGATTAAGATTAAGCAGTTGAGGGAGAAGTAAGTTGGCAAAAGGCAAGTTAGCAAAGGGCAAGTTGGCAAGTTTGCAAACACGCAATTTTGCCTTTTGCCAACTTGCAAATTTGCCTACTTGCCCCTTGCCTACTTGCCCCTTGCCAACTTTTACTCGAATAAAATAAACATCGCCTTGAAATTCAAGGTCATCGTCTCAAATTTTTTAATCAGATCCTGCCCGATATTGCCGTAATAATGGTCGCCATTTTCTTTGATCTGCTCTGAAAACAGCATGATGTCGTCCAAATGGATGACCTGATCGCCTATTGGGACATCAAAGTGAATCTCATATCCGTTTTTGGTAATGGAACCGCCTGCCCCGCCAAAACTGAGCGGTTTTTCTTTATATTGGCCTTCAATCGTTTTTTTGTGTTTTTGAAAATAAGGCAGGTACAACATCGTGCTGGTTGCACCAGTGTCGAAGGTATAGCTGTCTCCTGCAATTTCAATAACCGGGGTAAGAAAATCCAGTGCCATATTGTACCGGGCCGGGGTGCTGTGCTGCAAAGGCACCACAAATTCGTCTTTGCGCGAAAGCTGCACTTCTCCCATGGCCGCAATGACCGGGAAACCGAGAATGCCATTGATCTGATAATCAATCTGTGGAATGTACAAAGCCGCATCCGGAAAAACCAGGAATACCGCGTTTTTTACATGAATGCTGCGGATGTAAAGGTCTTTGCAAATGGCAATTTTGGACTTAATTTTTTGCCCCGTGATGGAAGTGACATCAATCACCGAATCCATCAGCGTCATCCCCAGTCTGGCGGCTGTAGATTCCGTTATGGTGGAGATGTTGGCGCCCGTATCAAAAATAAACCCTAAGCTGTCCAAGCCGTTCGAGACGGGCAGGTTGGTCAGTCGGGCTTTGTCGCGCGTCATTTTGATGACCACTTTTTCTTTGATGATCACTTCCTGTTTGGGTTGTCCGGCAAGGGCCTGCCAGATGATGCGGGTGTTTTTGTAATCGGCGAGTTCGTTTTCCGGCATGAGGTGGGGGTATTTGCCGATGATTTCATTGGTGGCTTCCAGCGCTTTTTGGTAGTCGAACAGCCGGGCGGAATTCGATTGCCGGATGTCCGATAAATGATAGCGCAGGGTATCATTCAACTGATCGCTGTAGCCTTGCAGCAAAGCATCAATTTTAGCATTGGATGCGGCTAATTGATTAAAAACGTTGTCTATTTCTGCACCGAGTTTTAGTTGTTGGAAGGCATTGAGGCTTTCTTTTTTTGCGTGAAGCAAATCCCTTGCTGCAAAAAACTGTTTATCTTTTAACAGGCTGTCAATGGTTGAATAGTGGTGGATGGAGGCAGATTGCCCATGCGTTTGAATACAAAAAATCATACAGACGGCAATTGCCGGGAAAAAGGCGGATTTTTTCATGATGCGTCGGGTGTTTTTTTTACCACATAGTTCACATAGGTGTTTTCACATAGTTCACATAGTACTGATGCACCCCGGGGAGCAGCTCCTATGTGATCTATGTGACCAATTCTATGTGCTCTATGTGGTAAAAAAACTTTGTGGTAAAAAAACTTTGTGGTAAAAAATCTATGTGGTAAAGAAATACGATTTAGCCTGCAAAAGCCAACGATATCAGACGAATGATTCAATTGTTTGGATAATTGTTTGTTTTCTAAACCATTCACAATGAACAGAAGAAACTTTATCTATCAGTCCCTGGGCGGCATTGCCTGGGTTACGCTCATGGCAAATTGCGGGCAGCGCAGCAGTGTTATTGTTCCTTCCACAAAAAAACAAAAGCTCGGCGTGGCCTTAGTCGGATTGGGCTATTACAGCACCGATTTGCTGGCGCCAGCGCTGCAACTAACAGAGCATTGTTACTTAGCCGGCATCGTCACCGGAACGCCGGAAAAGGCCGTGCGCTGGAAAAAGCAGTACAACCTCAAAGACGAGAATATCTACAACTACGGCAATTTTGAACGCATCGCCGACAACCCCGACATTGACGTGATCTACATCGTGCTGCCCCCTTCCATGCACGCCGAATACGTCATCAAAGCGGCCAAAGCCGGCAAACAGGTCTGGTGCGAAAAACCGATGGCCATGACGGTGACGGAATGCGAACGGATGATCAACGCTTGCCGCGAAAACAAGGTGCAACTCAGCATCGGCTACCGCATGCAGCACGAACCCAATACCCGCGACATCATGGCTTTCGCTAAAGAAAAACCTTACGGCGCCATCCAAAAAATCACCGCAGAAGCCGGCTACTACGACGGCAGAACCAACCATTGGAAGCAGAAAAAAGCAATGGGCGGCGGCGCTACGTACGACATGGGTGTGTACTGCATCAATGCCGCGCGGTACGCATCGGGGAAAGAACCCATTGCCGTGAAGGCAACAAAGTCTACCACTCGCCCCAAGGTCTATACCGAAGTAGATGAAACCATGAATTTTGACTTGTTTTTTGACGACGGCACGGTCGCAACCTGCGAAACCAGTTTTGGCAAAGGCCTGAACCGCCTGCACGTCCAGTGCGCCAACGGTTGGTACGGCCTGGAACCTTTTCAGGCATACAGCGGTATTCAGGGCGAAACCAGCGATGGAAAATTTTTGAACAAGTCCATACCCAACGAACAAGCCCGCCAAATGGACGACGACGCGCTGGCAATTCTTCAGAATACGCCCAACCTGGTTCCGGGTGAAGAAGGGCTGAAGGATATTCGGGTGGTGGAGGCAATTTATCGGTCGGTGGAGGAAG
>JALHRK010000272.1 GCA_022841505.1 Saprospiraceae bacterium | reverse complement strand
GACTCGGCGGGATAGAACACATAGCGTTTAATATTTCCTGGAGTCGAGCGCCTATGGGAACTATTGTGAAAACAACTACGTGCCCCATGTGGTAAAAAAAAACGATGCAGTAAAAAAACTACTTTCTTTGTAGTCTATTCCTAATTTCCTCATTTTCAAGCATAAAATCCCCCGTTGTTTCTGCCCAAATCCGATAGGTCAATGCAGAAGGATGCACACCGTCGCTAAAAAAATCGGCGCGCTGGTACTGCCCGGCGTACTGATTTTCCCAATCTGCAGGGGAGAGCCCGCCATCAACATAATAAACCCTGGCATGTTTTTTTACCTCCTGCATCAGCGTTTGCGCAAGCATAACCGACAGGTTTCCAATGAAAAAACGAACCAATCCCGGAAATGCCGGGAATTCTTTGATGGGCGGCATACTCAGGAAAACAATGGGCACGTCGCCCGCCTGCGCGCGAATGGCTGTTATCAACGCGCCTGCGTGGCGCGCCCATACCCAGGGGCGATTTAATTCAAATGCATCATTGGCGCCCAAGCCCACCACGACTAAATCAACAGGTTCTCCAGCTAACAGAGGCACTAATTTTTCGCGCGCTATTTTCGCAGAATAACCGCTTTTTGCTACGACTTTCCAGGTGATGCCCGCCGCGCATTGAGCAGAAAGGTACCGGGCTAAATATCCGGCAAATCCATTTTCATGGGTGTCCACCCCGACACCCGCCATGGTGCTTTCGCCAAGGACGAGCAGCCTCAGCGGTTGTTCAGATTCCCCCGCAGCGCCTTCGTTTCCGGTCGCTTCCGGCAGTTTGGGCATGGTTTTTTTGACGCGTCGTCCCTGGAAGTAGAGTAGGGGAGAGACCGGGATGGCGAGCAATACCCCGAGGGCGTATTTGGACATTAAAAGTGCGCGGTTCATTGCAGTATCATTTCTAATTCATGGTTAAGTCTCTGTGTCTCCAGGTGTCAGACACTTTCAAAGTGCCCGGCACGTGGAGACACAGAGACTTAACCGCCAATACTAACCATTGGTAACACATAAAAAGGTTGCCAGTTTACAACTTCCCCAATCCCTCCGCAATCCCCCGGTCATTCGACAACCTTGGCACCTTATTTTGCCCGCCCAATTTCCCCTGGGCCTTCATATAATCGCGAAATGCATCGCGGTGCAGGGCGCGCACCACCAGAGGCCGCAAAATATTTCCTTCAATGAGGTCGCGGTAGTATATATTTTGCTGCACCATCGCGTCATTGAGGGCCGTAGCGAACGCATCGGGGTCTTTGGGAGCCTCGTCGAATTCGATGAACCACTCGTGGTAGGGTTGGCCGCCTTCGGGCGGAGCGATCTGGGGTGCAACGGTGAACTCCACCACACGCACCCCATGCGCCTGCGCGGCCTGCAACAGCGCTTCTTCCACTTCCTTGCCGATGACGTGTTCGCCAAAAGCGGAAATAAAATGCTTCACGCGGCCCGTGACCAGCAGTCTGGGCGGATCGAGCGATACAAATTCTACCGTATCGCCGATGTTATAGCCCCAAAGTCCAGCGTTGTTGTTGATGATCAGGGCATAGTTCACGCCGGGTTCCACGTCTTTCAGCCAGAGCCGGGTTGGGTTGTCGTTGAAAATTTCGGAGGCCGGCACGAATTCGAAAAAAATTCCGGAAGCGGCGTTCAGCAGTAGCGCCCGATTCGCCGGGTCATCCTGAAACGCGATAAAGCCCTCCGAAGCCGGGTAAGTCTCTAAGCTTTCGATGCGCTTGCCAACCAATTGTTCCAATTTAGCCCGGTAAGGCTCGAAGTTGACGCCGCCGTAGACGAACATGCTGTAATTCGGGAACACCTCCTTTATATATTGTTTGCCGCTGCGCGTCAACAGCCGTTCGAAGTACATCTGCACCCAGGGCGGGATGCCGCTGATGAGCCGCATGTCCTGATGCAGGGTTTCGTCCACAATTTTTTCTACTTTTTCTTCCCAGGCTTCGATGCAATTGGTGCGGTAGCCCGGCAACTGGTTGGTGCGTAGCCAGGAAGGCACCTGGTGGTTAACGATGCCCGAGAGGCGGCCTGTGGGGATGCCGCCGACGTCTTCCATTTCCGGACTGCCCGAGAGGAAGATCATTTTGCCGTCGAGCCACTCGCCCCGGCCCGTGCGGGCGTAATAGTTGAACAACGCGTTGCGCGCTGTGCCAAAGTGGTTCGGCAGGCTGTCGCGGGTGAGCGGAATGTATTTGACGCCGGAGGTAGTGCCGGACGTTTTGGCAAAATACGCCGGACGTCCCGGCCAGAGCACGTCGCGTTCGCCGGCTTTGATGCGCTCGATCCACGGGCGCAACCCTTCGTAGTCGCGGATGGGGACGCGCTCCCGAAAGGCTTCGTAACTGTTGATTTTATCGAAGTCGTGCGCTTTGCCGAAAGCGGTGTTGCGCCCCTGCGCCAGCAATTGCCGGAATACAGTCTCCTGCGCCGCAACGGCGTTCGACGACCAACGGACAATGCGCCGCGCGGCGCTGTGCGCCAAAGGGCTGATAACGAAAGAACGAAATCCCATTTGTACACTTTTCTAAGCCCTAAAAGTAGGCGATTTGAACGGGGAATGAAATAATATTGGAAGAAGGCAACGACTCTTTCTGCAAAATTCTGCTACAAGGCATCGAAGATTAGAAAAATCCCATTATTTTTGGGCGCTCCCGTTGAAGGGTGGCGTCAAAAATCATCTTTGAACATTATGGAATTTCCAGCTAATCTGAAGTATACCGAAGACCACGAGTGGCTACGGGTGGAGGCAGGCAATGTCGCTTTTGTGGGCATCACCGATTTTGCGCAAAGCGAATTGGACGAATTAGTATACATTGAAGTGGACACGGTGGGCGAGACCTTAGCCCAGGGAAAAGTTTTCGGAACCGTGGAAGCCGTAAAAACGACTTCGGAACTGTTTATGCCGGTGTCGGGTAAAATTCTGGAGTTTAACAGCCAATTGGACGAATCGAAAGGCGACGACCCTACGCTGGTGAACCGCGATCCGTATGGAGAAGGCTGGATTGTAAAAATAGAATTGACCAACCCTGTTGAATTAGACGCTTTAATGGATGCCGAAGCTTATAAGGCAACGGTGGCATAAAGGCAAACCGAAATTTTTTTCCCAGGGCATGCACCAAAGTTTTGCTATCTTGCATCTGGAAAGATATAAGGCGAAAGCCACAATAAGATTCAAAAATTTTTCACTTTCAAACCCTTGTCAGTATGAGCCCGGACATTCTCTTATCGAGTGGGCAGTTCACGTTGCTGGGAGGCATATTTAGCGGGCCTACCGGAACTGAATTCGCTGTGGTGATCGTGCTGCTGATTGTTGGCTTGATTGGCCTGATCTTCGCCATGAAAAGCTACTTCAACAAGCAGTCTACGAAGCACCTCGCTCAAAAGTATGCCGACAGCCATTTCCTTGAGGTAAGAAGCAAGTATCCCGAAGCAGATTCATTCCGGCTCAGCGGTACTTTTTTCAACCTTGGTCTGGCTATCGCTGTGGGAATTAGCGCCCTGGCATTCGGAGTAACGCAGTACGAAGACAAAATCTTCATCCCAGACGGAGCTCTGGTCATGGACGAAGACATCGAAATCGAACCGCCGCGTACTGCCGAGCCACCGCCGCCACCACCACCACCGCCGCCGCCTGTGATCCAGGCCGTGCCGGATGATTTGGTACCGGAAGAAACGCCGGTTTTTCAGGATCAGAGTATTGACGATCAAACAGAAGTTGAACGTCCTGCTCCAGTCGCTGATGCGCCGCCGCCACCGCCGCCACCGCCGCCACCTCCAAAAGAAGAAGAAACTGAAATCTTCAAGGTGGTGGAGCAAATGCCACGATTCCCTGGCTGTGAAGATGTCGGTGGAACAGAAGCTGAAAAAAAGCAGTGTGCAGATAAAAAGATGCTTGAATTCATCTATAAAAACATCAAGTACCCTGCCATCGCCCGTGAAAACGGCGTAGAGGGAACGGCGGTTATCACCTTTGTGGTTGAAAAAGACGGCAAAGTGACGGATATCCAGATCGTGCGTGACATTGGCGCCCAGTGCGGCCAGGAAGCGATGCGCGTCGTTGAATTGATGAATTCACAAAACATCAAATGGACGCCGGGCAAACAGCGCGGACGCCCGGTTCGCGTGCAGTTCAACCTGCCCGTGAAGTTCAAACTCGAATAAGAGCAACCGCTTCTTTTTCAAGACAATACATGAGACATCTCAATTTTTTGGGATGTCTCATGTCATTTCCAGCGTTTTTTTCCAACACTAAAGACAGACACTACTCAGCTCAGTACCCGCAAAATTTGCATCTGCAATTCCTCCGGCTTGATGGGTTTGCTCAGATAGCCGTTCATCCCGCTGTGCAGGCAGCGCTCTTCTTCCTGTTTGGAAGCGTTGGCCGTTAGGGCAATGATGGGAATATCGCTTTGGCGGCGGATTTCAGTAGCGGCGTCTATGCCGTTCATGATCGGCATTTCGATGTCCATAATCACCAGATCATAACGGCTCCCGCGCCATTTTTCTATGCCTTCCTTACCATTGGAAGCGACTTCTACGGAAACCATTTCCGACCAGGAAGTCAATACGTGGCGCGTCGCGATCTGGTTGAGAATATGGTCTTCCACCAGCAAAATGTTGATGGGCGCAAATGGTTTGTTTTTGACCCCGACTTTGTGCAGTTCCGAAGAGGAAAAGGGCAATTCCAAAAAAATAGAACTACGCCGCGTTTGCGTATGCTGAATTTCAGCCTTACCCCCCAGCAAATCGGTCAGTTTGAATAAAATGAAGAGGCAAAGCTGGTCGTACTCTTCGTTCTCATCATTGAGGAAAAGCAGGTTTTGCCAGTTCTCCTTCGAGTCAATAATTTGCGAAAAGCCCTCAGTGATCAATTCTTTGCCTGCATATCGTACTTCCACCTGCAAGCTGATCTGGCCTTTCCCGTGTATTTTTTTATTTAAAATCACATCAATCGGGCTCTTGGGGAATGTATTCCGAAGCGCCAGAATAACGGCGTTGTGAATGGCCTGGGTTACTTTTTCCACGTCGCAGACAATGGATTTTGGCAGCGAAGCTTCCTCTTTGAAGTTTAGTTCAATGTTTTCCTGCCGGGCTTTTAGCAACAATACTTTTTGCAAAGACCCCAGCATAGTGGACATACGAACTTCTTCCTCGTGGGTGCTGGCACTTTCTGTCAGCAACAGCACGTAGTTGAGCAGGTTGTTCAGCACCAGATAAAGGTCGTCGAAAGAGGTTTTTAACCCTTCTGCAAAATCCCGTTGTTGTGGCGAGAGCTTGGTTTGCTGAAGCATGTACAACAGGTTCATGGCGGAAGACAGGGGCGTTCGGACGCTGAAGCTGAGTTTGGAAAGCGCTTCTTCTTTGATGGTGGGGGCTTGCTGGTGGTTTTGTACTTTGTTGTGGTCCGCTTCTTTTTGCTCCGTGATGTCTTGAACCGTTCCAATTAACATGATTTTATTGGCGCGTTCTTCATAGTTGACCCGAGCCTGGGCAAGGAGGTATTTTATTTTATTCTGAACGAGAATGCGGTGTTCAGCTTTAACCGGCTTTCCGGTTTTGATGGCTTCTTCAAAAAAATCAGAGACAATTTTGCGGTCTTCAATGTGTACATAGTCTTTGTAATCCCGCAGTGTGGGTGCAAAACTATCCGGGTCATGCCCAAAAAACCTGAACATTTCTTTGGACCACGTCATATCATTGGAGACCAGATCCATATCCCAGGTTGCAAATTTCGCGATTTCCTGAACGTCCAGCATGCGTTTGTCTTTCATGGATAACTCTTCCGTTTGCAGCTTCAGTGCCGATTGTTGTTCAAACCGTTCAACAGCAGATCTGATGAGTCGGGTCAATTGTTTGCCATCAAATTCTCCTTTAATTAAATAATCCTGGGCCCCGGCTTTGACGGATTGCAGCCCGATTGCTTCGGTTTTTGGGCTGGTCAGCACAATTATTGGAACCTTAGGAGCTTCCTGGAGGAAATTTCTGAACGCACTCAAAGAGGGGTTACCGAGCAGGGAAAGGTCGAGCAAGACGAGTTGTATCGGTTGTTCCCTCAGCGCTTGTAATCCCTCTGTGTAAGAATCAGTGTGGATAGGGTTGTAGCGAAACCCAACCTCGTCCAGACACTTTTTGATTTGGTTCACATCGGAAGCATTGCTTTCGACAATCAGAATATTGATGTGCATAACTGGCGTGTAAAATTGTTTCCGTAATGTTATACTAAAAATCCAGGGTATATTTGCCCAATCGAAATTTGTTGAGCATGCATTCTATTGAAAATTACAAAACTGTTTTTGAACAGTACCTCAGCCAGGGACATTTCACCCAGGAGCCGAAAGGGTTGTATGAGCCGGTCAACTACATCCTCCGGGTGGGCGGCAAAAGACTGCGTCCACTTTTGGCGCTCATGGGGTACCATGTCTTTGCCGATGATTTCCGGCAGGCGTTGCCCGTGGCCATGGCCGTCGAACTTTTCCACAATTTCAGCCTCATTCACGACGATATTATGGATGAAGCCCCATTGCGCCGCGGCATTCCAACCGTTCACAGCCATTTTGGCCTGAATTCTGGCATCCTTTCCGGGGATGTGATGCTCATTTATGCCCAGCAATACTTGCTCGATGCCGGTGATGCTCCCCTGAGTGCCCGCCTCCTCAAATCTTTTAACCGCTGCGCAATCCAGGTCTGCGAAGGACAACAGTGGGACGTTGATTTTGAACGGATGGATGCCGTAACTATCCCACAGTACCTACGCATGATCGAATACAAAACAGCCGTACTCTTGGCTTGCAGTCTGGAAATGGGGGCTATGACCGCCGGCGCATCCGATGCAGACCTCCATCACCTTTATGAATTTGGTCGTAAACTCGGCATAGCTTTTCAGTTGCAGGATGATTTGCTTGACTCATTTGGAAACGCCGAAAAATTTGGCAAAAAAGTCGGCGGGGATATCGTCCGAAACAAAAAAACGTTTTTGATTTTGAAAGCCTTAGAACTTGCCAATCCTGCTGATAAAGCGGACTTGCTGCACCTAATGAACACGCCAACAAACAACGAACAAACCAAAATCCAGGAAGTCACCACCTTGCTCCGGCAGTTAAACGTGCCTGATCTTGCAAAAGAAGAAAGGAACCTTTATCACCGCCAGGCAATCGCACACTTAGATCAGGTTGCTGTGCCAGACGCCCGAAAATTAACCCTGTATGAATTGGCAGAATTTCTGCTCGACAGAGATTTATAAGCGCCTGATTTTAGAACTTGTTCAAATTAAGAGCAAGCCCTGAACTTGATGTTCGTGCGTAAAAGAAAAAACGCATAAACTTGAAAGCAGGGGGAGGGTGTGTTTTTTGTTAGAATAAAAAAAGGCGATCATTTGTGGTGACCGCCTCTAATATAACCCCAAAAAACCAAATGAAAACATCTTTATTGCGAGTAAAACGCACTTTTCAATTTTTGTCAGAACAATTAGCTTAATCAACTTTACCTTAGGTTTAAATTGTCGCTAATCGTAAATGATAATGCAAATATAACACCTTCTCAATTAACTTGGATACTGTTGGGCAACTTTTTTTCAAAAAAATTTAAAAAAAGCGCACATTTTTTTTTCGAAAAACTTAATAATCTTTTGTGTAAAGACCAAGACATCAACAGGTTGACTGCTGTAATCTATGTCAATAGATTACGGAAAGCTGAATTGCGTGATTTTCAGCTGGTCAATTAACTTTTCCCCACGTTGTCCCCTCTTTGCCGTCCTTCAACTGAAGTTGCAGGTTTGCCAGTGCGTCGCGGATTTTATCTGAAGTACCCCAGTCTTTCCTGGCGCGGGCTTCCTGTCTGATCTCTATAACAAGTTGCATCAGGCCGTCGAGAACTTTACCATCGCCGGATCCTGTTTGCTGCGATTCATCTAACAATCCAAACACATCAAAAACGAAATGGTTGAATGTTGCTTTGAGTTTTTCAAGGCTTTCCGCTGTAATATCTCCCAGCGATAATTGGCCGCCTTTCAAACTATTCACTTTGGTGACCAGCTCAAACAAGCGGGCCAATGATTTTGGAGTATTGAAATCGTCGCTCATTTCAGCATGCACATCGTCCATCAGCTGGTTGAGCTCTGCGTCGAGCGCCGTAGCCGAGCCATTGCCAGGGTGCTGCATGGTCTGCACGAGCCGGGTCGCTTCCATAAGGCGAAGATACCCTTTTTCTGCAGCTTGCAAGGCTTCGTCCGATACGTCGAGTGTGCTGCGGTAGTGCGTCTGAAGCATAAAAAAGCGCACGACCATGGGGCTGTAGCCTTTAGTTACATGAACGCTGTCTCCTGTAAATAACTCGTTGGGACTGATGGTGTTACCATCGCTTTTGCTCATCTTCTTACCATTCAGCAGCAGCATGTTGGTGTGCAGCCAATAGCGGGCCGGAGCGCAGTCGCAGGCGCCGTAACTCTGAGCCACTTCGTTCTCGTGGTGCGGAAATTTCAGGTCGCCGCCGCCGCCGTGAATGTCGAAGGTTTTGCCCAAATATTTCGTGCTCATGGCCGAGCATTCCAAATGCCAGCCCGGAAACCCTTCCGACCACGGGGAACGCCAGCGCATGATGTGTTCGGGCGCTGCTTTCATCCAGATGGCGAAGTCGGCAGGG
>JALHRK010000271.1 GCA_022841505.1 Saprospiraceae bacterium | reverse complement strand
AATGGCCCTGGTGTGGCAGATCCCGTCCGTTGCAATTTGAAACAGCAAAGACATGGCAATGGATAAAAACAGCAGCACCAGGACGCCTGCTAAAAGGCGTTTGAAATAGTTGTCTTTGAGAAAGTTATGAATAGTTAGTGTCATCTGACAAGTGTTGCAGCCGCGTGCGGTAGGGGCGACCCTCGCGGTCGCCATGCCATCATAGCGACCCTCGTGGTCGCTGTGATGGCCGTTGAACCGCCGTGATGTGTGGGCTGTATAATAAGGTGCAAAGGACAAGGAGCAAAAGGCAATAATTTTGTGAAATCAACCTGATTACTTACGAAAACATCAAACTTGACGTAATAAAATTGCTCCTTGCATTTTGCCTTTTGTCTCTTTACCCCCCCGGGTTTCCCCATTGTGTTGGCCGTACAAATGCCCACGAGGGGCATTTGTACGGCAGGGCGACCGCGAGGGTCGCCCCTACTCGATTGAAAACGAACCCAAATTCGAAGAAATTCCGATCAGCACGCCCCAGTCGTAATACTTCCCGTTCTGGAATGCCACTGCGCCTTCGAGGCGGAACAGGCGGAAAATATTGTCTATGGAATAGCCCGCTTCGACATAGTTTTTGGAGGTCGGCGTGGCTAAATAATTGACAAACACATTCTCTTTGAGGCCCGTCAGCCACACTTCCGGGATTTGTGTCAGCAGGAATTTGCGGAACTGGTAGTGTACGTGCAACGCAGCGTATTGGTCGGCAGTACTGTGGCGGTAATAATCCAGCAAGCGGAAACTGCCCACCGGATCGGAGGTCACGATGCCGAGGCGGTTGCCGGCAAAATGTTTGAAATCGGCAAAACCCACATAGTCCGAATTCAGGAACATGCCCACGTTGGCTTTTACATCCCAGGTGCCGCGCGCGCCCGCTTTGAAGCGGTGTTTGAAACCAAAATCAATCAAATCGTAGTCTGTAACGCTTTCCGCAAGGCCGCTGAACCCTTTGCGGTATTCAAAAGTGAGTGTGGGCGAAGAGTTTTCGATCACTTCCTTTATTTTGTTGCGCATGCGGTATTTCAGCCAGGGCCGCGTTTCCACCTGCACGGAAGCCCAGGCGGCCCGCTCGGTTGCCGGAAAAGGGTAATCGGCTTCTAAGTTTTCCGGAACATTGGGGGCGTAGGAACGGTCGTCGCGGTTGAACCACGTTTGGGTGGTATTGTTGTTCAGCGTGAAGCGTTCGGCCCATTCGGCGACAAACCGCAGCGACAGTTTTTGAGTGAAGCGTTGGGTATAACCCGCCCGGAGATAGTCTTTTTCATAAATGCTCAGGTAGTTTCGCTCCTGAATCAGGGTCGTAAAAGTGTTGATGAACTCCGTAATCGGCTTCTCTTCGTTGTATTGCGATACGTAGCGCCCCCCTTCTAAAAAAAGCTCCCTGCGTTTGCTGCCTTCCCCAAAGTTGTAAAAAATGCGCCCTTTTCCTGTAAATTTCTCCCGGGCAAAAGCATAGCGCGGTGTCGCCGTAATGCCAAACTGGCGCTTTTCTTTTTGATGCAGATACTTGAGATCCACGCTGAGGTTGAAGCCTTCCACCGGGTTAAAAAACAAGCGCTGGATGGGCGCGCTGAAGGAAAACCGCGAATGTTTGCTGAGTTTATAGCTGTCGCCGGTAAACAGGGCGCCAAAAAAATCAAACCCGCCGCCTTTTTTCTTTTTGCCATCCTTCCCTACCGAGGAGATGCTGTCTTGCTGCGCTTCCAGGGCTTCCACTTTGGCAATGCTGTCTCCGCGTACATAACCCCGCACTTCGTAAGGCGTGAGCGGCACCGGGCGGATTTCGTTCCAATAGGCCGTGTCGCGCTTGGAAGCCATCGAGTCTATTTCAAAGGAAGTATTCGACTCAACGATCGGCTCTTCGTCCTTTGCTTTTTGTTCTTTGATCTCTTCCTTTTCGTATTCCTTCATCAGCTTGCGCAAATCCTTGCGGGTCAGCTCCTTGCCTTGCGACAACTGATTTTCGAGATCGGATAGTTTAGCTTTGTCTTTTTGCTTGTTTTTCGAGATTTCCGCTGCAAGTTCCTTGTCAATTTTTTCATCCACAATTTTGAAATCGTTGGGCAGGTCTGGGTTGAGTTTCACCTGGTAATCGCTGATGGTAGAAAGGTATTTGTATTCAAAATCAAAACCCAGCACGCTGCCGTCCACATCAATGCGGTGGCTGACCGGCATCCAGGCTTTTTCCTGTACGGGCGCATACACCTGATCCACCTGAAACACAATGCCCAGCTTATAAGATTTCAGCGACAAGCTATGGATGCTCCATTCGTCTTCAATGATGTAAATATAGCCCTCAAAGACATTGTCGCCCCGGCTGCGCGGCGTCACTTTGATGCGGTTGACCCCCACGCCCCGCTCGGTGAAATAGCCCTCCAGCTTGAAGCGGTAGTACCCGAATGCTTTGATGGACAGGGGGGAAATGGCTTCCGCAACTTCCGGCTGGTAGAAACTGGCAAAAATAAACCCGTTGGGGCTCGTGGAATTGTCGTCCCCGTGCTTGTAGACCGAGATAACTTTTTCCTTGAAAGTGTTCGGGCGCTTGTATTCAATGAGGCTCACCGACTCCGAAGTGAATGCCACAGTGGAGTCAATGCCTTCTTTGGCGATGGTTTTACGCAGGAAAAACGGCGAATCTTTCAACCGGCCCGAGCCTTTGATGTACACTTTGGCAGAATAACTGTCTACCTGCTGGCGGTGGTAATCCGCTTTGGCAATGGCTTTGCGCATCACTGTATAGGCGGGGTCTTCCCGGCCTTCCAGGACTTCCACCGTTTTTAATTGCAGCACCTGTTCAACGAGTTCCACGTTTAATTCTTTGAACAAAGCCCCAATAGATACCTTTTCTATATGGGCTTTATACCCTAAGTACTGAAAAATCAAGGTGTAATCCCCCGGTTCCAGGCGGATTTCATAGCGGCCATCTATATTGGCAGTAGCGCCGGTACCTGTTTCCTGCACAAAAATGGTCGCAAATTCCAGCGATTCTCCGCGCTGGTTTTTAATGATTCCCCTGACGCCGCTCGCAAAAGCAACCTGGGTAGAAGCAAGCAAAAGGCACAAAAAGAGCAGCCTCGAATTCAGCATGGATGTGGTGTTTTTTGATGTGTAATGAAAACAGGAACTTTGGGGAGATAAGGTTTAGAGCATGTTCAAATTTCCATGATCGAGCGAGAGCGAGGAAATTTTGTTTTAGACGAGGCAGATTTTGCAGACATAGCCGGCAGCTACGTTGAAAAAATCTAACAAAGTATAAAATAAAATTTCCCGCTTGCAGCCGATTGATGGAATTTTGAACATGCTCTAAGTGCGATGCACCTTTTTAAAACAGGAATGCATCATCCTTTTTATAGTGCCTCAAGTATCACAATAGGATGGCAAGACTAAAAATAATAGCGATAAAAGTACCGGGTTTTTCGTTCAATGAGAAAAAATTGGTACATTTCACAAACCAATCAACAAGACACCATGGCATTTTTCAATTTTTTCAGAACGCCCAAACCAATGCGGTTTGAATACAAACCCAAATACTGGGATCCGGAAAAAGAGGAACTCGAAAAATTCAAAGCGCGACTTGAATCCGATCAGTCCGGAGATGTGGAAGTCGCCAAAGCGCGCATCTCAGAAGCATTCGCCCGTGGCGGCAATAAAAAGCTTTTCGCAGCAGAGCGCCGAAAGAAGTCGCGCCAGAGCAACTTTATCCGTTTCGCCATAATTCTTTTGATGGCATTGCTGGCTTATCTGGCACTCACAGTATATTTGCCGAAGACGGGACTCTATTTTGAATAGGTTTGCTGCAACCACGACCTTGCTGTTGGTGTTGTTAGAAGGCAAATAAGCAAAAAGAACAGTCCCATCCTGGCTGGAATGAACCGCCGGGATCCGAAAAAGACACACGCATGACAGATGTCATCCAACTATTGCCTGACGCCATTGCCAACCAGATTGCCGCCGGAGAAGTCATCCAGCGCCCGGCTTCGGTGGTTAAGGAATTGATGGAGAATGCCATAGACGCCGGAGGAACGAACATCCGGCTCATTGTAAAAGAAGCGGGGCGTAGCCTGATCCAGGTCGTGGACAACGGTTGTGGAATGTCCGAAACCGACGCCCGCATGTCCTTTGAGCGCCACGCAACGTCAAAAATCAGGGAAGCCAAAGACTTGTTTGCCATCCGGACGATGGGCTTCCGGGGCGAGGCGCTGGCTTCGATGGCGGCTGTGGCCCACGTGGAAATGCGCACGCGCCGCCAGATGGACGACCTTGGCGTTCGTCTCGTAGTGGAAGCCTCCGAAGTCAAAGTCCAGGAAGCGTGCCAATGCAATGCCGGTACGAGTATTTCGGTAAAAAACCTGTTTTACAACGTACCCGCACGTCGCAACTTCCTCAAATCCAACCCGGTGGAGATGCGGCACATCATTGACGAGTTTTTGCATTTAGCCCTCTCCTACCCCGACCTTTTCTTTTCCCTGCACCACAACAATGAGGAATTGTACCACCTTCCGCCTGGCAATTTGCGCCAGCGCCTCATCGCCGTGTTCGGCAAAGATTACAACAAAAAGGTCGTTCCAGTAACGGAAGAAACAGACGCGATGCGGTTGGAAGGGTTCGTGGGCAAACCGGAATTTTCCAAAAAAGGACGCGGCGAGCAGTTCTTTTTTGCCAACCAGCGCTACATCCGCAGCAATTACCTCCACCACGCCGTGATGACGGCTTATGAAGACCTGTTGCCCAAAGAAACGTTTCCTTTTTATGTGCTTTTCATTGACATTGACCCTGCCCGGATAGACATCAACGTGCATCCGACCAAGCAGGAGATCAAATTTGACGATGAGCGCTTAGTCTACAATTACCTGCGGGTAGCCGTGCGCCATGCCTTAGGCCGGCACAGCATCATGCCTTCCCTGGATTTTGACCAGGAGCAGGGATTTTCTATGCGCATCGGAAGCTCCAGCGAAGAAAATTCGCCCACCCTCGATGAATTGTCTGCCCGTAAACCGGCGGTAAGCCCTGGACGCGATGCGTACAGCGGCGGTTCGCCTGGTTCACCCCCGCGCAAAGAAGCGCTGCGCCAATGGGAAGATTTTTATAAAGGCCTGAACCAGGAAGAAGAGGAAGAAACCCAGAACCCGGACGCAACACCAGCCGAAGCCGAAGACCAGACGCTGACCATCGGGAGCGCCTGGGCCGACGATGCCGGCGAAGATAAATTAGCGCTGGGCTCCGCCAAACCGCAACGGGAACCATATCAGATTCATTCCACCTACATTGTCAGCCACATCAAGTCGGGTTTCCTGCTCATAGACCAGCAGGCGGCCCACGAACGCATCCTGTTTGAGCAATACTTGCAAGTGTTGGAACAGCAAAGCGCCGTTTCGCAAAAGCAACTCTTCCCGCGCACCCTGACCCTCTCCCCTGCTGACGCGACGATACTCGGCGCCATTCTGGATCAGGTCAACCTGCTGGGTTTCGACATCCAGGCTTTTGGCGGCAATACCTTCGTCATCAATGGCGTGCCCGCAGAATTAGCCGGCAAAAAAGACGAGGTGGCGCTGATTGAAACGCTGATGGATCAATACAAATCGAATATGGAGCTGAAACTGGGCGCCACAGAAAACATCGCGCGGTCCATGGCGCGCAGCGCAGCCATCCGCCGGGGTCAGCCACTTTCTGTAACCGAAATGCAATCCCTGACAGACCGCCTGTTCGCCTGCGCAACGCCATATAAAAGTCCTTCGGGCCGATTCTGCTTTGTGACGTATGAATTGGAAGATTTGGCAAAAAGATTTGAAGGAAGCAACTAAAATTTAAGAGATGTTCAACAACATGACCGCCGTTGTCAAAAACCTGCTCATTCTGAATGTCATCATGTTTGTGGCACGGTACATCATCGGAGAGCAACAAGCTTATGACTATTTGGCGCTGCATTACCCGACTTCGGAGAAGTTTTTGCCGGTGCAAATCGTCACGCATTTTTTTATGCACGGCAGCTTGATGCACATTTTCTTTAACATGTTCGCCCTGATCACTTTCGGCAGCGTTTTAGAAACGCTTTGGGGCCCCCAACGCTTTTTATTCTACTACTTTTTCTGTGCGTTTGGAGCGGCGATTTTGCATATGGGCTATAATTACTACGAATTTTCCACCATACAGCAGGCCATTGACGTTTTTCAGGCCAACCCATCTCCGGGAAACTATTGGGCTTTTTTTGAAACCGTACCCCAGGCACACTTTAAAATGGATGCGGTGAACAGCGTTCATCAGGCACTGATGCAGGCACAACCTGACCCTGCCACGGTGAGCGAAATTACGGAAGAGCTCCAGTCGTATTTGGGCCAGCGGATGAACACCCCCGTTGTCGGCGCATCCGGCGCCATCTACGGCCTCCTGCTCGCTTTTGGCATGAATTTTCCGAATGCCGAGCTGATGCTGCTCTTTTTTCCGGTTCCGGTAAAAGCCAAATACTTCATCCCGGTGTTGATGTTAATTGAGCTTTTCCTCGGCGTCAACCAGTTTTCATGGGACAACATCGCCCACTTTGCGCATTTGGGCGGCGCATTGTCCGGATTGTTGCTAATTTTGTACTGGCGAAAATTCGGTTCCCGCTTTGATAAAACCCGCTATAAATAATTTCGCAGCCAATGCTACAATCTATCTGGGACGATATCAGGAAGGAATTTAACTATGGTAATATGGTCAACCGTATTATCATCGTCAACGTGTCCGTTTTTATCCTGATCACCCTATTCTGGTTGTTTTTGCGGATCACGCACGGCTGGAATTTCCCGGTCGGAACGTATGATTCCGTCCTCCGGTTTTTCCTGATTTCTTCAGATTGGTGGCATAACCTGACCCATCCGTGGGTGTTCTTCACCTCCATATTTATGCACGAGGGGTTGTTTCACATCCTCTGGAACATGGTTTTTCTCTACTGGTTTGGGCGCATCGTCGGTGATTTCATCGGCGACCACCGCGTGCTGCCGATCTACTTGTTGGGCGGCCTGGCGGGCAACCTCGCATTTTTCGTCATCATCGGAGTGTTCTCCTCAAAAGGCACTCCTCCGTCTTTTGCACTCGGCGCTTCCGGCGCGGTGATGGCCATCGCGGTCGCCTCGGCGGTGCTGGCGCCCAACTACATCATCCGGCTGCTGCTCATTGGCGATGTCAAGCTCAAATACGTGGTGATGGTGCTGTTGCTGCTCGACCTCTTTTTTATCAGCCGCGACAACAACACGGGCGGTCATCTGGCCCACCTCGGCGGCGCAGCCATGGGCGGCATCTTTGTATTGCGCCTCCGCAGCGGACAGGACCTTTCCGAACCGGTGAACCGCATCCTGATTGCCATCCGCAGTTTCCTGAAATCGCCGTTTCCTAAAACTTACGGCAAAAAGAAAGGCCCTAAAATGGCTTACCGCAATCCGGTGAAAACCGCAGCCGGCGGCGGAAAAAGCGCGCAGGCCAAAGGCGGTCGCCCGTCGGAAGCAGGCAAAAACGGCCTTTCCCACCAGGAACAACTCGACGCCATTTTGGACAAAATCAAGCAGTCGGGCTACGAAAGCCTGACCAAAGAGGAAAAAGAATTTTTGTTTAACGCCAGTAAAGACTAACCATGCGCAGCGCCGGCCCCAAACTGATGCGATGGATCAATGTGGGCGTCATCCTGCTGACGTTGCTGAGTTACCTTGCCCCAATTACCAACCCGAATGCCTTCTGGCCGCTCGCTTTTCTGGGGCTGGTTTTTCCTTTGTTGCTTTTCGCAAATATCCTGTTCATTGCCTGGTGGGCTTTTCGCCGGCATTGGTACGCTTTTTTTTCGGTGGGATGCTTGTTGATGGGTTGGTCAAACGTGCAGGGCGCATTTGAGTTGCGCTTTGGGGGCGCACTCAAACCCGATGCTGCAAAAAATGCCCTGACACTGATGACCTTCAACGCCCACGAATTCAAGGGCATCGGCAAGCAACGATTTAGTCAAAAGACTTTTACAGACCTCCTCCGCGCACAAAAGCCCGACGTGCTGTGCTTTCAGGAGTTTCCGCTCGACGCCGGCAGTGCAAAGCGCCACGCCGACCTGCTGGCTGAAACCGCCGGCCTGCGTTATTCCTACCAGGAAAAAGGCGGCACGCTGGCCATTTTTTCCCGTTATCCCATTGGCCGCAAAGGCGCCCATTATTTCACCAACCGCGCCAACGGCTACCTGTTTGCCGACCTCGACATCGAAGGGAAAAGCGTGCGGGTCTTCAACCTACACCTGCAAACGAATGCCATTTCAAAAATCACAGAAAAAATAGACCCTGCCGACGTCAACCTCCAGGATCGCGAAACCTGGCAAAGCTTCGGTGGCGTGCTGCGGCGCTACAAACGCTCGGCCCAAACCCGCGCCCGGCAAGCCATCGCCATAGCGGATGCGATCAAAAAATCGCCATTCCCATCCCTCGTTTGCGGCGACTTCAACGACGTGCCCATGTCTTTTTCCACCCACACCATCGGCGAAGGACTTCAGGACGCCTTCAAAGTGAAAGGCAGCGGACGCGGGGTCACCTACGCCGGCAATATTCCGGGGTTGCGCATTGACTACCTCTTAGTCAGTGCCGATTTTGAAGTGCTGGATTTTCAACCGCTGCGGATGGGGCTTTCGGATCATTATCCGTTGGTGAC
>JALHRK010000270.1:8362-8721 GCA_022841505.1 Saprospiraceae bacterium | reverse complement strand
TCGCCAATCTGGCCGACTGGCGTGCAGCCTCGAATTTCGATCAGCACTCCGTTTCTGCGGATCCGCAATTTGCCTCAGCAACCGATTTGCACGTGTCGCAAATTGTGCTGAACGGCACGGCCCTCGGCGGCCTCGGCATCCTTACCGATATAGATGGCGAAACCCGCTCAACCAGCCCGGACATTGGCGCGGATGAATTTTCGGTCATCGGCCTCGATGCCGGTTTGAGCTATGTTGCGCCAAGCCTCCCCTTACCGCCAACTCCTGCAAATATCCTGGTGCGGTTGTCGGCTACCGCCTCCGTGCCCCTTACCGCTGCAACCATTACCTGGTCGGTGAATGGCACGCCGCAAACGCCG
>JALHRK010000270.1:0-8352 GCA_022841505.1 Saprospiraceae bacterium | reverse complement strand
ATACGTCCGAACAACTCAACCTTGGCAGCTACGCTTTTGCGGCGGGCGGCACGTATAGCTTGCTTTTTCAAATCAGTTCAGTGAACGGCGGCGCCCTGCAATTGAGCGCCCTGAACGATACCATCCGCCTCGATTCGCTGCGTACGGCAATGGCCGGCGAGTACACGATTGGCGGAGAAATACCAGATTTTCAGACGTTTGCGGAAGCCATAACATCGTTGTACGATCTTGGCGTTGCGGATGCGGTCACCTTTCTGGTACGCGACAGCGTGTATCACGAGCAGTTGTATTTTTACGGCGCGATAGACGGTGCCAGTGCATCGAAACCCGTTCTTTTCCGTTCCGAAAGCATGGATGCCAATGCGGTGGAGATTCTTTATGACAATGGTTCGGTTTTTTATGGAGAAGGAGTCCGTTTTCTCCAATTTGAGCACCTCAGCTTCAGAACCAACTATGAATACAGTTATGTGGTGGATGCAAGGGAGTGCAATGATTTTGAGTGGCGAAACTGTCGCTTCACCGCAGCTCCGGCGTCTACGAACACCAATGTCTATTTCAGCGACATCACGGTTGGACCGGTGGTAGAAGACTGCGAGTTTCGCTACGGCTACAGCGGGTTTTACAGCTACGCCAACAATACAGCTTCGGGCAGTATTTTGCAGCGCAATACCTTTCAGAATGTCTGGCAGGGGATAGAATTGAGTGGCTATCAGTCGTCGCCAATTGTGAACCAAAACACCATCCACGCCGCCAACGGATACGCAGCGCTGCGATTTAGCAGTATGCGGGGCAGTGCGCAAATCACCAACAATGCCATCATTTACCAAACCAACGAAAACCAGGGCTCCGGCATTTATTATGAATCGGGCGAAGACGATGGGGGGACGCCAGTGCTGGCCAACAACGCCGTGCATATTTCCGGCAACGGCCAAATTTTTGGCATCCGCACTTATGGGGCAGAAAACCTGCTCATTGCCCACAACAGCATCCGCATCAACAGCCCGCAAGTTTATGCTTCAGCCCTTGAAATGTATTATGGGAACGGCTGTACCATTGTCAACAACGTCTTTGTGAATGCAGGCGCAGGCTATGCCGTAACGGATTACGAAGGCAATCATACCTACGATTACAACGATTATTACACCACCGGCGCTAACCTCGCCGCCAAGAACGACAATCCCTTGAACAACTTGAGCGCCTGGCAGGCAGCAACCGGCCAGGACGCTCATTCTTTGAGTGCGGATCCTTTTTTCATTTCCGACAGCGATTTGCATGCACAAGCTCCGGCGCTCGATGGCGCAGGTATTGCCGGAACAGGCATTACCGCGGATTTTGATGGTGAAATGCGCGACCCGGTGAGTCCCGATATTGGCGCAGATGAATTTGAGTTGCTTGCCGCAAATGCAGCGCTGACTGCTTTGGTAGCGCCATTGCCTCCGGTGAATTCCGGGGTGCAGCAGGTGCAGGTCAGTCTGTATAATTTTGGGGTGCAAACCCTGACCCAGACAGCAATCGCATGGACGGTCAATGGCTTACCGCAAACGACTTACAATTGGAATGGATCGCTTGAAACGGGCGACAGTTTGCAAGTAATCGTAGGGAGTTTCAATTTTTCGGGCGGCGAATTCGACCTGCAATTCATCTCACAAAACCCGAATGGCGGGCCCGACGAAAACCCCGACAACGACACCCTGCGCGCGACCATTCAAACGGCGCTGATCGGAACGTATACCATTGGCGCAGACATGGCAGATTTTGGAACCATTGCAGAAGCCGTGGACGCCCTGCTTACCCGTGGCGCAGAAGGTGATGTGATTTTTGAAATCCAGCCAGGCACGTATACCGAACAGGCCCACCTCAGCGATTTTCCCGGAAATGGTGTCTATCACATCACTTTTCGTTCGCAGGCAGGCGATGCAAACAGCGTGCTGTGGCAATACGAATCCACAAACGATGAGCAAAACTACGTCCTGAAATTGGACAACGTGAGCCTGTTCACTTTTGAAAATCTGCACCTCAAAGCGCTCGAAAACTACTATTACAGCGTCGTCGTCAACCTGACCAATGCGGATGACATCACCTTCCGGGAAAACCGCCTGGAAGGCACAGCATCCAGCTATTCCGATTTTGCGCGGCGCATTATCTTCACCAATACAGCCTCGCCGGCTACCGTTTGCGAAAACCTGCAACTCCTGGAGAACCAGTTCCTCAACGGCGGCTATGCCCTCTATTTTGAAACGCAGGGCGACCGGGCAGATGCGATTACAATCCAGGGCAATACCTTTGAAAATCAGCGAACCGCGCTGGTGATCAATAATGTAAATAATTCCACCATTGAAAATAATGCCTTTTCGGCAACGCACAGCGACGGCAGTTACAACGGCCTGGCCATGAACAACGGTCAAACAACGCTGATTTCCGGCAATACCTTCAGCTCCACGAGGACGGGCACTGCCTTCAGTCTCAACACGTTTACCGGCAAGGCAGAGGTCTTAAAAAACAAAATTTCGGGCGCAGGCACAGGAGTTAGTTTCAGTGGATTGAACACCAGCACCCGCTCGCTCATTGCCAACAACTTCATTCAGGTGGGCGACGCCGGAACCGGCTACGGCATCCAGGGGCAGGGAAATTCCAAAGTGGACATTTACCACAACAGCGTGTTGAACGTTGCCATTTCCACAACCATACAATCCAACATCAACAACGGCGCAATTATCCTGAACAGCGGCGGCGGCAATTACAAACTGAAAAACAATACGTTTTCCAGCACAGGCGGCGGTTTTGCGATCAGTCTTTCTACTTCCAATACCTACGAATCCGACTACAACAACCTGCACCAGGTACCCAATGGTCTGGCAGATATATTAGGGCTTTCGCAAAACAACTACCGCCGCAGCCTTGCCGAATGGCAAACGGCGAACCCAGCATTGGATGACCATTCTGTCAGCGTTTTGCCCGCCTTTTTCAGCGCCACCGATTTGCACGTTAACCAGGCTTCACTGAACAGCGCAGGTACGCCATTGGCCGAAGTGACCACCGATATTGACGGCGATGCGCGCCATGCAACGACGCCGGATATTGGTGCGGACGAATTTGAATTAAGCTCCGACGACATCCTGCCTTTAGCCTTTATCAGCCCAATAAATGCCTGCGCAAACGGCACTTCTGCTGTAAAAGTCGTTCTCCGAAACGTAGGCGTAAACGACGCGACCGGATTTTCTCTGAAACTCTTGCGGAATAATGTGGAAATAGCCGATGAAAACGTCGGCGCATTTTCTGTCATGGCCGGCGATACCGCGCATTATACTTTCACGGCAACGCTCGACCTCGGCACGCCAGGCGCATACCAGATTGCCGTCATCACCCAATTGACCGGCGACGGCGATGCGGGCAACGATACCCTGCGTATCAACCTGACGAGTTATGCATTCCCCACGGCAACAGCAGGCAGCAACAGCCCCGTTTGCGAAAACGAAATCCTCAACCTGACCTGCAGCGGCGGCGCAAATTATGCATGGAGCGGCCCGGACGGCTTTGGCAGTTCGCAGCAAAATCCTGAGGTGTATGCATATTCCGCAACCAATAATTCCGGCATTTACAAGGTCATTGTCACCAACGCCAATGGTTGTAAAGATACCGCGCAGGTTGCCGTCACCGTAAATCCGGCGCCCATGGCCAGCGCTGCCAGCAATAGTCCCGTTTGCGAAAGCGCCACCCTTCAACTTGCTGCGGCAGGCGACGGCAGCTACCTCTGGAGCGGCCCGAATGGCTTTAGCAGCAATGCCCAAAATCCTGAAATTACCAATGCTGCGCTGGAAGATGCGGGCGATTACTACCTGACCGTCACCGATGCCAATGGTTGCGAGGGGTATGGCTCTGTGTATGTGGAAGTTACGGAAGCTGGCGGTAGCGTGGACAGCAACAGCCCCGTTTGTGCAGGCGAAACCCTGCAATTGACGGCAAGCGGCGGAAACAGCTACTTTTGGAGCGGCCCGGACGGATTCAACAGCACGGAAGCAGAACCCTCTATTGAAATGGTGACAACTGCCGCGGCAGGTACCTATTCGGTGACCATCAGCACCGGCAGCGGTTGCGATCAGGTGCTGACGGTGGATGTCGTGGTGAATGCCTTACCCGCAGCGGCCGTTATTCCTGAGGCTGTTACAATATGCGGCGGCACGCCCACAACCCTGACCGCGAGTGGGGGAGGGAGCTACCTTTGGTCAACCGGCCCAACCACCAGCAGCATCAACGTCAGTCCGACCGAAACGACAACTTACGATGTCAGCGTAACTTCTGCTGCGGGTTGCATCCAAACGGCGAGCGCCACCATTACGGTCAACAACAACGCGCCCTATTTTGCCTTTACGGGCAATGCAGGATACGAGGCTTCGGCGGTCGAGCCGCAAACCGGATCGCCTTACCAGACCTTCTATTTCGAAATTGATTATTTTGATGCAGACGGCCATTTGCCAACGGCGTCTTTCCCGCGTCTGCTGCTGGACTTCAACAACGACGGCAATTACAACGGCGCCGACGACCGCGTTTTTGTAATGACACCGGCAGATGTGTCGGATACCGACGTGACCGACGGCAAGCGCTATTTCCACCAGGCATCGGGGTTGAATACCAGTTTCAACTACCGCACCGCTTTTCTGGCACAGGACGCAGCGGGCTGCCAAAGTTTGCCCTTCACGCCCGTGGACGAACCCAATGTGGTGGACTTCGCAGACATTTACATCTACGCCAACGACATCGTTTTCAGCAACAACAACCCCGATCCCGGCACGCCTTTGGATGTTGCCGCCACCATTCACAACGACTCCGATTTTGACGCGCTTGATTTTGTCGTGCGTTTGGTGAATCAATACAACAGCCAGATTTACACCGACATTACCGTGGCCAACCTGCCTGCGCACAGCACGACGACGGTCAACTGGACCATCACCACCCCGGACGAAGTGAGCTGGAACCCGATGCAGGTCTTTATTGATTTTACCAACGTCATTGACGAACCCAACGAACTGAACAACCAGGCCATCCGCCCTTTTGTGAACGGCGAATACAACCTGCCTGGCGAAATTGCAGTGACCGCCACCGCCTCGCCCGAAGAGTTGCTTTCCGGTTCTTCCGGCATCACCATCAGTGGCACGGCGATTTATCAGGACACTGCCGTTCCACTCAGCGACCCCAGTGTTGCTGGCGCAACGGTGACGTTCACTTTGGTGGAAACCGGCCAGACTTTCAGTGCCTATACCAATAGCCAGGGGCAGTTTGCGCGCAGTTTTCAGCCGCCGCTGACCCCAGGTTTGTACCACGTAACCGGCTCCATTACTGATTTTACGCTGACCGGAAACTTCACGGCGCAATTTGTGATCCAACCCGGCCCTTGCCAGCCGGACCTGAGTTGTACATTCCAAATGTCTACAAATTCAGTACTGATCGGCGGCTCAGCAACGGGCAGCATCCGGGTCAGCAACAACGGTTGCGCGCCTTCTGCCATCGCGTCCCTGCTGGACGTGAGCGGAACCAACGGCTCGCCTATTCCCGGTGATGCCATCATTCCTGCGCTCCAGCCTGGCGAGACTTTTACGTATACCTTCAGCAATCCCATCAATTTTAACACCCTTGGAACAGCGACTTTGCAGGCCACTGCCGACGCCGCTTTTGCGATTGTGGAAAGCAGCGAGCAGAACAATTTTTGCGCCACTTCCATCGCGGTAAATCCAACGCTGCCAGACATTGCCATCGGTTATGTAGCTTCCGGCGGTCAAAAATACCTGTGCCAGGAACAAGGTTTCACCATCAGAATTGACAACAACGGCGGCGTTGGCACAGGGCCGTTTCAGTTGGCGCGCCATGTGGTGCGCTTATCAGACAACCAGCTTGAATACGCCGATACGGTGACAATAAGCAATGTATTGCCGGGCGTCTATGGTTCCGTTTACAGCAGTTTCAGTCATACTTTTGAACAAACCGGCAATTACCGGATTGACGCTTTCGCGGACATTCCCACTTTCCCGGGAACGGGCGTGGTGGCAGAATTGAATGAAACGAACAATACCGGTTCGGCAGGCGCAACGCTCATTCCTTGTCAGGTGGACCTGCGTTTGGATGGCCTGGTATCCGTCAGTCCTGCAGATGCGCATGCGGCGCCTTCTGTTATGGCGACGGTGCAACTATCGAACGTTGGAACGACGGCTACAAGCAGCGAAGTGGTGGTGGCTTTTGTCATTGGCTTAGATACGGTTTACACCACTTACCCGAATCCGATTGCCGCCGGCGCTACCGTCCAAGTGAGTGCGACGTTACCTTCGCCGGGATTGGGTTGCGCCAGTTTATTTGCGAAAGCAGATTTTTCAAACCTGATCGCCGAAGTCAGCGAAGCCAACAATACCTTGCTCAGCCAGTTGACGTATGATTTTTATCCCGGCAATTATTGTTCCTACACGGCGGCTAAATTCTGGCAAACGACGCAGTACATCAACCGGCCCGTGGAATTCCGCGTGGGCTTGTTCAACGACGGTTATTTTGCTGCATCTTCTGTAAAAGTAAAATTTGAAATCTCCGGTCCCGGCATCAGCGGCTGGTTGGATTGGGGCTTCAATACAGTTTCGCCTGTGGGCAAAACGGGCTCCTGTCCTTATACTGTGGCAGCGCCAACGGAGTATGTTTTTTCGCAAATTGGAACGTATCAGGTGCGCATCACCGTGGATCCGGATGGCGACTACAGCGAATGCAGCGAAGGCAACAATGTGATGATTGTGCCGGTTACCGTTGCAGAAGAGCGCGCCGATCTGCGCATTTTATCGCAATACATTGCCCCTTCCAAACTCAACCCGGATGTAGGCGAACAGGTGACGCTGGACATCACTTATGAAAACATCGGCATCAGCAACATCGGCGAAACCTTCAAATTGGCCTGGGAAGTGAACGAAATTGGCCAGGATACCGTGGACGCCACTGGCCTGAATCAGGGCGACATCAATACCCTGAACATGCCGTCAATGTGGTCGTCTACCATTCCCGGCATTCACATCATCCGCGCTAAAATTGACGCGCTGGAAACGGTGGAGGAAAACAACGAACTTAACAATGAAGCAACCCGCGCCATTTTGGTGGGCCAATATCCAAACCTGTATTTTGAAAATTTAATGGTGAGCAACGACGCCCCGGCAGTAGGAGAGGAGGTTGAGCTGACTTTTGATGTGCCGAACGAAGGCGACCTGAGTTGCAACGCCGACGTGCAGATCTTTTATGTCAACGATTTCAGTGATACGATTTTGGTACAAACGTTCAGCATTACCGTTCCCGAAAACGACGTACGCAGTTTTACAAGAAATATCCATGTTTATGATGCCGCAACCACGCTGGTTTTGCGCATCATCAACGCCGATCCCGAAGAGTTCAACACAACCGACAACGAAGCGACCCTGCAACTCGGCGTGCTCAGCGTTTCCGCGACTTTGCAGCAAGCAGAATCCTGCCCCGGCAGTGCGGATGGTACCGCAATGGTGAGCATCATCGGCGGCCAGGGGCCTTACATCGTGCAGTGGTCGAACAACGCCACCGGCACGACTTTGACGGCTACAGCAGGCAGTTACCAGGTGTCGGTGACCGACGGGGCGGCCAATACGGCAACGGCTGCGGTGGTCATTACAACGGCAGAAGACGACCAATTGCCCCTGATTTTCGGCGGGCCGGGGGATGTTTCCGTTACGGTAACAGACGGCATTTGTCCGGCAGTAGTGAACTGGACAGAACCGCAAGCCACCGACAACTGCGGGCTTGATACCTTGTACAGCAATTACGAACCCGGCGACAGCTTTAATCCCGGCTCAACGACCGTAACTTATACGGCCATTGATTTTTCCGGGAATGAGCGTACGTATAGTTTTAATGTCATTGTCAATGCACAACCCGTGGCCCTCGCCGGTGAACATCAGGTTGTTTGCGGAAGCACAGCTGCCTTATCGGCAACACCGCCGCCATTGGGCGTTGGGGAGTGGTCGGTGGTCAGTGGCGCAGGAAATTTTGCCGACCCCAGCGACCCGGCAACCACCATCAGCGACCTGGCTGCCGGACTCAACGTCTTCCAATGGGAAGTGACCAACGGAACCTGTGGATCGGACGCTGCTCAGGTGGAAATTGTGCGCAATGCCACCGGCATCATCCATGTGCGCCAACATGCAACGGGCGCTAACAATGGTACAGATTGGGCGAATGCCTTCACAAGCCTGGCAACCGCCCTCGATTTTGCGGCAAGCTGCACCCCGGCTACCCTCTGGATTGCCGAGGGGATTTATCTTCCAACGGCCGGTAATGACCGCAGCGTCAGTTTCAATATTCCGG
>JALHRK010000269.1 GCA_022841505.1 Saprospiraceae bacterium | reverse complement strand
CATCATCAACCAAAAAGGCATCGAAGTGATTCCGCCCAAATACGACCGTATTGAAAGTTTTGAAAACGGTTTCGCCAAAGTGCGCATCGAAGGCTTCAATGGCCTCAGCAACCTGAAAGGCGAGGTCATCGCTGAACCCGACTATGAATTCATCAGCTACGCCGGCGAGGGCCTTTTCCGGGTGGAGCAAGGCGATAAGATTGGGTATTGCGACAGCGAAGGCAACTGGGTTTGGGGGTTAAATAATTGAGTTAAGATGCAAATTGGCAAATTGGCAAATTTGCAAAGGGCAAAGGGCAAATTGGCAATATGCAAACATGGATAATTTGCCTCTTGCTTACTTGCCCCTTGCCAATTTGCATCTTGCCAATTTGCATCTTGCCTACTTGCCCCTTGCCAACTTGCCTCTTGCCCCTTATTCACCCACCATCTCCACATGCGGAATCCCATCCTCCAGATACACCTCTCCATCTAATTGAAAACCAATAGATTCATAAAACTTTATCAAGTATTGCTGCGCGCCGATCCGGATGGGCTGATTTGGAAACAACACCCCCATTTGAGCCATGGCCTCCTGCATGAGTTGGCGCCCTGCCCCAATGCCGCGGGCTTCTGGCGAGGAGACCACCCGCCCGATGGAAGCATAGCCGGAGTAAGAAACCCCTTCCGGCAATAACCGGGCATAAGCGTAAAGTTTCCCTGCTTCGTTGCGCCCCATCAGGTGCCAGGATTTCAGGTCTTTGCCGTCTGCGTCCAAGTAGGGACAATCCTGTTCCACCACAAAAACGATTTGGCGCAAAGCCATAATTTCGTACAATTCACCAAGCGTCAGTTCCTCAAAAAACTTGCAGGTAAATTGCAAAACACTACCAGTCATAACACTGCACTTTAGCATTGCCGGCCTTCATGCGTTTGCCATTGCCGCGGCTGAATCCTTTTTTGTGTCCTTTTTCGCTGCTGCGGAGTTTAAAAGGGTTCACTTTTATGGCAAAATAGAAGTCCGTGCCCGAAAAATCGCGGCGGCTAAAGATACTGCCAATTCTATCCGAACCAATGGTAAAAAACGCAAGGCGCAGCGACAGCCCCAACTGTAGTTGTTGCCAGTTGTAAAGAGAAACCGGGAGGGCTGCTCCAAACCACCGGTTGCCGAAATGCGGGGTCAGGGCCAGCAAAGCGCCGCGTTGCACCCCGGATTCGCCGAAAGGTATGCCCTGAACATACGTCGCGTTCACCGCAAATTTTTCACCGAAGGA
Organism: Saprospiraceae bacterium; assembly: GCA_022841505.1. Lineage (GTDB taxonomy): Bacteria > Bacteroidota > Bacteroidia > Chitinophagales > Saprospiraceae > JABWAJ01. The sequence goes on along the minus strand of JALHRK010000269.1, from coordinate 7,506 downwards.
CCGGTCGAGTTGCAGGCTGAATGCGGTGGGCAGCGACATGGTGAACGCATTGCCCTGCAACGAAGCGGAGGAATCGCTCAGGGTCTGGAAGCTGAACACGCGCAGTTTTTCCTCCAGGTCTTCCGGATTTTGGATGTCGTCATAATCAGCAGCCGTCACGCTGCGGACATCAAGTGTTTGAACGCGGTGTTTCGCGCCGTTGAAGCGGATGCCGCCAAGATCGAGCAAAGCAACCCCAATTTTCCAATCGTAGGCGCCTTCTTCTTCTCCAAGGGTGTAGGTTGCCCCGAGGTCGGCAGCAAAACCCCGGCCATTGCGCGCCAATTCATAATCTTCCCCCGCAAGGATGCCATCGGAATAACCCGCCGCAAAATCAACCGGCGTGCCGCTCAGGGTTCGTCCGGGCAACTTAGTCAGGTCGAATACCTCCCGGTTGCGGAAGTAGGCCGCATCATAGCCCTGCAAATACCGCAGGGTGGCGCCAACAGCCAGCTTGCAGGATCCGGTTTCTACAGCGTAGGTGTAGTTCAGGCCGAATTCCGACCAGCCCATTAAACCTACGCGGAAAGGCTCCACCACGAATGTTTCAAAGAAAGGCCGGTCTTCATAAACAAAATAGCTAAAGTTGTCGGAGATGCCGTTGCCGGTTGCCATGAAACGGGCGCGGGTAATCAGGCCCAGGGTGTGCGCTTCTCCGATCCGGAAGAAAAAAGAAGGTCCTGTGAAACTCGACAACATGTTGGCAAACTGCTTGCGTCCATCATCATAAAAGTCAACAAGGAAGCCGTTTGCCGGCAATTCGGCATCGTCGGCAAAATCCGGCGCCGAAAAAAAATCGGCGTTGTCCCGCGCTTTTAAGAGATCCAAAGCCCGGGTGTCGCGGATGAATGCGTAGTTGTTCGAAAAAAAGGCCGCGCCTTCCACTAAGTTAAGGTCCCAGACAAAAGGCGAATTCGCCGGCGCAGCCGGGTTGAGCAACGCGCCGTTAATACCGGCGTAAGTGTGTACACGGAGGCCAAGTTGTTCCTGGGCGCTTGCCGCAAAACAAAGGCACCCCGCCAAAAGGGATGAAAATAAATAGCGTAGTTGCATAGCACAAAAGGGTTTGATATAAACAGATAGCAAAGCTCCATTTAAGAAGACTGGTAAGTGTCTGTCTTTATAATCCGATGACTTCGACTCCGCTCAGCCACCTCGGCTGCGTTATATTTTGCCCCCAAATCGGTCATCCCGTCGGCAGGCGGGACTCCCGTTTTTGGGGCAAAATATGCCTTGCTCTCGAACTCTAAAGAGCAGACACTAGTTAGGCATACCCTTGCAAACCATGCAGGAGTTGCCCGAACAGCGCGGTAGTTTTCTCATTGATGTTTGAAATGGAATCAAGCTATAACCGGGGCCGGCTATGGGGTAAAAAAGGGTGTTTTGTGTAGTTGTGTGCAAGGTAATAAAGCTGAACGCTTAAAACAAGGCTATTATTCTGGGCAGGAATATGATCATGCCGACTGCGGCTGCACCGAGTGCGAACAGGAATACGGCAGCAGCAGCCACGTCTTTCGCTTTTTTGATCAGTGGATGGAATTCTGGGGAAACGACATCAGCCAGATGCTCGATGGCGGTATTCATCGCCTCCCCGCCGAGGACGAGGACGATGCTCAGGACAACCATGCTCCATTCTGCCGGGGTAATGGCAAACCACGCGCCAGCAAAAAGCACCGCGCATGCCGCCACTAAATGAATCCGCATATTGGGCTCGTTCACAACGAGTTCAGCCAAGCCGTTGAAAGCGTATTTGAAACTGCGGATTCTGTTTTTGAGATAGTTGCCTATGGACATTCCAATTATTTAACGTGAATTCGGGCACTTTTTAAGGAACATCGGACTAAAGCCCGCGAAACGAAGGGCGCCGTGCCTTGTTTCGCGGGCTTTAGTCCGCCTTATCTTGTATATGATGCCCGGTGGCTGGTAAAAACAGACACGATTATTTTAAATCGGCCAAATCATCCAAATCAATACTCCTAACCGCTTTTTTCAAATCATCCGCTTCCACATTATCGCCGTTAACCGACACAATAAACCGCTTGGCCACCAGCACGCTGAGTTCCCCGTTTTTCCCGGTGCGGTCGTAGCGTTCAAAACTTTTGTAGCCGTCAATTTCGCCGGTGCGTTCATAACCGTCCTGGTTTTCTTTGTCAATGCTGATGGACGCCCAGGCAGCCATGCCCATCATGGCCATGCCCGCCCCGCCCGTATCGGCGATGTTGATGCGGATTTTGCCGCCGTCTTTTTCGTACGCTGCTTTGGCGTTGCTGATCTGAAAACCGCCCGCGCCAACCGATTCACTCTCGTATTCGGTGCGCTTCATCCCCATCAGGGTTTCGGGGAGCAGGGCTTTCATTTTTTTAGGATCTACGACCGGCATTTTTTCGCCGCTGGCAAGCCCTTCCATGGCTTTGGCCATTTCTTTGGCAGCTTTTTCCATGTCGGTGCCGGCTTCTTCCATGTCCTTTCCGGCTTCCTGCATGTCGCTGGTTGCTTCTTCCAACGCTTTCTCTTCCGCAGTTTTGGAGCCGGAGCAGTTCACCAAAGTAAAGGCAAGACAAATCATGGATAGGATGAGCAGTTTGTTTTTCATGGTGTTGTTGTTTTTGGAAAAAATTGATTTTACACAAAGATGATGAAATTTATAATTTTTTGTACGCGACGCCAGCTAAAAAGGGTTTCACACAACGACACAAAAAATCACCCTTTTTCTATCACGTTTACACCTAACCAATTTTCATTTTCGTATATAGCAGCATTACAAGTCAATAAAACATGATAGGATGAAAAACCACCCACGCGCTAACTTTCCAGCCAAACCCCTCCCCCACCAAACCATCCTGCAACAACTTGCAGCCAAAAAATCGGGCGATGCCAACTGGCGCAGTGGCCGCATCTGGAGCATGGTTTATTTTATCAACGATGCGCACCTGCACCTGATGGAAGAAGCATCCAAGCTTTTTTTGTCTGAAAATCAGCTCAATCCGCTGGCATTCCAGAGCCTGTTGAACATCGAGCGGGAGTTGGTTGGAATGGCCTCCGGACTGCTGCACGGCGACGAAGCAACCACTGGCGTGTTCACGTCTGGCGGCACGGAAAGCATCATTCTGGCCCTGTACGCCTACCGCGAGCAGGCACGCCGGCAAAAGCGTTTCGGGAGCGGCGCGCTGGAAATCATCGTGCCGCAAAGCATCCACCCGGTTTTTGAAAAAGCAGCGCACCTGCTCGATTTGAAGGTTCGGAAAGCGCCGGTTGGGGCCAATTTTCAGGCGGATGTAAAAGCCATGGAAAAACTCATTACCCGCCGCACCATCCTGCTCGCCGCGTCGGCGCCCACCTACCCGCACGGCATACTGGATCCCATTGAAGAAATCGGGGCCATTGCCCGAAAGCATCGCCTGCCGTTGCACATAGACGCCTGCCTCGGCGGCTTCCTGCTGCCCTGGGTAGAACGGTTGGGCTACCCGGTAGCGCCGTGGGATTTCCGGGTGCCGGAAGTGACCTCCATTTCGGCAGACTGGCACAAGTTTGGCTACGGCATCAAAGGCGCTTCGGTCATTCTGTACCGCGATATGGCGCTGATGCGGAACCAGTTTTTTGTGTCCACCGATTGGTCGGGAGGGATCTATGCCTCCCGGGCGCTGATGGGTTCGCGCTCGGGAAGTACGCTGGCAGCGGCCTGGGCAGCCGTACATGCCTTAGGCGAAACGGGTTATTTAGACCTTGCCAAACAATTGATGGAGGGCTGTCAAAAACTCAGAAACCAGCTCGAAACCCTGCCGGAGATTGAAATCCTTGGGAATCCTTGTATGAGTGCGCTCGCTTACCGGACGAAGCAGGGGAAACCAGACCTGTTTATCCTGGCAGAAGCCATGGAAAATCGCGGTTGGTCGCTCGACCGGCAGCACCTGCCCGACAGCATCCACCTCACCCTGATGCCCCACCACCTGCCACATTTAGACACCTACATCAGCGACCTGAAAGCCGTTTTACTTGCGCTGAAAGACCAACCCGCACAACTCAGCGAAAACGCCGCTTTTTATGGCATGGCGGCGCGCATTCCTTTCCGGAATTTGGTCAAACGCGAGGTTTTGCGCATGCTGGAAAGTATGCATACCGTGCCCGCCGAAAAGGATTCGGTCAAAAATCAATTAAGCTGGAAAAGCGAAACTTCGGAAGTGGGAACCGAAGCAGCCTTGGAAAAACGAGCTGGCTGGAAAACCCGACTGGTTCAGCGACTACTATATTTTTGGAGTTATAAAAAATTTTAACTCACTACTAATCAGTCAATTAATCTTTTTTGTTTGTTTTAAAAATCCCTGAAATTTCTTTTTTTCTTCAGATATAGATTTTTTTTTCAAAATCCGAAAACCGCCCGCAGCGCAATTTTCGTAGATACCTCTATACCTCCGACACAACACGATCTTGTCAAACCTATTTATTCAAACTATTTAACAAAATCTCTGATTATGAACACGTTCAAAATGATTAAAGTGACGGGCGCTGCGGCCCTGATGGTCGCCTTTTCCTTCACAGCCTGCGAAAAAGCGGTGGAAGAATTCCAGCCGACACCGGCAATAGACGGAACGTTAAGCGCACTTGCGCCAGGCCAGTCTGCCAGCATTTACGTTTCTTCGAACACGACCCCGGTGATGGGCATTTACAACGTGACGAACCTCGCCAGCATCACCAGCAAAACAATCAACATTGGCAACAACGACTCTGACGGCATTGCAATTTATCCTTTTGGCGACGATGTTTTTCAATTAGACCGCACCAATAACCGGATGCGGGCGTACAACAACGTTTCGGCTTTGTCAAGCGGTTCCACGCCCACTCCAAGCGCTATGAGCACTTCTGATTTTACGAATGGCCGTGAAATAACGGTGAGCCAGGGACGCCTCGTTGCCATCCAGGATGCTGACCCTTCCAACGGCAATCTCAATAAATTCCTGATTTACCGCTCCAGCCCCTATTCAATCAATTTGCAAAAAACGTACACCGCCAACATCAACCTTTGGGGACTTCAGGCGATCGGCGAAAATGTATACGCGGTGGAAGACAATTCCGGCAACCTCGCTTATTACGCTGATTTTTTCAACAAGCCATCGGGCATGATGCTGACTCCTGAGTGGAAATTGAACATTGCAGGCTTGGTACGCACACACGGTCTCCAATACGATGCAGCAGCGGACATCATGGTGTTGACCGATGTAGGCGATGCAGGCAGCGCTACCGACGGCGCGATCCATGTGATTACGAATTTTTCGCAGAAAGCAGCTGCTGCTTTAGCAGGTGGAACGACCGGCACGATTGCGCTCAACCAGCAAATCCGCATCGCAGGCAGCAATACCCTGCTGGGCAACCCGGTTGACGTTTCTTACGACAGTGCAACCAACAAAATATACGTGGCTGAAAGAGCCAATGGCGGTGGTCGAGTACTGATTTACGACTTCCCGGCTTCAAGCGGCAACCCGACTCCGGTGGCTAACCTGCCTTTCGCCGGCGCTTCTGCGATTGTTCTTAGAATTCAGAACAACGGTTCCGGTTTTTGATTTCAAATAAGCAGATTGACATCTACCCTACCATACAAAAAAGAGACATTCCAGATTTTCGGAGTGTCTCTTTCGTATTTTAAAGTAATTAGTGTCTACTCTTCGAACTTTTCCGGCCGCATCTGCGGAAAAAATAAAACCTCCTGAATCGTATGCTGATTGCACAGCAACATGGCTAAGCGGTCAATACCAATGCCAATGCCGGAAGTTGGCGGCATGCCGTATTCTAAGGCGCGCAGAAAATCGTGGTCAATGAACATAGCTTCGTCGTCGCCGCGTTCCATCAATTTCACCTGCTCCTCGAAGCGTTCGCGCTGGTCAATGGGGTCGTTCAACTCCGTATAGGCGTTGGCCACTTCTTTTCCGTTGATCATCAATTCGAAGCGCTCTACAAGCCCCGCTTTGCTGCGGTGTTTTTTCGTCAGGGGCGACATTTCCACCGGGTAGTCGGTGATAAACGTAGGTTGTATGAAATGCTTTTCAGCGGTGGCGCCGAAGAGTTCGTCAATCAGTTTGCCTTTCCCCATGCTGGCATCAATTTCGATGTGCAGGCTTTTGCAAACTTCCCTCAGTCCGGCTTCATCCATTCCGGATACATCCACGCCCGCGTGTTCTTTGATGGCGTCATAGATGCTGACCCGGCGATAAGGGGCTTTAAAGTTGATGACGATTTCGCCTACTTCCACATCGGTCGTACCGCAAGTGTCCATCGCCGCCTGTTCCAGCAAAGCTTCCGTCGTTTCCATCATCCACAGGTAGTCTTTGTAGGCAACGTAGAATTCGAGGATCGTAAACTCGGGGTTGTGCGTGCGGTCCATGCCTTCGTTTCTGAAATTGCGGCTGAACTCGTACACCCAGTCAAACCCGCCTACAATGAGGCGTTTGAGGTATAATTCATTAGCAATGCGCAGGTAAAAAGGTACATCCAGCGCATTGTGGTGCGTGATAAAGGGCCGTGCTGCTGCGCCGCCGGGAATGGCTTGCAATACCGGTGTGTCCACTTCCAAACCACCGCGCTCGTTCAGGAACCGGCGAATCGAGGACACCATGTTGGTGCGTTTCAGAAACGTTTCTTTTACCTGAGGGTTCACAACCAGATCCACATAGCGCATGCGGTAACGCAATTCCGGATCGGTGAAAGCGTCAAAAGTGTTGCCTTCCTCGTCGCGTTTAACGACCGGAAGCGGACGTAAGGCTTTGGCAAGCAGTTTCAATTCTGTGACATGGACGGTAATTTCGCCCATCTGCGTACGGAAAACATGGCCTTTTACACCGATAAAATCGCCAAGGTCGAGTAGTTTTTTGAAAACTTCATTGTACAGGGTTTTGTCTTCGCCTGGTGCAATATCGTCGCGGGAAATATAGAGTTGAATCCGCCCGGTGCTGTCTAATAATTCCGCAAAGGAAGCTTTTCCCATCACCCGGCTGCTCATGAGCCGGCCCGCTATGCTCACTTCCTGAAAGTTGATGGCTTTACCTTCGGTGTCTTCCTGAAAAAATTCTTTGATGTGCGCTGCGTGAACATTCACCTCAAAAGCCTCCGGCGGATAAGGATCAATGCCGAGTGCCAGCAGTTTTTCAAGTTTCTCCCTGCGGATAATTTCCTGTTCGCTTAAATGCATGGTATGTAATTAGTTTATTGCCGCACTACAGGTGCGAAATCTGGGTTGCAAAAGTAAACGTTTTCAACGGATCACCACATCTTCGATCGCTTCTTCTCCGAGCGCTTCGTTCAACATGTCACGGATTTTGCCTTTTCCATACCCCAATTCCTGTTTCAGAGAAGCGGAAGTAATGGTCAGGTACAATTTTTTACGGAACAGCTTGATCTCCGTGGTGTATTGTGCAATGGTCGGCCCCATTTTGGCTTCCCAAAGCCCTTTGATCTGGGTTTGGTGCAAATGCGGCTTCA
>JALHRK010000268.1 GCA_022841505.1 Saprospiraceae bacterium | reverse complement strand
ACGATTTGTAATGCTGCCAAAAAACGGACGAAAGCGCTGATATATTGGCAAAGCGACTACAAAATTACGTTTCAAATTTTATTGCCCGGAATTATTTTAGGAAGGTTAAAGGTGAAAGGAAAAAGGTTAAAGGCCCTCCACTTAGTCGGTGTCTGTTCTTTAGAGTTCGAGAGCAAGGCATGTTTGGCTCCAAAAGCGTGAGTTTACTTACGTAAATGATCGATTTTGGAGCCAAACATAACGCAGCTATCGGGCTATAAAAACAGACACTACTGAACAGGTGCAGGTACTAAGTTGCGCACAGGCGGCGTGCTTTTCAGGTACTGAAAGATCGCCCGGATGTCTTCCTCCTTCATGGCGGTATAATTGAACCACGGCATGGGCGGCAACAGCGGGCGCCCGTTGTCGAGTCCCTTGTATTTTCCCTGAGTGAGGGCAATTTTGAATTGTTCATACGACCAACTGCCGATTCCCGATTCGTCGGAGGTCAGGTTGGCTGCAAAGCTGACTCCCCAGGGCCCTGCGCAGGAGGTGCCGTCGCTGCCAAATAGCATCCAGCCGTTCTCAAAGGCTTCCGGAACAATTTTCCCAACGGGCCGGTCGGCAGGATAGCCGGACAAGTGCAGCTCCGGGATAATTTCCGGCCCTTGCGCACCCATTCGCTTGGGCGAGTGGCAGTCGTGGCAACCCAGAATGCCCACTAAATATTTGCCCTGCTTCACAAGGTCTGCTTCTGTTGGTTGGGTAGCAGGTGCTTCATCAGCTTTGCTATCCGTGCATTGCAGGAGGGTCAAGCTGGTGATGAAGAGGAATAAGCCAGTAAAGATTACTGATTTCATGGTGACTGTGTTTGTAAGATTAAGTTTTGTTTTACAAACACAAAAGTGGCGCGAATCAGTGGCAGGTAGGGATTGCTCTGGTTGCAAAAAGGTTTGTTGTGGTTGCAGTAATGCGGATCCCTGGTGTCGGACACCTCCGAAGGTGTCCAACACCTGAAGCATTACTGCCCAACCCGACTTGGCGAAATGCCAAATTTTTCTTTAAACATAGTTGAAAAATACTTTTCGTTGCTGAAGCCGACCCGGGAGGCAATTTCGTTCACCAAACCTTCCTGGTTTTTGAGCATTTCCATCGCTTTGTCTAACCGGTAATCGCGAATGAAATCCGTCGCATTCTGATTGAGGAGGGCTTTCAGCTTGCGGTGTAGTTGCGAGCGGCTGATGAACATTTTTTGAGCGAACTCCTCAACGCCCAATTTTTCTTCATCCAAATGAGCGTCAAGCACAGCAATAAACCGGCGCAGGAATTCTTTATCGGGGGTTGATAAAAAGTCGTTTCCGTCAGAAAGATCGGATACGGCAATCCCCGGATTCGACTTGCTGTAATGCGCGCTTAATCTCCGGCGCACCTCAACCAGGTTTCCCATCCGGGTCAGCAATTCTTCGGTGTGAAAGGGTTTGGTGAGGTAATCGTCGGCGCCGCTGCGCAGGCCGGTCAGTTTGGATTCAATGTTTGCCCTGGCAGTCAACAAAATAATAGGAATATGAGCCGTCAGTTCGTTGTTTTTCAGCGCTTCGCAAACGGCGAAACCATCCATAACCGGCATCATCAAATCCGAAATCACCAAATCCGGGATCAAATCAATGGCTTTTTTTACCCCTTCATCGCCATCCGAAGCTTCTTCAACCTGCCAGTAATCGCAGATGGATTGTTTGATAAATCGCCTTAATTCGAGATTGTCTTCGATGATTAATGCCACCGGAAGTTCAACCTCCGCGTTGGGCGTCGTATTGTTGGATGGGAACGCATTCCCTTCATCCGCTGAAAACGTATCCGGCTCCCCCCCTGTTATCCTGGAGGTTTGGGAGGAGGCTGTCAGTTGGGCAGCCTGCCCCGAGCCATCGGGAGAGGCCGACTGGAGTTGAACCGGCAGCCAAAAAGTGAAGGTGGTTCCCTTGCCCACTTCGCTTTCAACAGAGATGCCGCCGCCCATGAGCTCAGCAAATTCCTTGCTCAGGGCCAGGCCAATGCCGGTTCCGACCTCCCCCCGATCTCCGGCAAAGGATGGGGACGATTGCGGTGTGGGCATGCCTGACTCCTGCCCGGCGGCCACCCCTTTTTGGAAAGGGGACGCCTCATCCTGAACCTGATAAAACCGGTCAAAGACTTTTCCCACGGCTTCGGGCGGAATGCCGATGCCGGTGTCAGACACGGTGATTACGGTGGACGGTTGACGGTTGACGGTTGACGGTTGACGGTGGACGGGAGACGGGGGGAGCGCGCCGTCCACCGTCCACCGTCCACCGTCCACCGTTACACCTACCTTGACTTCTCCACCCGCATTCGTAAATTTCAAGGCATTGGAAAGGAGGTTATTGAGCACCAGTTCTGTTTTGCCCGGGTCGAAAAGGAAAGGCGGAATGTCCTCGGCAATGGACAGGGTCAGCTGGATACCTCGTTGTTCGGCTAACGGCAAAAAAGAGCGGAATGTTTGCTCAACCGTTTTAGCCAAATCAGTGTGGCGAAGGTCGAGTCCCATGCTTTTGCTTTCCAATTTCGCTAAATCGAGCAATTGATTCACCATGTTCAAAAGCCTCAGGCTGTTGGTTTCAACATGGCTGGCATTTTCCCTGATTTGAGGATCTGACGTTTTGGCCAAAATGCGGCGGGCCGGTTCGAGAATCAGGGAAAGCGGCGTCCGGAATTCGTGGGTCACGTTGCTGAAGAAGTTGGTTTTCAATTGCTCTATTGCCTTAATTCGTTCTGCTTCCCGGTGCTCGTAGGCCAATTGGGCTTTCAATTTGACCCGGTTGACCTGAAAACGCCAGGTTTGCCAAACGGCGAAAACCAGCATCAGCGCATACGCCAAGTAAGCCGTTTTGGAAAGCCACCAGGGCGGGCGGATCACAATGGTCATTTCTACCGGGACTTCATTCCAGACGCCGACACTGTTGCTGCCCTGCACGCGGAAGACATACGTCCCCGGCGCTAAATGCGTGTAGTGGGCAAAGCGTTCCATGTGGGCCGGAACCCAGTTTTTTTCGATCGGCAGTAATTGATAACGGTATTGGTTTTTTTCCGGGTCTGTAAAATCCATGACCGCAAACTCGAACGACAGGTTGTTGCTGGCGTAATCCAATTCCAGCCGGGGCAGGTATTCTAACGGCGCCTCCAGTTTGTTGCCCGCTTGCGAAAGGCGGGCAGGGAGGTAATTGACTTTTAATCCAACGATAAAAATTTGCGGAGGTTTGGAGCTGAACTGCAGCGCTTTTGGATAAAAGCGGTTGATGCCGTTTACGCCGCCGAACAACAATTCGCCATCAGCGGCTTTGTAGAATGCCTGGGTATTGAATTCATTACTTTGCAACCCATCCCCGGCCGTAAACGGTATAATTTGCAGTTCTTCGGGGGCATTCACCTTGATTTTTGCCAACCCCCGGTTCGTACTGCACCAAAACTGGCCGGTTTGATCAGCGACGATGCCATAGACTACGTTGTTGGGCAATCCCTGATCGGTGGTGATGTAAGAAAAGGTTTCGCTGCGCAGGTCCAGCCGATTGATTCCCCCCCCTTTTGTACCAAACCACAATACATGTTCGGGGTGCTCAGGGTCCGGAAAAAGGCAGGAAATTGAATTGTTGTTGGGGCCCGTTTTGTTTTGGCCGTCAGATTTGAACAGCCTAAAATCCATTTTACCTTCTTTAAGGGTCGCTTTCACCAATCCGTATTGGGTACCTGCCCAGATTTGGCCGATTCCGTCTTCAACGATTGCGTAAGTAATTAAGGTCTCTGCCTGATTTCCGAAAAGGGAGCCAAAGTCAAAAACGGTCTGCTTGCCCGTAGACGGGTCAAGGCGCAACAATTTTCCATAAGCCCCCGTGGCCCAGATGGCGCCGTCACGCGAATGCATCAGGCAGGCATAGGGGTACCGGCCAATGGTAATGGGGTAACTTTTGATCAGGACGCCGTCTGCGCCATAGTGGCGGATTTCGCTGATGTTGACGTCGCCTTCCCTCAGACCGCAGAGCAGCCAGTGGCTCCCGTCGGGCTCAAAGAGCAGGTCGTTTTGTTGGGCCGGGGCGTTCGGGAAAGCCGATTGTTCCGACAATTTGCCGGTTGTGGGGTCCAGGCGGACGATTTTGTTGAAAAGCTTACACAGGATTGCTCCTTTTGGACTTTTCCAGATCCCCCAGACGCTCACGCCTTCGAGCATGGCATTGAACAGCGATTTTCGGAGCGTAATTTTTCGCAGCCCATACCCCAGCGTTCCGATCCAGATGTTGTCCAAATCGTCGTGGAACAATACATTTCCAGACCGGTCAGCGGTATAATCCGGTTTTTGAAAATCAATGGCACCGGTTTTTGAAACGCGCCAAAGTTTTTTCTCAAATAAAATCCACAACTGGCCATTTTTGCTGACCGATAAAGTAGGGTAAGTGTCTGATGTGCTCCCCTGTGGGGCCAAAGAAAAGTGGTCGAATAAACCGTTTCGGTAGCGAAACACACCCATGTCGGTGGCGCCCCAGATCTCACCGGATTCTAATTGAATCAAGCTCCAGCAATTCCTCGGCATTCCGGGCGGTTTGGGGATTTTAGAGACTGCAAGGGAGCGCGGATTAACGTTGTAAAGGTTTTGGGAAGTGCCTACCCAGATATTGCCGTCTTTGGCCATCAATAAAGCCCTGAACTCTTCTATGGTCCCCGGGCCGGTTTGTTCGGAAACCGGCAGTGAAACCGGCGTCAGCTTTGCAATTGAACTCAGTTCTGAAGTGTCTGGCAGGGCTGTTTTCCAGCTTTCCGGAATTTGTAAGCGAAACACGCCGCTGCCCCGGTTGACCACCCAGATGTTGCCTTCCTTATCTTCAGCGATTTGCCGGACATCGTAGGCGATCTGATTGCCTTTGTTGTAAAGAATGGGCAGGTCGAAATGGTAAAAACGATCAGTTTTGCGGTCAAAAAGTTGTAGTCCTTTGTATTCACATCCGACCCAAAGCCAGCCGCGACTGTCCTCAAACAGGGCATTGATGGTGTTGTCTGCAAGCGAAAAGGGGTTGTCCATGTCGTTACTCCACACTTTGAAGTTGTAGCCGTCGTAACGATTGAGGCCGTCTTTGGTGGCAATCCAAAGGAATCCATCCCGCGTTTGCAGGATGTCGAAGACCATGCCCTGGGAGAGCCCGTCGTCAATAGTCAGGCTTTCGGACGCTAGTTGCTGACCGAAAAGCCTACCCAGATTTACTAAAACACACAAAGCAAGACTAAACACAGATCTCATAACCCCAACAACACTTTCCGCAAACATAGGGAAAAAGTGGGGTTTTTGTGTGTAGAGGTTTTTAGTGGGGGAGTGGCGGTACCTGCCGAGCGCTTTTTCGATAGGTAATTTACATGGAGTTCCACAGAGGAACGCGGAGTTTCGCTGAGTTAGGTATAAAAACTCCGTGAAACCCCGCGTTACTCCGCGAAACGCTGTATAATCTTAAACGCGCAGAAGTTCTCCCGGGCAATTCATAGCTCCAATAGCCCATGATCCGCATCGCGCGTATTTGACCAATCTACCTCGTCAAATTCACAACCCCGCTAACCAATTGCTTGCCAACCTGGATCCGGTAGACATACATCCCTGGCGCCGCTTTCAAACCACTGGCATTCGTGCCGTTCCAGTCGAAAGCATGCGTGCCTGCACCCTGACGCCCCTGATCGAACGTCGCCATACGGCGTCCCGACAGGTCAAAAATTTCTGCAAAAATGTCTGCCGATTGCGTCAATTCATACTGGATGGTCACTTGTTCCGTGAAAGGGTTCGGGAAAGATTTGACCGCCGTAGCAGCCACAACCGGTTCGTCCGTATCCGTCGAAAGCTGGAATTTCAAAACCTGGCCGAAAACGAGGTCGGATACATAAACGTTGCCCGCTGCATCGAATGTGAAAGCCGCCGAAAGGCCGTTAATCCCCTGCGCAAGGGTGTCGCGCGTCCCGTCAGGAAATACTTTGATGACGGCAGCCGTGCCGAGGATGAAGTTCAGGGTGCTGTCAACGGGGCCGAATACGCCGAATTGCATGACGCAAAGGTTGCCGTCAGTTGGGTCAAAAGCCATATCGGTGATGCAGGTGAAACCTTCCTCGTGCACGCTCAGGTTGCCCGCCGCGTCGAGGTTGAAGATTTTGGATGCGCCTTCAATAAAAGGAAAACCGGTGAGCTGGGAAACGTGGAACGTCCCGTCGGCTTTTCTCAGCACTTTTGTGGGTACCGGGTCAATAACCGGCGGGCCAAACGGCAATGGATTTGGATTGCCTTCCAGCGTTTTTACAATTGTAAATTCACCGGTTACTTTATCCCGCTTGATGATGGAATTGGCGCCCGAATCCGCAATGTACAGGTTGCCTTCTTCATCCCAGTCCAAATTGAACGGGTTGCTGTTGACAAACCCCAGGCCGCGGCTGAAGCCGCCTACATCAAAGACCTGCTCTACATCGGTCAGCGTGAGCGGCGTTCCGGGGGTAAAGTCGCTTTTGTCCACCGTCAGCAAGGTTTCTGACAGGTCGTGCGCGCCTTCGCCCACTACAATCAGGACTTTGTTGTCAGGGAGTTGGTACGTCCGGTAGGAGCCGACCACTTCACCGGTTGCCTGAATATACGTGCTGGGCAATCCGGTCATAAAAACCGTTTGGTTGCCTTCCGGATCAATGAGGGTAATTTTGCCGTCATCGTTCCCGGTACCGCCCTGCGTGGCCCAAAGGTTGCCGTCTTCGTCAAAATTAAGCCCAATCAGGTTTGCAGGTAATCCATCCGCAAAAACGGTTGGCGTCACTTGCGCACTAAGGGTGAAAAATGCCATTACGATGGCCGTTGCCGTTAGAAGTAATTGTTTTTTCATTGAATGATGTGTTTGATAAAGCCGCCATGAAAACCCAAAAAAGCTCTTAAGGCGCTTTTAATGTGAGAGAATAGTTTTTGTTTCCATGAAAATGCCATCCAGGTTAACCGTTAGCCAATAGGCGCCTGAAGGCAGCCCGTTAACGGGAATCTGATGCGATGCGGCCCCGGCGGCGTGTTGCCCGAGGTCGGTTTGCCGCACGATTTTTCCCTGTGCATTTTGAAGGGTAAAGCGCAACGAGCCGGCGCGCGGCAAGTCCAGCCGCACCTGCCAAACGTCGTGTGCAGGGTTGGGGAAAATCTTCAGACCGAGGTTGAAGCGCCCGTCAAGGGGTTTTTCCGGCGTTGCATTGGGCGCATTTTTTAGGACAAAGACCTTGATGAGCAGGTTGCTTGCTGAGGTAATGCCTACGTTGTTGAAAACAAATGGATTGCGTTGGTTTCCAGGCGTGACAATACCCCCTGCGATGTATCCAATCAGGCTGCTGCCAAACGGAAGCTCGTCGTAATTCACAATGTCGTTTTGCAGGGTAGGCACGCCTTCCGCTAAGATGAACTCCGCGCTGGTACCGGTGAAGAAAGGCAGCTCGGCATCGAAAGGCACTTCTTCATAAGTTCCGTCGGCGAGGCGGCTCACCCGGCTCACGGTTCTTACAAAAGGAATCCGGTTGTCGCGCAGGAGGCTGTCGGTTTCGTTCAGGTAGTATTGGCTCATGCCCCCGAAAAACAGGGTATGCATTTCGTTGCTTTCCTGGGCAAAAAGGGGCGCTTTCGCGCAATGGTAATTGGCCAGAAACTGACTGAATCCATTCACCGGAACATGGCCGGAATGCCCGATTTCTACAATGTTCTGGAAAGGCAAAGCGGCAGGACCCGGCTGGAAAACCCCGGAAAAAGCGACCATCCCCGTTTCTCCGTTCTGAAATACCTGCGGGGCAAGGTTGTAATCCCGGCGGTGCAGGTTCAGTTCGTCTAAAATGATGCTTTTGTGCGCGACCTGCCAGCCTTCCGGCCCAGGTTCCAGCGTAAATTTCCGGATGGAATTGGTGTAAAACTGCAATTGGTTTGCGCCCGAATTGGCAGAATAGACCCCCTCAAAGCGATGGCCGCCCACTAAAAAAAACGTATCGTTCAGCAGTTGCAACTGTCCGCCGGTGACTGCAAAAAACGTATCCCGGATTTGATGGAAGTGGGGGAGGAGTTCGCTTCCGTCCACGACCGCATCCATCAGGCCGCCCACATCTATGAGGGTTAAATACGGGTAGGTGATGTGGTTTTGCGCCACCTCGCTTCGCCCGTAGCCGCCGACAAAACACAGGGTGGTTTCCTGCTGGAAAAATTCCATGTTGGTGCTCCGCAACTGTTCCTGCAAGGTATCGGGCAGTTCGGTCAGCGGGCGCTGCCAAATTTGCCCCGATTCCGGATCTGCGACGATCAATTGCTGGTTGGCGCCGCCGGTGGCAAAGGAGTTGAATTTTTGGTGCATGCCGTCGCGCCTCCCGCCAACCAGCAGCCATTTGCCGTCGTGGCGGGCAAAGGCAAAGGAATGCATTCCAGGCAAACCGGGAATGGAAAAAGTGTCGAGTTGAATGTCAAAATTGCTTTGCCCATTTGTACAAAAAGGAAAAGTGATGACGAACAAACTGAGGATGATAAAACCTGATTTCATGACAGCAAGAAGTCTAATGGTTCGAAGTGCAGTTGATTGTTGTTTGTTTTAAACACAATCAGACAACCCTGCAAAAATGGGGCGCCGAATGAAGAAATGGGGATGGCTGTCGTTGCAAAAAGGTTTGCTAGCGTTGCATTTGGCGGAAAGGTTTGATTTGGTCGCATGGGGTTTGTTCTGGGCGCATGTTGGAACCGGGAATAAAATGGAGATTTTC
>JALHRK010000267.1 GCA_022841505.1 Saprospiraceae bacterium | reverse complement strand
CGGTTTGCTCAAATGTGGATTCCGGTTTGGCGAAAGCAGGCATTCGGCGGTGGTGAGCAGCGTTCCCAAACCATCGCTTTCGATGCCGCCGCCTTCCAGCACCAGGCCACCATGACGGATTTCCGCATTAAAAACCGCATAATGTTCCTGAATATAGGAGGTGATGAGGTTGTCGTGGTTGGCCGGGAATTTGAGTCCCCATCCATTAAACATAAAATCGAGCACGACGGGTTTTCCATTTTCAAAAATGGTAATGCCCCCGTGGTCGCGCGCCCAGGTGTCGTTGCTCGGCGCATGAACGAGTTGGAAATTCAGGATAGACGGATCTTCACAAAGCAACTCGCGGACTTCCATCGGGTTTTGGCAAACAATGAGCACTTTTTGAAACCGGGCTATTGTGTTTGCGATTTCGAGGAAACAAGGCATCACCTGGTCCAACACAGGCGCCCAATCTGTATGCTGATGGGGGAAAGTCAATTGAACGGCGCTTTGTGGCGCCCATTCAGCGGGTAAAACTCGAGTTATCATGCGGCAAAATTAACAAAAGCTCTAAATTTGTAACCAGGCAAAACAACCAACCCAACATGGCAGCATACGGCACAATCCTCAACATCATTGTCCCCATCTTTTTCCTGTTGTATTTCATCGAACAGGGCTTCGAGTGGTATTTGGGCAAAAAAGTCATCCGGGGACTCGACAGCATCTCCAGTTTCAGTTCCGGCGTAACCAACGTGGTCAAAGATGTTTTGGGGATGACCTTCACCATCCTCACTTATGCCTGGCTGGTGGACAAAGTTGCCATCACCCAGATCGAAGCGACCTGGGCCGTTTATGCCATCGGGTTCATCGCGGTTGATTTTCAGGGGTATTGGACGCACCGCTGGCACCATCAGATCAATTTTTTGTGGAACCGCCACATCATCCACCACAGCAGCGAAGAATTTAACTTAGCCTGCGCGCTGCGGCAATCCATTTCATCATTTGTCAATTATTTCACGATTCTGCTGCTTCCGGCGGCTTTGCTGGGCGTGCCCGCTCAGGTGATTGCCATCATTGGCCCGCTGCACCTTTTCCTGCAATACTGGTACCATACCCGCCTGATCGGGAAATTGGGCTGGCTGGAATACGTCATCGTTACTCCGTCCCACCACCGGGTACACCACGCCATCAACCCGGAGTACATGGACAAAAACCACGGACAGATTTTCATCATCTGGGACAAGTTGTTTGGCACTTTTCAGGAAGAATTACCGGAGGTTCCGCCCGTATACGGCGTTACCCGTCCTGTGCGTACCTGGAATCCCATCAGAATCAATTTCCTGCACCTCTGGCTCCTCATCCAGGATGCCTGGCACACCCGCAACTGGTGGGACAAGCTGCGCATTTGGTTTATGCCTACGGGTTGGCGACCGGAAGATGTAAAAGACAAATACCCCGTGAACACCATCCGCGATCCGTACAATTTTGAAAAATACGACACCAAAGCCTCGCGCCTGTTTTTACTCTGGTCGTGGCTGCAATTGGGGTTCAATTATTTTTTGCTGGTCTACTTTTTCGCCAATTTAGCAGGCATCGGCACGCCGGAAGTTTTTTATTACGGCGCATTCATTTTCATTTCGGTGTTTGCCTACACGGAACTGATGGACCGCCACGCGTATGCCATGTATTTTGAAATACTGAAATCGGCAACCGGCCTCTACTTTGTGTATCAATCGGGCGGCGACTGGTTTGGCGCAGGCAATTATTTCGGCGACTGGTATGTGTATATTGTAGTAAGCTACCTGATTCTTTCGGCTGTGGTTGCCACGCTTTTTGCGCAGTTGGAAATCAGGAGGGAGAAGGGGGATAAGACCTATAAGGTTTTTGAAACCTTATAGGTCTAAAACAGGATTTTTAATCCTTCTTCGCGTTCAAAATCTCCAGCACGCGCTGGGTGATGTCGAGGCTGTCATTTGCGGCAAGCAACTGACCGCCGGCGGTGTAGCTGAAGATAAAATCGAAGCCTTCTTCTTTTTTGATTTCGGTGAGCCGGTCGAGGATTGCTTTTTGCAACTCGTCCCGAATTTTTTTATCTTCTTCCAACAGTGATTTTGTAATCCGCTCCTGTTCGGCTACTAATTTTTGTTGAGCCGCCATCAGGCGCTGCTCTTCCGCCTGCATCGCGCTGGGCGCCAGGAGTCCTTTTTGCGCTTTTTCCTGGGTAGCCATGAAGTCTTTTTCGAGGGCGCGCCCTTTGGCTTTCAGCGAAGCATCCGCGTCTTTTTCCTTTTTCTGGAACGCTTCGCGTTGCTTTTTGAAAAAATCATACTTTTCAAGCAGGGTATCTGCATTGACGTAAGCAATTTTTAAAGGCTTTTCCTGCTCGATCACGGGATCTTCAGTTATCATAGTTGGCGTTGGCGACTGGAAAACTTTCACAGCCAGCCCGACAGTAGCCAACAGCGCTACAATACTCAAAATTAAAGGAAGTTGTTTCATTCTTTAAAGGATAGATGATGTGTAGTAATTCAACCTTTTTTCAAATCCACGTAGTAGTGGTAGAAATAAGGAATGGTTTCAATGCCTTTGTAATAATTAAACAGCCCGAAATGCTCATTCGGGGAGTGCAACGCATCTGAATCTAAGCCAAAGCCGATCAAAATGCTATCCACACTCAGCACGTCGCGAAACAGGGAAACAATCGGAATATAGCCGCCTTCGCGTTTGGGAATCGGCGATTTGCCAAACGTTTTTTCCATTGCTAAGTGCGCTGCGCGGTATTCTGGCGTGTCAATGGGCGTCACACCAGGTTCCCCACCGTGCATGCGCGTTACTTTTATGCTCACATAAGGCGGCGCGATCTTTTTGAAGTGGTCTTCCACTAAGTCGTATATTTTCTCATGGCGCTGGTGCGGAACTAAGCGCATCGAAATTTTAGCCGTCGCTTTGGCCGGCAGTACCGTTTTGGTGCCTTCCCCGGTGTAGCCGCCCCAAATGCCGTTCACGTCCAACGTAGGCCGGATGCTGGTGCGTTCGATCGTTGAGTACCCTTCCTCGCCAAGTTCCTGACGAATGCCGAGGTTTTTATTGTAGGTCTCCTGGTTGAACGGGATGCGCGACATTTCGCTGCGTTCTTCCGGGCCAACCACCTGCACATCGTCGTAAAACCCGGGGATGGTCACCTTCCGGTTTTCGTCCAACAGGGAAGCGATCAATTCGCAAAGGACATTTGCCGGGTTGGCAACCCCGCCGCCGTAAACGCCGGAATGCAAATCGCGGCTTGGGCCGGTCACTTCTACTTCCATATAAGCCAGCCCGCGGACGCCTGTTGTCAGCGAAGGAACGTCGTTGGCTACAATGGAGGTATCGGAGCACAAGACCACATTGCAGTCTAAAAGTGCTTTATGCGCCTCCACAAATGGCCGGAAATTGGGCGAACCAATTTCTTCTTCTCCTTCAATAATGAACTTGACATTGCAGGGCAGGGCATCGTGCTTCATCATCGCCTCGAAAGCTTTGATGTGCATGTAAACCTGACCTTTGTCGTCGCTGGATCCCCGGGCAAAAATAGCGCCCTGCGGGTGGGTTTCTGTCTTTTTAATCACCGGTTCAAACGGCCCTGACTCCCAAAGGTCAAGCGGGTCTGGTGGCTGAACGTCGTAATGGCCGTAAACAAGCACCGTTGGTAAATCTGGGTTGATGAGCTTGTCGCCGTACACGATGGCGTGGCCGGGCGTCGGATAAATCGTCACGTTTTCGGCGCCCGCTTCCCTAAGGCGGTCTGCACAAAATTCTGCCGCGCGTGCCACATCGCCTTTGTATGTCGCATCAGCGCTGATGGACGGAATGCGCAGCCAGTCGAATAATTCATTCAAATACCTATCCTTGTTGGATTGGATATATTCCTGAAGTTGTTGCATTGTGGTGGTTTTATTTTAATAAAGCGGCAGCGAAGATAAGATTTCTTCATTACCTGACCAAATGCACACCTCCTTTGTAAATAACCACCTCACCATCAACGAATTCTATTTCAGCAAGGTAAACAAAAACCTGTGGACTGAACATCTTTCCCCGGAACATACCATTCCAGCCGTACTGCGGATCGTTGGGTTGGAAATCCTGCTGCTCGTACACCAATTCGCCCCAGCGGTCCATGATTTTAAAGTCATTGACCTTCGCTACGTCCCTGTCTGCAAAAATCATAAAAAGGTCATTAAAGCCGTCGTTGTTGGGTGAAAACGCATTGGGGATGAAAACCCGTCGCGTTTTATCTACAAAAACCGTTACGACATCTTCCGCAAGACAGCCATTTTCATCCTGCACATAAACGGAATACGTTGTGGTATAAACCGGCGAGACAAGCCATTCAATACAACCCGGACAGGTATCCCCTTCGGAAGTCACCCACCTGATGTCGTTTAATTCGTTGGGAGCAACGTTCAGCAACGCTTCTAAATCTGTGCTTTCTCCAAGCAAAATGGTGCGGTCGCGGCCCAATTCTACCTGCAAATCGGTACCCGAATCCAGGAAAATCAACGTATCCAGCCCGCATCCCTGCGCATCTTGTATGCTGATTCGATATTCGCCCGACGGCAGGTTTGAAAAATTGCCGTATGCAATCGGCGCTTCATTATTGAGTTGATAAGTATAAGGCGCAACTCCTCCCGAAATGGAAAGAATTTCTATGGCGCCATTTTGGTCGCGGAAGCACTTAGGATCGGTTGCTAAAAGCTCCGTAATTTGGGGCCGGTCTTCATTCAATGCAACGACGACCTCGTCTTCCTTCACACAACCGGTTTCTGTGTTTGTGACCACTAAAGTATACACCCCGGGTTCGTCAATCACAACCGAAATGCCCTCGGCAACGACGTTCCCGGCTGCATCTTCCCAAGTGTAGCGATGCGTTGCAGACACCGTAGATCCCGTGCCGTCGAGCACCGCTTCCTCCGTGTCACAACCCAGCGTTTGATCTGCGCCGGCATTGGCCGTGGGCAGTTGCGTGTTCAGGGAAACGGCTACGGTATCCGAACTAACGCAGCCATTCCGGTTGTTTTCCACCATCAGTACATAAATGCCCGCCTGATTGACAGAAGGCGTCAACGTCGTGGCGCCGGACTGGATATTGCCTTGTATTGCCTGCCAGTTGTAGCTGTAGTTGTTGTTATTGCCATTGTTTGCAGTTCCGCTAAGCGTCAAAGTTGAGGTATTGCAATCCAACTGGCCATTGGCGCCGGCGTTCACAACCGGATAAACGAAGTCGCTGCGCACAGTCGCTGTAGCTTCTGCAAAACATCCGGTGAGGGGATCGGTCGCCCGCAAACGATAGGCGCCGGGAACCGTAACCATCAGCGTAGCCGACACTTCATCGTTGAGTTGTAAACCAGCCATGTCGTACCAGGTGTATTCAAAGGCGTTGCTTCCGTTGGCTTGTCCTATTGCAGCAACCATTGAGGTATTGCAATCCAACGTGTCTCCCACAGCAACGGTAACCACCGGGGTAAACCGCAGGTCTTCAACGGTTACGGAGGCAATATTCGACGTGCAACCCAAAGGTTGTTGGGTAATCACCAACGTATATAAGCCGGGCATATTGACCACCGGATTCTGCAAATTCCGGTTGCTGTTGTCTATGCCCGGGCCTTGCCATTCATACGCCAGGTTGTTTCCGTTGCCGCTGCCTGCTAATTCAACCTGGGCCGAATTGCAGGTAATCTCTCCTGCGGCCGCCGCAACGGCCACTGGCAGCGCAACCGCCGTGGCATTGATGTTGGCCGAGGTTGGACAACCGTTCAAATCGAAAGCGGTTACCTCATAAAAACCACTGGTATTGATCGTAATTGAGGGGGACTGCGCGCCGCCGGTCCAACTGTAATTGAATAAACCCGGCGTTGCATTCAGCGTGGTTGTCCCCCCTTCGCAGAAGTCGGGGTTCCCCGTAATGGCCATTGGAGTCTGGGGGAATTGGTTCACCCCAACCGAGGTACTTCCCGTACATCCATTGACATCCTGAACGGTTACGGAATAATTTCCGGGTTGAGCGGCGAATATCGAAGCTGTTTGCGCGTCCGTTGACCATAGGTAGCTGCTAAAGTTGGGGGTCACCTGCAGTTGGGTGCTATCGCCGGGGCAAAAAGATGGCGTCCCCACAATAACTGGCGTCAAAGCTGGCGATTCCACCACATTAGTCGAAGCTGCGTTGCTGCAATTATTGATATCGGTAACCACAACAGTGTAAATTCCTGGCGTAGAAACCGTGATCGAAGGCGTCATAAATCCGCCCGTCCATTCATAAGAAACGAACCCCGGGCCTGCATCCAGGATGAGGCTGCTGTTGTCACAAAAACCGGCTTGCGCAGGCAACGTTATGGTTGGGAGCGGAACAGCGGTGACCTCAAAAGCCGCGCTTGACTGGCAACCGTTCGCATCCGTTACCGTGAGGCCGTAGGCGCCGGCAGCGTCCACGGTGAGGGTTGACAAGTCGCTAAAATCACTCCAGAGATAATTCGTATAGGTATTTCCAGGGTCTACTAATTGGGTTTCTCCTTCGCAAACACTGAACAATGCCGGAATATTGGGTGGCGTGACCACAAACTCCGTCAAGGTGGTTTGCGTCGTTCCGGTACAACCATTCGCATCCGTTACCGTCAGGCTATAGGTTCCTCCTGCATTGATGGAAAGCGTAGCATTGCTGCTGCCACCTGTCCAGGCATAGGTTGCGTAAGGTCCCCCGGCATCCAACAGGGCGTTGCCCCCCGGACAAACGGCAGTAGGCGCGCTGATGACCGGCGCCGGGTTGTTCCAGGCATCAACGGTAATTTGGGCGCTGCCATTGCAGCCTAAAGCGTCGGTCACCGTCAGGCCGTAACTGCCCGGACTGGATACGACTAAATCAGTATTGGAAGTGCCGCCCGTCCAGGTGTAGTTCGTCCAGCCTCCCGGCGCGCTCAGGGTTGTGGTATTGCCCACGCAAAAACCGGCTACCCCGGTAATCTGCGGCACAGGTACCGGGTTTTCCGTCACCGCCACCGAGGTGGATGCGATGCAACCGTTCGCGTCGGTTACATTCAACTGAACCGTTCCTGGCGTTGCAACAGAAATAGTTTGGGTAGCCTGTCCCCCCGGTAACCACTGGTAAGCACTGAAACCAGCGCCAGCGTCGAGGGTGACAGCGCTACCCGCACAAAAATCGGCCTCTGTATTGAGGCTTAAAACTGGTAAGGGAAAAATGGTTGTGGATAAACTTGCAGTAGCAACACAGCCGTTGTTGTCTGTTACAGTAACTCCCTGATTGCCGGCAGCATCTACGACAAGTGTTTGTCCGGAAGAGCCATCGGACCAGGTGTAATTTTGAAACCCGGGTGTTGCAGTCAGCAGGGTGGTTTCGTTTTCACAAAAATCAGCGTCGCCGCTGATGGCGACAGTGGGATCGGGGAAGGCAGCAACATTGACGGTTGCAGCGCCCTGGCATCCAAAAGTATCTATAACCGTCACCGCAAAAGCGCCTGATGTATTGATCAAAAGGGTGTCGGCAGTACTCATATCCGACCAGAGGTATGCTGCATAGCTTTCCGAAAGGGAGAGCGTGGCCGTACTTCCGGAACAAACGCCGGCAGGCCCTGCAATCGCAGGTACCGGTAATGGGCGATCCACCACCGTAACCGCCGCCTGACCGGTACAGCCATTTGCATCTGTTACCGTCAGTGCGTAAGTCCCCGCAGCCGTCACGACCAGATTTGAATCGGAAGACATATCCGACCAGCTATACGCGGTCATGCCTGGCGCCGCTTGCAGGGTCAGGGTATCGCCGGCACAAAGGTTGGCGCCCCCGGAGATATTTGTGTTGACCTGATAAAAAGTCAGGGTTATGCTGTCGGTACCGGTGCATCCGGAGCCATCTGTTACTTCAACGGAATAAACGCCTTCGTCAAAAACGGTAATGTCCGGTGTCCCGGCGCTGTTTGACCAGATCAGCGAGGTCCAGCTTCCGGCTACAGAAAGCGTAGTAGTATCCCCATCACAAATTTGGGTCGTTCCGGTAATCTCCACCTGAAGCAAATTGCCCACCTGCACCTCCATACGGCTCGATTTGGTGCAGGTTCCGTCGGTAATCGTGAGGGTATAAGGAATATTGCCGATAAAACCAGGCGGCAACGTCAGAGTGGGTTGCAGTGAGGTCGTGTCACTTAAATAGGCCGTTTCCCCGTTGGGCGCCGACCAGGCGAAGGTAGCGGCTGCGCTTTGTCCGCTGGCCGAACCTTGTAAAGTTGTCGGCGTTGCAGGCACATCACAAAAAGAAAGGTCATTGCCTGCTTCAATGCGGATGGCGCTGCAATCCGGATCGGCAAGGCAGTTTAGGAAAGGCGCTGCGGATCCCCCCCAGGTCAGTTGAAATCCGGTGGAACTACCGTACCAGTTATCCAACAACAGGTAGAAGCCTTCTCCAGGCTGCACAACGATTGGGAGGACGAACCCATCTTCGTTCATGGCGCCTTCGGAAGCGTCCGTTGCCCCCATGCCAAGGCCCGTTTGCGGGCAAAACGTGCAGAGTATATTCGCAAAAGAGCAGCGGATTGGCGCTCCAAGGCTGTCGCATCCCAGGTAAGGGCCATAAATCGCGAAATCGTAATCTTCATTAATTCCGCCATTCGGGTCAATGGTAAACTCAATGACGCTGTTTGGCGGCATCAATTCATTGAAAGCAAAATAATACCACGCGCTTTCATTTTCTTCGGTGGCCAAACACCCCGGATCGTTGTTCGGATTAAAAAAATCATTGAATCCCGTTCCA
>JALHRK010000266.1 GCA_022841505.1 Saprospiraceae bacterium | reverse complement strand
GAACCCCGCAGTTGTCGCCCGTGGTGGCCAAGCTCGTGTAATTTGGTAAAGTTGCCGTGCAATTTGCGCCAAGCACTAAGGTTTGGGTAGTCGGACAACTGATCGTCGGCGGCGTGTTGTCTACTTTGGTGACCGTAAACGTGCAGCTATTCGTCAAGCCGTTGACGTCGGTCACGGTCAGCGTCACGGTCATGTTGCCTGCGCCGGAGACCGAAGTGCCTGCTGTTGGCGATTGCGTTACGCTTTGAACCCCGCAGTTGTCGCCCGTGGTGGCCAGGCTCGTGTAATTTGGTAAAGTTGCAGTACAATTTGCGCCAAGCACTAAGGTTTGCGTGGTCGGGCAACTGATTGTCGGTGGGGTTTGATCCACTTTGGTGACCGTGAAGGTGCATTCGGTATTGTTGCCGTTGACGTCGGTAACGGTCAGCGTCACGGTCATATTGCCTGCGCCGGAGACCGAAGTGCCTGCTGTTGGCGATTGCGTCACGCTTTGCACCCCGCAGTTGTCGCCGGTGGTGGCCAAGCTCGTGTAATTCGGTAAAGTTGCCGTACAATTTGCGCCAAGCACTAAGGTTTGCGTGGTCGGGCAAGTGATCGTCGGAGCGGTGTTGTCTACTTTGGTGACTGTAAACGTACATTCGGTTTCGTTGCCGTTTACGTCGGTTACCGTCAGCGTTACAGTCATGTTGCCTGCTCCGGAGACCGAAGTGCCTGCGATCGGCGATTGGGTCACGCTTTGCACCCCACAGATGTCGCCGGTACTGGCTAAGCTCGTGTAATTCGGTAAAGTTGCCGTGCAATTTGCGCCAAGCACTAAAGTTTGTGTGGCCGGGCAGGTGATTGTCGGAGCGGTGTTGTCTACTACTGTGATCATAGCCGAACAGGTAGCCGTGATCCCGCGATTATCGGCCACGGTGAGTGTTACGGGAATGGGACTTCCGGTGTCGGAACAGGTGAAATTGAGGGTGGACTGCCCGCCTACGGTATAGAGGAGCGTGCCGCATCCGGTAGAGCCATTGTTCAGCAAAGCAGCAGAAAAGGTAGCCATGCCCATGTCGTTTAACAACACGGTTTGATTTTGGCAAACGGGCACAATCGGTGTAGGCGCAGCTTGGAATTCATACGCGCCCATGTCCACCGTGCCGCCAAAGGTGCGCGGGTTGCCGTCCAGATCCGTTGTGACCCCTCCGGGTACCGCCGCATTGCTGCCTGTATTGACAGCGGGCGAACAGGCTTGGAGGCTGAAATCACCACCCGCAGCGTTCACGAAGAGCGGGTTGGCGTTGCCATTTCCATTCGGGCAGTCGAGGCACTGGGCGTAGCCGCCCTCTACAATACTATTGCTGATACTGGCATTGGCATTGTAAAAATTAAGCGAATTCCCCCAAATAACACAATTGGAAATGTTGATGGCAACATTACAGTGTATACTTTCCGGAGAATTGCCAGAAAAAGTACAGTTGGTCAGGGTCATGGATGTATTCTGACTGAATAGGCCACCTCCACCAGCGAAATATATAGCGGTATTATTGATAAAAAGACAATTGGTTACAATGGGCATGCCTCCAAAACCATTTGCCATCCCACCACCGGCATTCGATGTGTTGCCTGAAAAAGTACAACTGGTCACGATAGGGGAACCATTATAGCAGGCCAAGCCACCTCCAAAAACGGTGCTTGAATTTCCGATGAGCAAACAATGGGAGATGGTGGGAGAACCATTAACCACATAGATACCACCAGCATAAGTTCCGCCAGCAGCGCCAGTCACCGTGAAACCGTCAATTATGGCCGTATTGTTTACACCAGAGCCAGCATAAACTACGGAATAGCTGTTGTCGGCATTCCCGGCCGTCCCAATATCCCCGCTCAGCGTCGTCACGTTCGTCCTCCAGTTCCGCTGCGAAAGCAAGGTCTCTGTGCCGTTGAAACCTCCGTAAATGGCCACGCCGTTTTTCATGACGAAGGAGATATTGCGATCCGAGCCAGTGGTAGGCTTGTAAGTGCCTGCGGCTACCCAGATCTCTGTGATGTTTGGGCAATTGCGGTTCAGGGCGCTTTGCAGATCGGTGTAGGCATCGGTCCAGGAAGCGCCGTTGTTGGCGCCGGCGGCGTTGGCCTTAACATAAAGGATATTGCCCGATGGGCAGCAGACGTTGCCCTCGTCAGTTTGGGTATTGCAGTTGTTGTCTGCGCCATCGCAGACTTCCGATGCGAGGGGATTGATGGCGTCGTTGGCGTCGTTGCAGTCGGTGTTGTTGGCGACATACCCTGTAGCACAGGCGTTGCAGAACACCTGACTAACTGCCGGATTGCCAAAGTTGTCGTTGTCGCTGTCCTGGTAGCAGGTAACCATCGCCACAGGCGTGCCCTGAAATTCATAGGCACCACGGTCTACCACTCCGTTGTTGAAAAAGCGGGGATTGCCGTCCAAGTCGGTGGTGATGCCTCCTGGCACAGCGGCGTTGCTGCCCACATTAATGGCAGGCGAGCAGGCCTGGAGGCGGAAGTCGCCGCCGGCTGCGTTAACAAAGAAGGGGTCGGTGTTCAGGTTGCCCGTGCCAGGATGCCCCCCCTGTATGATAGAATAGGTGACGACAGAGTTACTCCCGGTTAAATTATGGTTTCCCCAGATAATACAATTGGTAAAACTTGGAAAGCCTGCAAAATAAAAAACTTCAGACGGGATGTTGCCCGAAATAGTACAATTAATAAAATTAGGTTGAGATCCAAAGCGGTTATGAACCCCTCCACCCATACTACCTGCCGAATTACCAAAAAAGTGACAATTGGTTACGACTGGGGAAGAAGAATCCTCATTGTGCATCCCGCCGCCTGATACCGCCCAATTGCCCGTGAAAATACAGTTGGCCACTGCTGGAGAGGAGGCGAGGTTGCACATCCCGCCACCCCGATCGTTCGGACTAAAGCTATTCGCATCCCCCCCCCTAATGGTAAAGCCATCAAGGAGCGCTGTGCTGTTTAACCCGTTCTCATCATTAAATATAACATGATAACAATTATCGCTGGGATAGCCTATTACCCCGATATCACCGCTGAGGATGGTAACATTTGCAGCCCAGTTTCGCTGCGAAAGCTGGGTTTCCGTACCATTAAACCCTCCGTATATCGCTACGCCATTAATCATAGAAAAAGAGGCGTTACGATCTGTACCTGTGGTGGGTTTGTAAGTTCCTGCCGCTACCCAGATTTGAGTCACACAAGTAGGTTTCGAACGAGCTAAGGCAAGCGCCAATTGTAAATCCGTAAAAGCATTCGCCCATGAACGCCCGTCGTTGCTACCTGAAGCAGAAGCGTTGACGTAAATTCTACCTTCTATGAGCAACTCACAAGCGGTGCACACATTAACCGTAGATTGGTACTCGTACGCTCCCATGTCGGCATTGCTTACTCCTGTAGCATTGAAAGGGCGAACATTCCCTTCAAAGTCGGTTGAAGGAGCGTTGGTATTTGTACCCGCATCCATCGCAGGAGAACAGGCCTGTAGGCGGAAGTCGCCACCAGCAGCGTTCACGAAAAGCGGGTCAGCGTTCAGGTTGCCCGTACCGCTAAAACCGCCCTGCACAATGGAATAACTGACCGTGCCACCAGATATACCATTGGCATTGCCCCACACGATGCAGTTGGAAATGGCGGTTGCGTTCACCTCGTTGCTTATCGTGCTGTTGCCGCCCGTGTTGCCATAAAAGTTGCAGTTGATGACCGTGGCCGAAGCCGTGCCACCGCCATTGGATATGGCAGCGCCCGCTGTGCTGCAACTGTTGCCAGTGAACAGGCAGTTGGCCACATTTGCCTGAGAGTTGTCATTGAAAATTGCCGCACCTGAGGTGGCTGCGTTGTTCCTGAAAATACAGTTTCTGACCGTAGGCGAGGCGTAGGCATTCCACATGCCACCACCAAGGTTCAAGGGGAAGCTGCCATTCGCATTGCCTGCCTCCACCGTAAAGCCATCCAGAATGGCGCTGCTGCCCAGTGGTGCATTTGCAATGAAATTATTGTTGATGACCCGGTAAGTATTGTCTGCATTGCCAGCCGCCCCGATGTCACCGCTCAGCGTGGTCACGTTCGTCCTCCAGTTGCGCTGCGAAAGCTGCGTCTCCGTGCCGTTGAAACCACCGTAGATGGCCACGCCGTTTTTCATCACAAAGGAAATATTGCGGTCGGTGCCTGTGGTGGGCTTGTAGGTGCCCGCGGCCACCCAGATTTCGGTGATACCCGCGCAGTTGTTGTTCAGAGCGCTTTGCAGATTAGTGTAAGCATTGGTCCAGGAAGCGCCGTTGTTGGCACCGGTGGCGTTGGCCTTTACATAAATGACATTACCCGAAGGGCAGCAGACGTTACCCTCGTCGGTTTGGGTGTTGCAGTTGTTGTCTGCACCATCGCAGATTTCAGCAGCGAAAGGATTGATCGCTTGGTTGGAGTCGTTGCAGTCGGCGCCATTTGGAACATACCCCGTACCACAGGTGTTGCAAAATACCTGACTCATTGCCAGGTTGCCGAAGCTGTCATTATCGCTGTCCCGGTAGCAGGTGACGAAGGTAGGAGGCGTGCTCTGAAATTCATACGCCCCCATGTCCACCGTTCCGTTATTGTAGAAGCGGGCATTGCCATCCAAATCGGTGGTAATGCCGCCTGGTACATAGCCATTGCCACCCGCGTTGATGGCAGGCGAGCAGGCTTGCAGGCGGAAGTCGCCGCCAGCGGCGTTGACGAAGAGGGGGTCGGTGCTGAGATTGCCCGTGCCACTCCAGCCGCCCTGGACGATAGAATTAGCAACGGTTAAGGTAGCAGGGTGGGGAACTAAAAGATTAAATGAGTTATTATTCCCCCAGAGAATACAATTCCTAACTGATAATGCATTCCCTCCCTGATTTAAAATAGCCGTATGATTGCCATAAAATGTACAATTTATTATGTTTGCACTGCCACCAAAGTTAATCACTCCAGAGGAATACACAGTCCCGACATTATTGATAAAAAGGCAATTGATAATCGTTGGAGTCCCATCATTAAAATTAAATATCCCTGCATTTGCATAGCTTCCAGTGTTATTGGAAAAAATACAATTTCTAATAATGGGAGATGACCCGGCATTGTAAATTCCTCCGCCGAGGAGATCGCCCGTTGGAGGAGTAGAATTTGCCTGCGTTACCGTAAATCCATCAAATATGGCAGAATTGATTCCCTCATTAGCAATTACACTGTAGCTGTTATCTGAATTATTCCCCGAAATTCCAATATCCCCGCTCAGCGTGGTCACGTTCGTCCGCCAGTTTCGTTGCGAAAGCTGCGTCTCCGTGCCGTTGAAGCCACCGTAGATGGCCACGCCGTTTTTCATGGAGAAGGAAATGCTGCGGTCGGTGCCACTCGTGGGCTTGTACGTGCCCGCAGCCACCCAGACTTCGTCTCCCGATCCGGAAGCGTTAATCATGGCCTGCAGGTTGGCGGAGGCATTCGCCCAGGAGGAGCCGTTGCCCGTACCGCTGGCAGTGGGTTTCACATAGCGGACGACAGCATGGACTTGTAAAGACAGGAAGATAAAGAATAAGGTCAAAACGCCACTCAGCAAGTGCGTTTTAGCATGCGGAAAAGGAAAGCTTGGATTCATGGCACAACGGTTTTAAAGATGAATGATAAAATGGCCGCCCAACCCACACCGCCCACCGCCGCTCCCTTGCGCAAGGGAGCGGGGCAGCGATGCAACGTTGTGCCGTTTTTCCCGCTTTCAGGTAGCGAAAAAAACAGCATTGGCACCGTTTTGCAAGTGAAATTGCCCCGGAGCGGGGATGAATGGAAATTTTTTCAGGGAACGTAGCCGGATTTCCAGTGAATGGACGGAATTTCACAGGAAAGGAAATTTTAACCCGTCTGATACGGCTCTGTCCAAAACAAATTCAGGCAATCTTCGAGTACAAAGGTATTGTCAGGATTCTCTGATGGGATATTTTGTGCCGCCGATCATATTGGGTACTACACCATTGCAAAAAAACATCCCGAACCTCAGCAACCTCCAAAATTCGGGATGTTTCTGTATAACACGCTTTAAAAAAATTTCCGCTATTCAGACTGAACCACCACCCGGCGCACAATCTTACTGTCTTCCAACTGAATCACAACCGTATATACCCCCGAAATATCTCCGATGTGCAGGCGGTGCGTTTCAGGATTGCCCGGAATCAGGCGCGCCTGTGTGGTGAGCGCGCCCAATGCATTGAACACCTGAATTGTACCCGGTTTGCCGGCGTGGAGATCCAGATCAATGGTCACTTCACCCGTTGTTGGGTTAGGGAAGACCCGGACTTGCTCGCCATTTTCTGACGGAGCATTCACATTGGCCAAATCGGCGGCTAAATTGTTCCCCGATCCGGTAACCGATACATTGGAGAAGGTTGCCGTCGTTGCAGCATTGGCATTGATGCTCTCCGCAAACACCCCAACCTGCACGCAACCCGACATGCTTACCGTGGTCGAGAATGCAAAACTCCAAGTGGTTCCGTTCAAAGAAGTATAACCTGTGAACGTGCTGCCGCTGCGCACCAACCGCAGCCAAGCGTGTTGTGGACGATTGAAGTTCAGAATGGACGCCGCGCCATTGGCGACCGAGCGAATTTCGCGGCGAATCAGACTGGTCAACTGCGTTTTCAAAGTCACTTTTTTGGCACCCGGCAGCAGGTTTTCGCGGATCATGACACCGCCCCAGCCGCCGCCGCTCACGGTTGAAATACGAGCAGTGATTTCTCCGTTCCCACACAATTGCTGTGAAGCAAAATGCAATACATCGGAAGTAGCCATTGAAAATCCGTTTGCTGACACCGTAAAAGATCCATTGAACGAACAAGCCTTGTATCCGGCTGATCCATTGGCATTCCCGATATTGTTGCTGCCCCAGCCAACGGGTAAAGCCGTACCTTCCTGCACCGTAATTTGTGCCGTGCAGGTCGCTGTGTTCCCGCTACCATCCTGCACCGTGACCGTCACCGGTATGGTTTGGTTGAGTTGGCTGCAACTCACCGTCGCCGGCGAAATATTCGTCACGGTCAGCGCCCCGGAACAGTTGTCGGAAGACGCTGTTGCATTGAACACATCCGCAGCCTGGAGTGTATAAGTGCCTGTATTTCCAATGAATACTGTCGTGTTTTTGCAAACAACTGCAGGTGGCGTGTTGTCCACTTTCGTTACCGTGAACGTGCAAGTGTTGGTTCGACCATTGACGTCGGTTACCGTCAGGGTCACCGTCATGTTGCCTGTGCCGGAAACCGGCGTGCCTGCCGTGGGCGATTGCGTCACGCTTTGTACGCCGCAGTTGTCGCCCGTAGTGGCCAAACTCGTATAATTCGGTAAAGTTGATGTGCAATTTGCGCCAAGCACTAACGTCTGGGTAACCGGACAGCTGATCGTCGGCGCAGTATTGTCCACTTTCGTTACCGTGAAGGTGCAAGTGTTGGTCAAGCCATTCACGTCGGTTACCGTCAGGGTTACCATCATGTTGCCTGTGCCGGAAACCGGCGTGCCTGCCGTGGGCGATTGCGTCACGCTTTGTACGCCGCAGTTGTCGCCGGTTGTAGCCAGTGTGGTATAATCCGGCAGCGTTGCTGTGCAATTTGCGCCAAGCACTAATGTTTGCGTAAGCGGGCAGCTGATCGTCGGAGCGGTATTGTCTGCTTTAGTTACCGTGAAGGTGCAGTTGTTCGTCAGGCCATTCACGTCTGTCACCGTCAGCGTCACGCTCATGTTGCCTGCACCTGATACGGGGGTGCCTGCTGCGGGCGACTGGGTTACACTTTGCACGCCGCAGTTGTCGGCGGTGGTAGCCAAGCTGGTGTAGTCGGGCAGGGCAGCTGTGCAGTTCGCGCCCAAGGCCAGGGTCTGCGTATTGGGGCAGGTGATGGTCGGGCTAGCCACGTCATTAATCGTGACATTAAAACTACAATTTGCCATATTTCCAGCATCATCACTTATCGTGAAGGTATTGGTGGTGACGCCCACTGGAAAGACAGAACCACTTACTTGTCCTTCTGAAAGGGTCAGGGATTGGTTGCCATAGGTAATGCTGATCAGGCCATTTCCGGATCGAACCCCTTGCGTATGAATAACGTTCGTTGCCAGATTTGAGGTGTAGCTGCTTCCGCCGCCAGCGCCTTCAAAACAACCAGAGCCGCCGCCATAGTATCCGCCGCCACCGCCGGTACCAAAGTCAGCTATATTAGAGCCGCCGGCACCCAAAAAACCATTTTGGTTGCCCGTGCAGAGAATAAAGCTCGTTGGCCCTGCGACGCCGCCCGCTGTTTGGGTACCTCCGGCACCTGTGTATTGGCAAGAGACACATGAAAAGTCACAACCGCTTCCACCGATCAGGCCGCCGCCGTGTCCGCCTTCAGCAGTATTGGTGCCGCAATTACCACCCGTGCCGCCACCGCCGCCAGCCACTATGATTCTATTATTGAGTGTAGTACCTCCCCGCCTAATATCAGAAGCTCCTCCTCCTCCTCCATAGTCGGTACGAAAGCCACCCGAGCCGCCGCCGTTGAACCCGCCAGCTGTTTCTGTGCCAGCACCGCCCACATACAGGTATAAGGTTTCGCCCGGAGTGACCGGGTGCGTGGCCTGAACTCTACCTCCTAAGCCCAGAGCGCCGTGACCATCTCCGCCATAGACATCCACCGTGATAGACGTCACACCTGGGGGAACCACCCAGTTTTGAACATTACCGGTGAATGCGAAGGTTTCGGTAACCGGGCCCAAAACAAAGGT
>JALHRK010000265.1 GCA_022841505.1 Saprospiraceae bacterium | reverse complement strand
AGCTCAGCGCAATGTTCCCGTAAACACGGTTGACGTCGCTCTCGTAACGGCTGTATTTAGCCAACCACAGTGGGTTATCCAATGCCCGATAAAATACGTTATCGCCACTGATCGGGTTCTCGAACGGATAAGGAATACCTTCCGGGTTCGAACTGGTCAAGTCGAAGTTACGGGGCAGATAAAACAAACGGGTAAAGATGGAGGGTGACAATGCGCCGAAGTTACCACCGTAAATAGCGCCCGCGCTCGGCGGATTGCCTTGTGTGGTATTCACATAGGTCACATTCCCGGAAACGATCAGGCCGTTTGCCAATTTAGAGTTTCCGCCAAAACTCAAAGAAGTTCTGGATGCATCTGTACCTGGCGCAATCCCCTGATTGGTCATGCGGGAAACGGTACCGCTGAGGCTGTTATCGGGGCCACCAGCGTTGATGGTGAGGGAGTTTTCCCAAAGCTGCCCGGTTTCAAAGAAGTTGTCAATAATTTCGTAAGGCCGGTAAGGAACCGGCAGCGCACGGCGTGTGCCATCGGGCAGTGTTTCAAACAATTCAGGAAAAACGTTGGAAAAGCGAGGCTGTGCATAACCCGTAGAAACCAACGGGTGAGGAATGGTTCCTTCCGGATAGCCCGGTGCATTCACCTTGCTGTAGTTTGTTCCATAAGTCGAATTCAGGCGGTCAACCTCCGTAGGGAAAGGCGAACCCCAGTTGCCGATAAACCCGCCATTGTAAACCTGGTTGGAACCTTGTCCATAAACATCCTGATAATCAGGAACGCCGGAAATTTGCTCTAACTGGAAGGAAGAGTTGTAGGAAACCTCCAAACCTTTACGCGTTTTTTTGCTACCGCTCTTGGTGGTGATTACCACAACGCCGTTGGTGGCTCGGGAACCATAAAGAGCCGCAGCAGCGGCGCCTTTCAGGATCGTCATAGACTCGATGTTGTTCGGGTCAATGTCGAAAGAACGGCTGCTGTACTGAGAACCACCCGTTGAACCCGTCGTTGCGTTCACCGAGTTGTCAAAAGGAATACCATCTACAACAAACAGCGGCTGGGTGTTCCCCGTCAGAGAGGAGTTGCCGCGAATGTTGATTTTGGTGGACTGGCCTGGAGCGCCACCCGCACCTGTGATTTGCACACCGGGGACTTTTCCCGCTACTGCACGAACCGGGTCGGGTTCAGACCGTTGGGCCAATTCGTCGCCTGCAAGGTCGGTCACCGAGTATCCCAGAGCTTTCTTTTCGCGCTGGATACCGACCGCCGTCACAAGGACTTCATCAATTTGAACGCCCTCTTTCATGGTAACATCCACGATGTTGGAAGCGCCTAAAGTAACCTCCTGTTCACTAAAGCCCGTGTAGCTTATGATCAGAACATTACTACCGGCAGGTACTGAAAGGGAGTACTTGCCGTCTACATCCGTAACGGTACCGGTGGACGTGCCTTTAGCAAGGATGCTGGCGCCGATGAGCGCTTCTCCTTTTTCGTCCGTCACGGTTCCGCTCACTGTCCGCTGGGCCATGGCAAAACCAAAGGCGAAGCAGACCAGCGTCAAAACTAGTGAGAGTTTTTTCATACTAATCCAATTTTGTTTTAGAAAACTGAAACCAAAAATATACACATTGTTTTAAACCGCCAACGTTTCCTTAACGTTCGCGAAAACAAAGGGTAATCAGATTGTGATCATCCGCAATAAATAAAATTTCTGTTTCAGTCGGGAAAGCTAAAATTGTACGGTTCTGAGCAATAAACCAACGGATGATATTCTGTCATTGCAACGTATGCGGCAAATATAACGCTGCCTTCTGTTTTATCAAAGTGTTAAAAAAATATTAATAAAAAAAAGAAAGCTGCCGGTTTGTGCCGGCAGCTTTCTACGTGATCAAACTTAATGAAAACTTGAGTTAGTTCACATCCCACCAGAGTCTGACGCCATCGCTGTCATTTCCGCCAAGGAATTGAGTAACGGCTGCACTGTAGTTTACACCATTGAGGGAAGCTTCCGTAGTCGGGTAAATGTTCCGCAACGGAATGCCACCGCTTGGATTCAGTGGTTCGGCAGGAACGACGAATGTCGGACCATTCAATCTTCTCCACTCTGCCCAACCTTCATACCCCTGAATGAACAGGCCAACCCACTTTTGTTGTGCTAAAGATGCTTTCCAGTTGCCTGCATCCCATTTCACGTTTGCCTGATTGTAGTAGGTATCAAATTCACCTGCAGTGTAGGAAACATCCCACTGATCCCAGCTTGCCTGGATGGCTGCTTTGAAATGGTCTTCAGCAGATCCTCCGCCCCAACCGCGGGCAGCAGCTTCCGCCTTAGCGAAATTTACCTGAGCCACGGTATAAATAGGCAACGGGCAATCCTGGCATTTCACATAAGTAGAGTTCGGATAGGATACATCCGGCGGCAAAGAAGTCGGGTTCGTAACGCCATAAGGCATGCCCGTATAAATTGGATTGCCTGCTGCAACAGAATTCAGCGTAGGATCAGCAAACTTAGGCAGGCGCGGGTCGTTGGTCGCTTTCAAATAATCCACCAAATGTTCAGAGACGGCAAAGTCCGTTCTTGTCCTGAAGCTTGCAAACCAGGGGTTTTCGTTGTTGGCTTCCCCTAAGTATGGATAAAACACATCTGCCGTGATGACACCAGCAGTGATCGCATCATTAAATTCCGATTGTGCTTTTCCGTTGCTCACGTCTGCCATACGCAGGGCGATGTTCATCCGGAGTGTATTGGCAAAGCGTTTCCAGCTGTCCATGTCGCCATCAAAAATGATGTCTCCCTTTACGCCTGCGCCACCATCCATTTGTGCAACAGCTTCTTTCAGCTCTTTCAGCAAATCGTCATAGATTGCTTCCTGGCTGTCGTATTTGGGCGAATAAATTCCGCCTCTGGCTTTCAGCGCTTCTGAATAAGGCAATGCGCCCCAGCGATCCGTCAGAAAGTGGAAAAAGTAAGCCTTTAAAATACGCGCCAGGGCAATTTGGTTTGCATTGGAACCGCTGGCTGCTGCGCTTGTGCTGGTAGCCGGGTCTGTATTCAGGTCAATAACCGTTTGCAGGTTTTGCAGCGGGCCTGAGTACCACGTTGAAAAGTCAGCGACGATAGACTGATAACGGCCACCTTCTGTATAAATGATGTCCGCAATGTGTTGAGCGTAAAGAGCGCCCAGGGAAGAACCCACTGCATCGCTCATGCTGCGCTGTGCAGAGGTAATCAGTGTTCCGGTTTGAACGCTTACCGGGTTATTCGGGTCAACGTTCAAATCATCAAATTCGCCGCAACTGGTAAAACTTACCAGCAGTAGGGCATATATCAGATTTTTGATTTTCATAATCCTCTTTTTTTAAATGAACAAATTAAAGGCCCAACGTCACGCTGATGCCGTAAGAACGCACGCTTGGCAACTGGCCTCTTTCTTCAAAAATAAGGTTGTTGGCGCCTGGTAAAATTTCAGACGGGTCAATACCTTCTACTGCCGAGTAGATCAACAATGGGTTTCTGGCGATCAGCGCAATTTTCAGCGACTGGATGCCACCGTTGCCAAACAAACGTTTTGGCAGGTTGTAACCAATGCTTACTTCACGAAGTTTGATGAAAGATGCGTCGTAAATCCACTTTTCATGGAAACCGAATAAACGTGCGTAATAAGTAATTGGCTCAACATAAACCGTCGTTTCTGTACCATCAGCCAATACGCCATGTACGCCGATACCGCCACCTTCTTCAATCGGATTCCTGATCGGATTTCCTTTGTCATTGTTTCCAACCGTTTCAGCACCCAAACCAGAGTAGTTGTTGAACATTTTAGTTACAGAAAAGAATTTTCCACCAGCCTGGAAATCAATGTGCGCGCCAATTTCTAATCCGTAAATGCGGAAGGTATTGGTGAAACCGCCCGTGAAGTCCGGCAAAATAGAGCCGAGATCTTTGTTGGCCGTTCTAACATAAGAGCCGTTTGCGTTGATCCGTGGCAGGTCGCTTCCTTCAATATAGGTGTAGCCGCCGCCTCTGAGCAAACCCCACTGTTCGCCAATCGCAGCGTTGAGGGTAAGACCACCCCAGCCTTGTCCGCCGATACCGTCTGCCAGTTTGTAGTTTGAAATACCTTCCGTCAATTCAATGATCTCAGTTTGGTTGTTGGCAAAATTAATCCGGGTCGTCCAGCTGAAATTACTTCCAGTTACAGGTTCTGCTGTAATGCCAACTTCAAAACCTTTGCTCTGGATATTACCTGCATTGATCAAAGCGGTAGAGAAACCGCTGGCTCCAGGAACCTGGATAGCCAAAATTTCGTCTTTGCTGTTGTTGTTGTAATACGTTACATCCAGGCCCAACCGATCGCCCATGAAGCGCAGGTCAACACCCGTTTCCCATGAAGTCGTGATTGCAGGACGCAGGTCTTCATTCGGCAACAGGTCAGGAACATTGAAGGAAGGAGAAGAACCATAAGGCGTACCAATTCCATAGGAAAAAGCGATGCGATAAGGATCAACGTCCGAGCCTACCTGAGCTACGGAAGCCCTCAACTTGCCATAAGACAGGAAGTCTGCTCCCAGCAGTTCCGAAAAGACCAAGCTTACGTTACCGGATGGGTAGAGGTAAGAGTTGTTGTCAACCGGCAGTGCCGAAGACCAGTCGTTACGTATGGTACCGCCAACGTAGAGGAAGTTTTTGTAGCCTAAGTTAAGGGCTGCAAATGCAGATTGTACGTCTTTGCGGGTAATCCTACTGCTCAGCGTGGGTCGGTCTACCGATGCGCCGAGGTTGAACAGGTTGGGTACATTCAACCCGCCTACTGTAGCTGCATTATTCTCGTGAAACCTGTTCTGACGCAGGTTTCCGCCAAGGTTGGCGTCAAGAGAAATTTCGCCAAAGTTTTGCTGATAAGTTGCCAGCAATTCAAAGTTATCTTCCTGGCCATCTGCTACATATTCCCGGTAATAAGCTTCTTCCAGACCGCCGGAAGCGATTCTTTCTTCAATGCGCTGGTTGAAATTATCTCTTCTGACTGCACCTTGAATACTCAGGTTGTCGGTCAGTGCATACCGCAAGGTAATGTCCCCGAAGTAGCGGTTCCGGCTGTCCGTAGGAATGTTCTCCGTTACTGCAAAGAACGGGCTATCCCAGTACAAAGGCCGGGGGTCGCTGGTAGAACGGATGTTCCAGGTACGGAAAGAACCGTCGGCTGCTTTGTAATTTCTCAACTCGTCTATGTTCAACTGGCGTTGGAACCATTGGTTGAAGGACTGCGTAGAGTTTCCGAAGATCGGCGAATAGCCAAAAGAAGGCCGGCCCGAGCCATCGCTGAAAACCATGTTCAAATTGGCAATCACCGTAAATTTCTTGGTCACATCAGCATTCAAACTTACATTGATGTTATTCCGGTTAAATTCTGAATTCGGAATAACCCCTTTTTGGTTCAAATTAGTAAAGCCAACGCGATAACCAAGGTTGCCGGTGCCGCCACTGAAAGCGATTGAATTCGTGTTCGTTGTACCTGTGTCGTAAAAATCCCTTACGTTGTCCGGGTTAGCGGTCAGCGGAACTGTTTCGCCGTAATTTTCATCGTCATACCAGCTCCACCAGGGGCGGTAAACGGTGCCGTCAATACGTGGGCCCCAGCTTTCATCCGCAGAATAATCCAGCGTTTTGTAAGTCTGTCCATCTACAGGGTCAACCACATCAATGAAGTTTTGGTCGTACCCGCCTGCGTAGTCGTTTTGATACTCAGGCAAAATGTAAACATTTTCTACAGATAAAGACGATTTGAACGTAATGCCCAAACCCTGGCGGGCTCTGCCTTTTTTAGTCGTTACCATCACAACCCCGTATTTGGCGCGTTCGCCATAAAGAGCGGTAGCAGCAGGGCCTTTCAATACCGAAATGTTCTCAATGTCTTCCGGGTTGATGTCAGAGGCAAGGTTACCATAATCGGCGCCGCCTGTGGAGCTGGAAAAGTTGTTGTTGGCCAGCGGTGTTCCATCCACAACAAAAAGCGGATCGCCACCGGTCAAGCCGCTAACGCCACGAACGCGTACTTTAGCGGAGCCGCCTACTGCCGAGCCTGCCGAAGTTACCGCCTGAACGCCGGCAACTTTCCCGGCCAATGCGCCGACAATATTGGTTTCCTGCACCCGGGTCAGGTCTTCTCCACCAACCTGCTGCACGGAATAACCCAGCGATTTTTCATCTCTGGAGATGTTCAGTGCCGTAACCACAGCAGTTTCCAGCATGACCCCTTCCACCAAACTGATGCTAAAGGTGGTCTGGTTGCCTACGGTGACTTCCTGTGTGGAAAAACCGGTGTAACTGATGACCAGGGCGTCGGCCCCGGCCGGTAAATTTAAAGAGAACTTACCGTCTACATCGGTAACCGTTCCCGTGGAGGTTCCTTTTGCCAGAATGCTGGCGCCGATCAGGGCTTCCCCCTTCTCGTCAGTCACCGTCCCGCTGATTGCACGCTGGGCCATAGTAAAGCCGATAGCGAAGCAGACCAGTGCTAATACTAGTGAGAGTTTTTTCATGCTAGTCCTTTTTTGTAAAAAAATAAAAATCAATTATGCACAATACGTTGACGCAGCTGGCTTTAAATCGCTTTTTGAATCAATGCATGAGTAGCCGGGATGTATCTATCCATTCAAAATAAACAGCAATGTTTGTCGGATGAGCCTAAAAAATGTTGTCGTGGGTGATCAAAGGATGACGTAGAAATTT
The DNA here is from genome assembly GCA_022841505.1 of Saprospiraceae bacterium. Classification (GTDB taxonomy): domain Bacteria; phylum Bacteroidota; class Bacteroidia; order Chitinophagales; family Saprospiraceae; genus JABWAJ01. Next base: position 2,061 of record JALHRK010000265.1, on the reverse strand, counting down.
AGGCTGTTTGTGAAAGTCGAGTGCATGCAAAGATAGAACTATCCTGCTTTCTGCAAGAAAATTGTGGGCATTATATCGTTCAAGGCACAAAAATGTTTGAATTGTATTGGAGGAATCCGGCCGCAAAAAACTTTAAATCAAACAATTAAGATACATCCGAATGGTATTCTGCAAACCAAAATAAAGTGCGTCGCTGATGAGCGCATGTCCGATGGAAACTTCTTTCAGGCCCTCAACCTGCGTTTTGTAGTAGCGCAAATTGTCTAAGTTCAGATCGTGGCCTGCGTTAATTTCCAGGCCAATTCCATTTGCCAATCGGGCACAACGGGCATGGGGTTCAACTGCAAGGCGCGGATCATCCGGAAACAACCGTGCGAAATGGCCGGTATAAAACTCGATGCAATCAGCCCCGACCGCTTTCGCACCTTCTACCAGGTGCTCCACCGGGTCTACAAAAACGGATACCCGGATACCCGCTCCTCTCAGGGTGCTTATAATATCGGTCAGAAAAGCCTTTTGCCCCACCGTATCCCAGCCCTGATCGGAGGTGAGTGCGTCCGGGGAGTCCGGAACTAAGGTGCATTGGTGTGGGCGGTTCCTTAAAACCAGCTCCATGAAATCCTCCGTGGGATTGCCTTCAATGTTGAGTTCAGTTTTAACAATGGCTTTCAGCGCCGGTACGTCGCTGTAGCGAATATGCCGTTCGTCAGGGCGTGGATGAATCGTAATCCCCTGAGCGCCAAAGGATTCACAATCCTGAGCCACCTTCACCAAGTCCGGAAGATTTCCTCCCCGGGCGTTTCGAATCAGGGCTACTTTGTTGATGTTGACACTCAGTCTTGTCATAAGTGCTTGCTTGTATGAACGATAAAGATAGAAAACCCGAAAACAATTCCCATTTTTGCAGCGCAAAAATATAATGATGGAGCGATCTCCTATTGACGATTTCAAGCCGAACCGGGATTTTATGTTCCCAGCTTCCTGGACACTGCTGCTGCTGCTGGTCGCTATTTTATTTGGTTACCTGCTGGGCGGAGCAATAAGCGCGCTCCTTGCATACCTTTACAATACGGATATATCTGTGCTGTTATCGGGGTTCGGGGAAAACAGCCCCTACCCTGACCGCCAGGTATTGCGCTGGGTTAGTCTGCTCAGCCACTTCGCTTCTTTTTCCATTCCGGCTTTGGGTGTTTTTATCCTCCTTTACCGCAGGCAATGGTCGCAACAACTGTTGATGAACGTTGCCCCGCGCTTGACGCCGGCCGTATTGAGCATCCTTTTCATTCTGGTTTCTTTTCCTTTGGCGCAAACCGTGTATTGGCTTAACCGCCAGTTGCCTTTACCAGAGTGGATGGTGGGCATGGAAGGGGAAGTTTCCAACCTGGTACAAGGACTGCTCGTCATGGAATCCCCGGGAGAGTTGTTGTTCAACCTGCTCGTTGTTGCCGTAGTGCCGGCCATTGGAGAAGAGCTCGTTTTTCGGGGGGTGGTGCAGCAACAATTTTACCGAATTGCCCATACACGCGGGCTTGCGGTATGGATCACGGCTTTTTTGTTCAGCGCGGTCCACCTGCAATTTGAAGGTTTTTTGCCCCGGTTCCTGCTGGGCGCCATGTTGGGGTACTTGTTTCTGTGGTCAAAAAATCTTTGGATCCCGATCCTTGCACATTTCTTTTTTAACGGCATTCAGGTGGCCGGACAGTATTTTGCAGGCGACGCTTTAGACGCCATTGATGCTACACAGACCGAACAGCCCTACTGGATCGCCGGAGCCGGTTCGCTGTTCCTGGTTTTATTGGTCGGATATTATATTCAACGCTACTTTGCCTTGCCTGAACAACAAGAGGGAGCCGAAAACGAACAGACAATATGAGTACTTTGGGCAGGCGCATGATCACGGGCAGTATTTTTGTAGCGGTCATGATCGCCGGTATTTATGGCGGAGCTTATACTTTCCTCGGGCTGTTCGGGTTGATTGCAACCCTCAGTTTATGGGAATTTTACGGCCTCGCACTCGACATAAAGGGAATTAATGGAACAATCAGGCGTGTTTTGGGGGTG
>JALHRK010000264.1 GCA_022841505.1 Saprospiraceae bacterium | reverse complement strand
GAAACAGTTCGTTGAAAGCAAGCTGGATGTCTTTAAGTTTGATTTGATCAGAGATGGTCATGGCTTTTTTGTTTTGTGGTTGAATACAACTGTATGCTCTCCAAAGTTACAAAAAAAAATGCAATTAAGAAGCCAAATCGTCCTTATTCTTGCGGCGTTTCAGAACTGATTTCCCACATCTAAAGCGTTATCAGGCAGGCCAAATAGAAGGGAGGCTGGAATTTTTCCTATCTTGCGCCCCTAACCAATTTTTTTCTTTAAAAATGCATACAGATATGATATCGTTCCGCACGACCAAAGCTCTTTGGATCCTGTTGTTATTGCCTTTTATTTCGTGGGCTCAACCCAACAAAACCAGCGTGCCTGGTGAACCGGATCGCTTTGATTTCGGCAAAATGTGGACGCTGGAACAAGCGCCATTCGATTATTTTGAAAAAACGTACGGCTTTCGGGCCGATGAAAAGTGGGTGGAACACATCCGCATGTCGGCGCTGCGCTTTTCCAGCTACTGCTCTGCGTCATTTGTATCGCCGGATGGTTTGTTGATGACCAACCACCATTGCTCGCGCGGCGAGGTGGGTAAAATTATGAAACCGGGAGAAGATTTTGATAAAAATGGTTTTTACGCCGCAACTGGCGCTGACGAGCGTCGTGTAGAAGACCTGTTCGTGAAGCAATTGGTGAAAATTGCGGATGTAACCGACCAGGTCAACGCCGCGATTTCCAAAGCGAAAACGGATAAAGAAACCGCTACCCTGCGCGATTCTACCCTGAAAGCGCTGATTGCTCAATATGGCACAATGTCAGGCTGGACGGGTCTGGAAATCGAACGGGTTACTTATTATAATGGTGGCCGGTTTTCGCTCTATGGCTACAAGCGCTACGACGACGTGCGGCTGGTGCTGATCCCGGAATTGGAATTGGGCGCTTTTGGCGGCGATCCGGATAACTTTACCTTCCCGCGCTACACCCTCGACTGCACCTTCTGGCGCGTCTATGAAAACGGCAAACCGGTAAATTCTTCTGCCAATTATTTTAAAATGAACCCCGATGGCGTGAGTGAAGGCGAACCGGTGTTTGTGGTGGGTAATCCGGGCAGCACAGAACGCCTCCGGACGGTCAGTCAATTGGAATACGACCGCGATTACCGCTATAAAATTCAGTTAACCTGGCTGACCAACCGCATGAAGGTTTTGCAGGAAGAGTACAAACGCAACCCTTCCCACGAGGTGCAGGAAGAGATTTTTAACCTTTCCAACAGTGTAAAAGCCATCGGCGGCATTGTGAAAGGCATGCACGACCCGTCGCTGATGGGCCGCAAAAAAGCGATGGAGGACAACATCAAATCTAAGTCCAAAGCGGTGGCTAAGGGGCAGGACTATTGGGTGCAAATTGCCAACGCCTACAAAGTGCTGGAACCCCACGCTGCGGAGGTCACCCTGCTGGCGCCCAGCCCTTATGGTGGGAAAGCGCTGTTGTTGATGCATTATGCCGATGCCTATGTCAAAGCAGCAGAAGGCGGCGCAGGAGAAGAAGACCTCGAATCGTTGCGCACTCAAATTAAAGAAACGGCCCAGGGCTTAGACAAACCGATGGAATTGGAATTGCTCGCCACGCTTTTCGGAGAGTTGCAGCAGTTTAAGAGCCCGAACGATAAATATGTGTCAGAATTGCTGGAGAAATCAGCGCTGGCTACGGCTAAAAGCATCCTGGAAAAAACGGATTTTGCCGACGCGAAAAAGCTGGAAAAAATGCTGGAAGGCAAACCTGAAAAATGGGGCAAAGACAAAGACCCGCTGCTGAAAGCAGGGCGGTTGCTGTTGCCTGCTTACCGGGAAGCGGGCAGTGCATTTGGCGGAAGCGGCCCTGCCCGCCGTGCGCTCGAAGCCAAAGTTGGCAATGAAGTATTTCAGGTTTATGGCCTGAACATTCCACCGGATGCCACCTTTACCCTTCGTTTGGCAGACGGCATCGTCAAAGCTTATGATTACAACGGAACTGTAGCGCCTGTCAAAACCACTTATTATGGATTGTACGATCGCTTTTACAGCAACAATGGCCAATTCCCATGGTCTTTGCCGGAGCGTTGGAAAAATCCGCCGACGGATTTGCTGCGCACGCCCCTGAATTTTGTGTCTACCAACGACATCATTGGCGGCAACTCCGGCAGCCCGATCATCAACAAAAAAGGCGAAGCAGTCGGCTTGGTTTTCGATGGTAACATTGAGTCGCTACCTGGCAATTTTATCTACGACCCGGTGGCTAACCGCACTGTTTCTGTCCACGCCGGTGGCATCATTGCAGCATTAAAATATATTTATAAGGCCGAACGCATCGTTAAAGAGTTGGGACAATAAATGTTAACGGTCTTATCTAATTCTGTCATTGTGTGTTAGTATAAGAGAATTTGTCCTGAGTGCTTGCCGGAAAACCCCGGCAAGCGCTCAGTAATGCGTCATCCCTTTTGTTAACTTTTGTATAAAACACAATTACAATGAAGAAGAACATTTTCTTTTCAACGCTCTTGTTAGGTCTGATGACCACCGCATTAACCGCTCAAAGAAGTGCAAATGGCGCCATGGAGGCCACCCACTTCGATAACCGTATTACCGTGAGGTCTTTCGGCCCGCGGGTCGAGAATGACACTTTGTTTGGAGCAGCCTTTGCCCTGCCGTGTAGCGACCAGATTACCAGTTATTTTTCGGATAACTGGGGCTTTATCGCCGGGAACAACGGGTATGAAGATTTTGAAAAAGCCCAGCGGGTTACCCTGGGAGCAGGCAACAACTTTACCGTTCAGGAAATATGGGGCTTCTTTGCCGCAGCTTCGGAGGTAAACGATGGCCCGCTCCGCGCCAAGGTATATGGCATTACTTCGGGAGGTGCTCCGGGGACGGAGCTTGGCGTCAGCGCGGACATCAACGTCAGCGACATTGACACCAGTTCGACTTCCCTCGTACCAACGATTTTTACATTTGCTACACCGCCAGCCGTTACCGGCCCGGAAATTTTCATCAGCATAGATTTTAGAGACTTGTACGCTTCTCAGGATACCGTTGGACTTTGGATGACTGCTGACGAATGTGGCGACGGCAACGATGCCTACGAACTTTGGGGCGACGGATCAGGATGGTTTCCTTTTGACGGACCTTCTTCCTGGGGACTCGAAGCCAATCTTCTGATTGGCGTTGTGGTTGCATTTGACCCAATTTCTTCTCAATCACCTGAACCTGTTGCGGGTATGAATGGCCTCCGGATTTTCCCGGCTTCTCCAAACCCGACCTCTGGCGATCTCAACATCAATTACCAGTTGGATCAAAGCAGCAAGGTGCAAATTGAGATTTATTCGACCGATGGTAAACTCCTGCAGCGAATTGATAAAGGCATCCAGCCTTCCGGTCGTTTCACGGAGCTCCTGAATACGGAAGAATTGCCCACTGGCGCTTACCTGTATGGCGTCATTACGGAAACTGCCCGGTTGATGAACCGGTTCGTGGTAGAGTAGGGTTTTGAAGAGTAAGAGGCAAGAAGGCAAGGGGCAAGTAGGCAAAGGGCAAATAGGCAATGGTTGCAAACTTGCCCCTTGCCTCTTGCGAACTTGGCCCTTGCCTCTTGCAAACTTGCCCCTTGCCCCTTGCAAACTTGCCTTTTTTCCAGAATAACCCAAAAACCATCACAAATCAACATTCCAACAACTAAAACAACACATCATGAACAAGCTGAATCGTTTTCACTTTATATTGACCCTCGTGATTCTCTTGTTGTCGGCTCCGGCCTGCAATACCAGCCGCGCTACGAAAGGGGGTGTCATTGGCGCTACGGCCGGTGGAGTAGCAGGCGGACTCATTGGCAAAAATTCGGGCAATACGGCGATCGGCATCCTCATCGGAGCAGCGGTTGGTGGGACAGCGGGCGCCCTTATCGGCAATTATATGGACAAACAAGCTGCCGAAATCCGCAAAGACATGCGCAACGCCACCGTGGAACGTGTAGGCGAAGGCATCCTCATCACTTTCGACTCAGGCCTGCTTTTTGATGTAGATTCCTACCAAATCAAGGGCGCTACACGGGACAACCTGAATCAGTTGGCCGCTACCCTGCAAAAATACGACGATACTGAAATCCTCATTGAAGGACATACGGATAATACCGGCACAAACGAGCACAATCAAACCCTGTCTGAAAGCCGTGCCAAGGCGGTTTCCAGCCACCTGGCCCGTCAGGGCGTTTTGCCTTCGCGCATTTCTTCCATTGGTTACGGCGAAAGCCAGCCGGTAGCCGACAATGCCTCTAACTCAGGTAAACAAGCCAACCGCCGCGTGGAAGTCGCTATTTATGCCAATAAAAAACTGAAACGGGCCGCAAAAAGAGGGGATATAGGGGGGTAAGTTTGGCAGGTTGCGTGATTAACCTGCTTTTTTATTTTCAAAATTCCCGCTAACCTCCTTATCTTAGGGTGAAATTGCAAAACGAAAACACCCTTAAACATGCGATTACCACTTCACTGCTTTCTGTTTGTAACGGCGCTGCTGCTGACCGGCTGCATGGGCGATTCCGACGAAAAAAAATTGTATCTTCGTTCTGAAAATACCGTATTTGCAAGGCTTCCCGGTGAGCCGGATCGCCTAAGCCCGCTAATTACGGTAAACGCCTACAGCCGCACCATCAACGAATTGCTGTTCCTGAACCTGTTGCAATTCGACCCTGCCACGCTGGAACTGCAACCACAATTGGCGAAAAGCCGCCCACAGATTGCGGAAATTACCGATGGCCCCTGGAAAGGTGGAATCTCGTACACCTTTGAACTGCACGAGTCAGCCGTGTGGGACAACGGCGCGCCGATTACCGGCAACGATGCGCTGTTTACTTTCAAAGCGCTTTTTGTCCCCCAGGTGAACAGCGGACCAGCCCGCAGTTACCTCGATTTTGTAAAAGACCTTGCGGTGGATGCCAAGAATCCCAAGCGGTTCACGGTTTACACCGATCGCAAATACATCCTTGGCGAAGCTGCCATTAGCAACATGCCGGTTTATCCGGAATACCACTACGACAAGCAGGGGCGTTTGCGCAATTACACGCTGAAAGCACTGGCGGATCCGGAGCAGGCAGCGCGGCTTTCGGAAGATACCACCCTTGCTGCGTTTGCCGAAAACCTGCACAGTGAGCAGTTTGCACGCGAAAAAGGCTTTGTCAACGGCTCCGGCGCGTACGCCCTTGAGGAATGGGTCACCGGCAAACAAATTTCCCTGAAACGCAAAGCCAACTGGTGGGGAGAAGCCCTCAGCGAAACCTACCCCATGCTGCGCGCTTTGCCCGAGCGTTTGGTTTTCAGCATCATTCCCGACCAGGTAACGGCGCTTGCAGCGTTAAAAAGCCAGGAAATTGATGTAGCAAGTCAGATTGATGTGAATGATTTTGCAGAAATCCGGAAGGACTCTGCACTGCAACTGCTGTATAATTTTCATACCCCCGCTGCTTTGCAGTTGTTCTACATCGGCATCAATACCCGCAATGCGAAGCTCAACGACAAAAGGGTGCGGCGCGCCCTGGCGCATACGTTGGATATGGATGCCGTAATCCGCGATCTGTATGCCGGAATGGCTCAGCGGGTTGTGGGGCCTTTTCATCCTGATAAGCCTTATTACCACAAAAATCTGGCGCCCATTGCTTACAATGTCGAACAGGCGCGAACGTTGCTGAAAGCGGCAGGTTGGGAAGACACCAACGGGAATGGTGTGATGGATAAAGTTTTGGACGGTACGCGGACGGAGCTTGAATTGAATTATCTTGCCAGCGCGGCCAGTAAGTTCAGCATGAGTTTAGCCCTGGTGTTGAAGGACAACGCTGCAAAAGCCGGCATCAAAATCAATATCCTCCCGAAAGAATTTCCGGTGCTGATTGAATCTCTGAAACGCCGCGAATTTGAATTGCATGGCGGCGCCTGGGTGGCGGAACCTTTGCCGGATGATCCCAAACAACTCTGGCACACAGAAAGCAATACGCCCGACGGCGGCAACCGGGTAGGTTTTGGGAATGCGGAAAGCGATGCGCTCATTGACGAGATCCGCGTCACACTGGACGAACAAAAGCGGGCGGGTTTATACCGAAAATTTCAGGAGCTCGTTTACGAAGAACAACCTTGTATTTTTTTGTTGGCGCCTCAGGAGCGACTCGTCATCCACAAACGGTTTGAAGCGCGACCCAGTGTTTTGCGCCCCGGATTTTTTGTGAACGAGTTTGCTGTAAAGCGCTAATTTTGCTCCGTTTCTTTTCACCAACTTTAATCGCTCATGAAACGCATTTTCACCTTTTCCTCAGTTGCAATTTGCCTTGCACTCCTTTTTGTTTTTTGTAAACGCGATCCCAAAAACGACAGTAACGTTACCTGGAAGCGCACCACCAATGAAGTGATTGCCCGCCTCGACGCTGATCCGGAACGGATAAACCCGATTCTGGCTTCAACGACCTACTCCACCCAGGTTAGCAACCAGATTTTTCAGTCCTTGATGTATGTCAATCCTCAAACCCTGGAGTTAGTGCCGCAATTGCTTAAGGAAGAACCTGTTGCAACGGAAATTGCCGACGGGCCCTGGAAAGGAGGCGTCGCTTACAGCTTGGAAATTCACGATAAAGCAGTGTGGGACAATGGCGCTCCGGTAACTGGAAACGACTATTTGTTCACCTTGAAAGCTGTGATGAACCCATTCGTTGATGCACCACGTGTGCGGGCTTTTTTGGACCTGATCCGCGACGTAATCGTGGACACCAACAATCCTAAAAAATTTACGGTTTATACCAGCGAAAAGCAAATCATTGGTGAAGAGAAGGTCTGTGGAGCATTCCCAATCATGCCCGAATACCTCTACGATCCCAAAGGCTTGTTGAAGAATATTGCGATAACTGATTTATGCACGCCTGAAAAAGCAAAGGCGTTGAGCGAAACCGGTGGTGCACTGAAAACTTTTGCGGAAGACTTCCAATCGTCTAAATATTCCAATGAGATCGAATTTATTGGCGGATCGGGGCCGTATCGCCTCGAAAGCTGGGAAACCGGCGTTCGGGTTGTGCTGAGCAAAAAAAGCAACTGGTGGGGAAATGGGATAGACCGGGTTACACTTCAAGCTTATCCAGATCGCCTTGTTTATCAGATGATTGGAGATGCGACAATGGTGTCTTCGGCGCTTCGCACAGAAGAAATAGACGCAGCAGCAGATCTTGACCCAACTATGTTTGACAGTTTGCGCAATAATCCGGATCTGGCGGCGCGCTACAATTTCCATACACCGTTGATGTTGTCCAATTTCCTCATCTATGTAAATACCCGCAATCCCAAACTGGGGGATAAACGGGTTCGGAAAGCCCTGGCGCATGCATTGGACGTGGACGAACTCATCCGGACAATTTTTAATGGCCTTGGGCAAAGGGCAGTTGGCCCCGTACACCCAAATGCAGAATACAACAATACGGACCTGAAACCATTGGAATACAACCCGGAGAAAGCCCGCCAATTGCTGAAGGACGCCGGTTGGATGGATACAAACGGCAATGGTACAGCTGACAAAAACATCAGCGGGAAATTAGTGGAATTGGATCTGCAATACCTTTACACGGCTGGCAGGCCAATCTCTGAGGCCGTGGCCCTGCTTTTGCAGCAACATGCCAAAAAATCGGGCATCAATTTAGTGTTGGTTGCGAAAGAATTTAATGAGATGATTGATGCTCAGAAAAAAGGAACTTATGAATTGTGTTCCGGTGGCCGGGCGCTATCTCCTACACTTTGGGAACCCCATCAAAACTGGTCAACCACAGGCGATAACCGCACGGGTTTTGGCAACGCCGAAACGGATGCGCTGATTGACCAGATCAAGGTGACCTTAGACAAGAAGCAAAGAAACGACTTGTACAAAAAATTGCAAGCCATCATCTACGACGAGCAGGCGGAACTTTACCTGATGGTGCCCACCGGGCGCATTGCCATCCACAAGCGTTTCGAAGCGGAACATAGTGCCCTGCATCCAGGGTATTTCCCACAACAGTTTAAACTTACGGAACAATAACCGCATTATTGAGAAAACTCATGTCAGAACAAAAAACCTCATTATTACCGAAGGTAGAGTTGCTCATACTGGGCGTATTTTTGATTTCTTTCATCTTGTACGCCACCTCCAAATGCAGCGCTACCAAAGCCCGGTACGCAGAAGAAGCAAGCGAAGAAGCACTTGCGGATAGTACTTCGCAGACCCCGGCTGCATCAGCTGATGCGCCTGTTAAAGATTCAATTGCATCCGTGGTTGCGCCGTCAAAAGAAGTTGTCCGGGAGCGCTACACCCCGTTGTACGTAACCATTGCCGGACTGAACGTGCGTGCCGAGCCCAAGTTAAACGCCAAAGTGCTTGACCGGCTGGCCTTGTATGAAGAAGTCGCATTTATGAATGAAATCACAGAGTTTGCGCAGGAGATCACCCTTGGAAAAATTGTTCGAAACGATCCCTGGGTAAAAATCCAGACGAATAAAGGGCGCACGGGCTGGGTATTTGGCGCCGGCGTTCACTATTACAAAATCAAGCTGGAGGGCGTGGAGTAACCTCTCATTTGTCCTTTTAGTCGGTGTCTGTTTTTAGAGTTTGAGCGCAAGGCATGCTCGGCCCCAAAAGCGGGATTTTACTTGTGTAAATGACCGATTTTTGTTTCGACTTGACTTCGACTGCGCTCAGCCGGCAGCTCAACAACCGGTCATTGAGCTGCTGGCTGAACGCAGTCGAAGCCCAGTCGAAATGAACGCAGCGATCGGACTATAAAAACAGAC
>JALHRK010000263.1 GCA_022841505.1 Saprospiraceae bacterium | reverse complement strand
CAACAAGGGCGATCTGGTTTTCTTTCCAATGCTTCAACAGCGTTACGACACCATTTTCAGGGCTGGACAGCAAAAAAGTTTTTTCCCAATTGAGAATTTGAGCGTATAACACGTTCAATGCCTCCTTGATTTGAATGCCATAATCGCTGTTTTGGACAGACAGGGCATTACCTGATTCGAGCAATTGGCTATTTAGATCATTAATTTCTATCTCACTCCTGAGTATTGAATTTTTAACATTTACAATCTCTGCATTTTTGTTGATACACTCAAATTCTATTTGATTGAGATCCAGTAAGGTAATAACGCCCTGATCATATAATTCCTTGTTTATTTTGTATTTAAACATAATCTTATCCCGTTCATTTTCTTTGAGCTGCTGCTGCTCCTTTAAATTAGCAATCAAATTGGAAAGGTATATTTTTTTTTGGCTAATAATAGCTTGTTTATTTGAAGTGATATTGTGTTGATTATGAAAAAAATAAGCTTTTAGCAAACTGGTCAAAGACTCGTATCCGCTTTGAATTTCTCCAAGGGAATAGTTGCCTGGCTGGTTCAAATTCCAAATTGACTGGCAGGATTCCAGGCTGAAATCACGGGTAATGACTTCTATTTTCTGCTTTAAAGCTATGACATCAGCAAAATTAGCTGTATTTTCCAACAGCGCCAGGGGATCCCCTTTTTGAACGGTTTGGTTTTCCGCAACAAAGAGGCGGTCTATTCGGCCACTTACCTTCGCGGCCACAGGAATTGGCGGATTTTCAGTCGTAATGCCAACCGTGGCCGTTATGGTGTCCGGATAATCTACCAATCCGGCGCCCAAAACCACCAGGGCCAGTATAATAAAAACGATGGCGCTTCCCCAGGTGATAATCCAGGCAGGTGGGGCAGTCAGTACGTCCATCGTTTCTTCTGCCAACAATTCTACTTGTTCAGGATTTTCTTGTTCTGACAACATAGCCGAAATTTATTGCTTGTAATAAATATTAATTAATGCTCCAGTTCAAGTTGGTTGCGAACCAAATTAAAATAGATGCCTTCTTTTTCAATTAATTCCAGGTGCGTTCCCATTTCAGCAAGCTTTCCTTTTTCGAGAACGATAATTTGATCAGCATTCCTTACGGTGCTCAATCGGTGTGCAACAATTACAACGGTTCTGTTTTCATAAAATGATTCTAATTTCTGAGTTATAACTTTTTCATTTTCAGAATCGAGTGAATTGGTCGCTTCATCAAAGAAGAGAATTTCAGGGTTTTTGTAGACCGCCCTGGCAATTAGAAGGCGTTGTTGCTGTCCACCACTAAGCCCGATTCCTTCGGGGCCAATTTTGGTATTAAATCCAAGCGGGAGCATTTTTATAAAATCGTAGATGTTTGCTATTTTGACGGCGTTAAGTAGCCGTTCCTGGTTAATATGCTCATCGCCAAGGGCAATATTATTTGCAATGGTATCAGAAAAACGGAAACCATCCTGCATCACTACGCCACATATTTCTCTCCATTTTTTAGAGTTATACGTGTTCAGGTTTTTGCCGGATAGTTTGATTTCTCCTTTGGTAGGTTGAAAAAATTTCAAAAGCAACTTGATCAAAGTCGTTTTTCCGCTCCCGCTGCTGCCTACAATAGCAGTCACTTTGCCGGCTGGAATTGAAAACGAGACGTCTTCCAGCACCCAATCAGCCGATTCGCCGCCATACTTAAACGATAAATTATTGATTTCCATTGAAATGTCTTCCGGAATCATCGCCTGGGTAGTTCCAAAATCTTCAAACTCTTCATTGGCTTTGTCGTGGATTTCCCCCAATCTTTCGAGGCTGATTTTTGCACTTTGTGCAGTTTGAATAAATCCAATAAATTGATTGATCGGCGCGTTCAACTGGCCAAGGATATATTGAATCGAAATCATGACCCCCAAGGTTAATTCTCCCTCGATAACTAATTTCGCTGCTAAAAAAGTTATGGTTATATTTTTCAGTTCATTGATCAGAACTGCCCCTGCCTCCTGAAATTGCATTAACTTAAGGGATTGAATTTTTACTTTAAACAAGGCTATCTGAATGCGTTCCCATTCCCATCTTTTTTTTCGTTCTGCGTTATACAACTTGATTTCCTGCATCCCCTGAAGCGTCTGGATCAAATTACTTTGATTCTTAGACATTTGTCCAAAATATTTATAATCCAGCTCACGGCGCTTTTTTAAAAAAAACAATACGTATAATACATAAATAAAGCTCGATACAAGGAATATGAAAAATATTTTCATATTAAATATCATTAGCACGATGCCAAAAGTCAGAAGATTAAGTGCCGAAAACAAGGTATTCAAAACACTTGCCGTTAACAATTGCTCGATACGTTTATGGTCATCAATGCGCTGCAATAGATCGCCTACTATTTTAGAGTCAAAGAAAGAAATCGGCAATTTCATTAATTTAATTAAAAAATCAGAAATCAACTTAATATTAATTCTTGAACCAATATGAAGAAAAATCCACCCCCGGATGAAATCAACCGACGATCTGCTGACAACCAATACCAACTGGCCAACCAACATAATGGTAATAAAATCAATGTCTTTATTTTTAATACCTGTATCTACAATGGCTTGTGTAAGAAACGGGAAAATCAACTGCAATACACTTCCGGTAAGTAACCCCAATACTAATTGATAAATTAATTTTTTATAAGGCCTCAGGTAAGAAAACAGGTAAGAAAATTTTTTTTTGTCAATAATTTCGCCTTCTACTGCATAAAAATCCGGAGTGGTGTCCAAGGCAAGCACGATGCCTTCCTTGGCGTTATTTTGCTTTGTACTGATCCATCCCTGCACGAATTCATCCCTGCTCAATTTAAGGATGCCAAACCCGGGATCTCCAACGACGACATATTTTGAGGTAATTTTATACACCACCACAAAATGGGTTTGTTTCCAGTGCGCAATGACCGGCAATGTGATGTCCTGAGCAAGTTCTTCAAAGGTCAATCTCGCCGCTGTAGTCCTGAATCCGATCTGTTCAGCTGCATCGCTAAGGTCGGATAGGGAAACCCCGGAGCGATTGACAAATGAAATCGCTTTGATCCTGTCTAAAGAAAAATATTTCCCGTAATATTTTGCGACCATCCGCAGGCAGGTTGGCCCACAATCCATCGCATCGTGCTGTTTGTAAAAAGGAAATGAGCTCAAAGTATAAGAATTTATCAGTTATTCAGAATTTATAAAAACCGTAGTTAGTAAAAACTAACTACGGCTGTATGCATAAATGGATCAAATCCATTTAGCATCCATTAATTAAGGCCCGGGGTGCATCCACCACCTTTACAGCAAGATTCTCCGCCGTCACATCCGGTGCAGTCTCCGCCTGCATTGTACGTAGCACTGCATTCCGGGGTGCCCCACCAACCGGTTACAACGCAAAACGTTTCGTTGCCCATCCACTGGCATTCCACTGTGCCACCAGTCACAAACCTCATTTCAATTTTCGATAGAACTTTCATGGTAATAGGTTTTAAAAAATGAATAAATGCCTACTCTGTCAAGGTTTTCGGCCTCCCGCTCTTATCGGGTTTCCTTATGAACACCCCCCACCTTTACAGCAGGAATCGCCACCGCTACAGCCCGTACAATCGCCACCTGCGTTGTAAGAAGCTTCGCATTCCATGCCGCCAAACCATCCGTACACGGAGCAATTCGTTTCCTGGGCACTTTCACTCCAGGCGCAATCTACCCAGCCGCCAGTCACAAATCTCATTTCAATTTTTGATAGAACTTTCATGGTAATAGGTTTAAAAAAAATGAATAAATGCCTACTCTGTCAAGGTTTTCGGCATCCCCTGTTTCTTATTTTAGAATTAATTTTTCAACAGTAAAACAGCTGTTATACGAGGTAAGGAACCAATTCCATAAAATCATCGAAGGAATAGTCCTCGGGCATCTGATAGCCGTTTACGGCAATCGTGGGGGTGACCGAAATGGGAAGGGTTGCAACCAGCCCTGCGTATTGGCGTAATAATTCGCTGTGGACGTTTTCAAGGTCACCGGAGAGCTGAAGCTCTTTCATCCATTCTCCGGCGTCTTTATTGGAACGGGAAAACCATTTGCCAATTAATTCAAGGGCTTCAGCGCTACCTTTCTGTTGATACAATTCCAACATGGCCGCAGCAGCTTTGCTCCTGTTGTCAGAAAAATCTGAAACCGTAAAGATGAGTGTCAAACCAATTTTTCCCGGATAATCGTGCAACAGTTGATCTGCTTTTTTATGGATGACCCCACAAGGGCCGCACATCGGATTGGTAAAAATCGTCAGTTGTATTGGCGATTTTCGGTCGCCGAAAAAAACTACTCCCAATTCCTTTGGATAAGGTAAATTGCGCGACGCAAGCAATGCCGTTTTGAATAAGAAGGGATTTAGTTTGAATTTCTTCAATTCTTTTTTCATTCCGGGCAAATTGAAAGAAGCGGCAATAAGCGGCTTAATTAAAAACCAAATAAAACTGAGGCTAACCAAAGCTAAGGCGCTTAAAACCCAGGAAAATCCTTCAATTCCAGTAAATGGAACGTCTGCAGACAGCAACGCGAAAAATTCAAGCCACAAAATAACCTGAACGCTTGTACACAGCAGGCATATTTTTCGGGCGACTACAAGTTGGTAATAAATAGAATAAAACGTATAAGGTAAACTCAGCAGTGTAAACATCAGCAAACAGGAATACAAGCTTGCATGAGTACTTAATCCGGCAATTATTGTTATCAGATACGTGCCTGAAAAATAAAGCAGACCTATTTCAGACCAGTTGACAAGTCCAAAAGCTTTAGCAGCGTCAGAGGAAAGAATGGCATTACAATCTGCTTTTTCACCCAGGGCACAAATGCCTTTGATTAATGGATTATTTTTGTCGTAGGTATAAGAAACCATCAGTGCTGAAAAAACAAATCCAGTAAGCTTGAGGGCTTCAAGGCCAAACAACAAATATGAATTGTTGTATCCGCCCACAGAAACGTGTACCACTGCCGATAATGCCAGAAAAAGCAGGATTGTCAAAGGAATTTTAAAATAATTTATTGCAGCAACGATTCTGTTTTTAAGGTACCCCGGTTCTCGGGAGACGGCTGTTTTTGAAAAAAACAAGGCAATGCCCGTCCATTTCTTAAAATAGGTACTTAGTGGTTCTTCTATTAAAATAGCTTTATTACTGGCAGGGATTTGATATTTTATGCTCCCCTCCCCTATTTCATGAACAAAAACAAACATTTTCGCATGGGTGCCATCATTGACGATGTAGCTGAGGTGGGGTTCCGGGAAGCCGGAAATTTCATGTTTTTGTTCAAATTCAAAGGCTTCATTTTTAATATGATACACATCAAGTGTATCGCTTATAGATTGCAAAGAGGGATAATTGTGGTGCGCTTCAGTCAGTTTTTTTAAAAATAAAAATGAGTACCTTATCTTCAGGTTTTTGAAGATATTTTCAAGACCAAATATAATATCTGATTTCTGACTACGGCGCAGGTAGTTTTTGTCCAGGCTGATCATGTTGAAATGGTTGTGCTTCTTGAATTTTTAAAAATGTGCAATGTAATCGGCACTATAAGCGGGGATTTTAAATTGTGTGACAAAAAGGCCGGCGTAATAATTAATTCAAAATATTTTGTCACACTTTTATCTAAAAAGGGTTGTATTAGAAATTCCTCAGAGCGAATTGCTGTGCTGGTTTCCAACACGGTTAGCTGCAGGCTAAGCTCCCTTCTCTCGCCTTGCCTGGTAAAAAAAATATGATATACTGAGCCTGTCGAAGCACTTCGCCGAATCCAGGTAACTTATTTACGCCATGTTCCTTATCTTTGCCCCGCTAAAAAAAACTGGAACCATTAGAAGCAAATGGTTCTTAACATAAGGATACGAACTCAACATGATGGAACAGCCCACCTTATCTACGCGCTACAGCCCGAACGAAACGGAAGCTAAATGGTATGCCCATTGGCTGGCCTGCAATTATTTTCACTCTGAACCCGACAGCCGGGAGCCGTTCACCATCGTTATCCCGCCGCCGAACGTGACGGGCGTACTGCACATGGGCCACATGCTCAACAATACCATCCAGGACATCCTCATCCGCAAGGCGCGGCTGGAGGGCAAAAACGCCTGCTGGGTGCCCGGTACCGACCACGCGTCCATCGCAACAGAAGCCAAAGTGGTGCAGTTGCTGCGCAAACAGGGCATCCGCAAAGTGGACATTTCGCGGGAAGAATTCCTGAAACACGCCTGGGACTGGAAAGAAAAATACGGCGGCATCATCCTCGATCAACTCCAAAAACTGGGCGCTTCCTGCGACTGGCAACGGACGCGGTTCACCATGGAAGAACCCCTGAGCCGGGCGGTGAACCATATTTTCGTAGACCTGCACCAAAAAGGCCGCATCTACCGCGCCCTGCGCATGACCAACTGGGATCCCGAAGCCCTGACCGCCCTGTCGAATGAAGAAGTTATTTATAAGGAAGAACCCGCTCAACTTTTCCACCTGCGCTATTTCGTGGAAGGGTCAACGGAAGAAGCCATTGTCATCGCCACCCAGCGCCCCGAGACCATCATGGCCGACAGCGCAGTGGCGGTTCACCCGGATGACGAGCGCTACCGCCACCTCGTTGGCAAAAAAGTGCTCATCCCGCTGATCAACAAAGCGATCCCCGTGATTGCCGATGGTTATGTGGATATTGCTTTCGGAACGGGCGCGCTGAAAGTGACCCCGGCCCACGATCAAAACGACTACGACATCGGGCAACGCCATAACCTGGAGGTGTTGGACATCCTGAACGAAGACGGCACGCTGAATGCCCACGCACAAATTCTGGTGGGTGAAGACCGCTTTATTGCGCGCAAAAAGATCAAAAAGTTGCTGGATGAAGGCGGCTATTTAGTGAAATTAGAAGACTACATCACAAAAATTGGCCGCTCGGAGCGGACCACTTCAGTGGTGGAGCCCCGACTGACGCTCCAATGGTTTCTGAGCATGAAGGAGTTTGCCCGCACTGCGCTGGAAGCCGTGCGCAGCGGCGAAGTCCGCTTTTTTCCGGAGAACATGTGGAATATGTACAACAGCTGGCTGAATGAGGACAATGTCCGCGACTGGTGCATTTCGCGGCAGTTGTGGTGGGGACAGCGCATTCCGGCCTGGTACTACGGCGAGCATATTTTTGTGGCGGAAACTGCGGAAGCAGCCCTGGAGCAGGCGCGTAAAAAAACCGGCAATGCCGAACTTAGTCTGACCGACCTCCGGCAAGACGAAGACGTGGTAGACACCTGGTTCTCCTCCTGGCTCTGGCCGATGTCTGTTTTTGACGGCTTTGACAAGCCCGAAGAACTGCGTTATTATTACCCCACCAATACCTTAGTCACCGGCTGGGACATCATGTTCTTCTGGGTGGCGCGCATGATCATGGCCGGCTACGAATGGGCGCCGGGCTTATTGGGAGAAGAAGCTACAAAAGCAAAAGGCGTGCAGCCTTTCCGCGATGTGTATTTCACTGGCATGGTGCGCGACAACAAGCGCCGCAAAATGAGCAAGTCGCTTGGCAATTCGCCGGATGCGCTGCAATTGATCGAAACTTATGGCGCCGACGGCGTGCGTTTTGGCCTATTGAGCTGTGCCGCGGCTGGCAACGACATCATTTTTGACGCGCCGATAGACCCCAAAACAGGGGAAGTCATCAACGAAAGCAAGCTATGCGAACAGGGCCGCAATTTCTGCAACAAGCTCTGGAATGCCCTGCGTTTGATCAAGGGCTGGGAGGTTTCGGATGCGCAAACGCCGCCTGTGAACGAGTTGGCCGCCCAATGGATGGCACACAAACTGAACCAGACCATCGAAAAAATGGACGCGCTGATGCGGGAGTACCGCCTGTCGGAGGCGCTGATTTTGTTGTACAAATTCATCTGGGATGATTTTTGCTCCTGGTACTTAGAGATGATCAAACCGGCTTATGGTACGCCCGTCGTTGATTCGGCGACTATGGAAAAAACCATTGGTTTGTTCGAGCAATTGATGACGTTGTTGCATCCGTACATGCCTTTTGCCACCGAAGAAATCTGGCACCAGCTGCGCGACCGCTTAGAAGGCGAAGATTGTGTGGTGAGTTCCTGGCCAACAGCCGAAGCGTACGATTCGGAATTTATTGACCGGGTTGAACGCGCCAAAAACATTGTGACCGGCATCCGCGAAGTCCGCAGCAGCAAAGGCATCAAAATGCAGGAATTGCTGACGGTTTTCGCGCAGGAAACGCCAGCTACGAATGCGCTCCTGCATACCCCCGGCATCCGCGACATGGCGATCAAAATGGGCAATTTAGAAAGCCTTACGCTGACCGCAGCCCAGGAAATTTCGAGCAGTGTGTCCTTCCTTTCGGGCACCGATCAATACCATGTTGTGCTGCAACAGACGATCAATGTGGAGGAAGAACGACAGCGCATGACCAAAGAATTGGAATACAACCGCGGGTTTGCGGCTTCTACAGAAAAAAAGCTGAGCAACGAACGCTTCGTGAGCAGTGCGCCGGAACAGGTGGTGGCGATAGAGCGCAAAAAATTAGCCGACGCCGAAGCGAAAATTAAAAGTTTGGAAGAGGCGCTCTCGCAGTTGGGGTGAGGACATCATGTTTTGATGGTTGTTTAAATAATTGATGATAGATGATTGATTAATGATGATTGATGATGTGTAAGTGCCTACTCCTTTGATGTTTTTGGGTCGTATCGTGCCGTGTCCATCATCAATCATCAATCATGTAATCGTCAATCATCAATAAAAAATAAGCACTAAA
>JALHRK010000262.1:5077-8822 GCA_022841505.1 Saprospiraceae bacterium | reverse complement strand
AAGCCGGGCGCTTCGCAACAGCCATCGGTTTTGAAACGCAGGGTCAGTCCATAATCTAAGGTATCGCTGCTGCAAAAAGCGCGCAACTGGACTTCATAATCCGTGCAGGCCAGCAGCCCTTCAAATTCATAGGGACTGCCCACCGAGTCGGCTTCGTTCCAGTCCGCAGCCCCGATAGCCCGCCAGCGCAGGTCTACCTGCTGAATGCTGTCGTTGATGTTCCAGGTCAGCTCAGCTGTCGTATCGCTGATGGCAGAAATTTTCTGACTACTTGGCGAGAAGCACCCGCCGCAGTTTACGAGCAGGTTGGTCAGGCTTTTAAAAACGTTCAGGCGCCCGCCGGTGACCGTAATGCCGTCTAAGCTCTGGTTGAAATCCACCCCTTCCAGGATGGCTTGCTTCACGAGCAGTGCAGCTGCGCCGGGGTCGCTTTTTGCCAGCGTCATAAACCCAGGACAAGGCGCGGAGTAGAGCAGGCCGACCGTGCCCGTCACATGGGGCGTTGCGCCCGAAGTGCCCCCAAATCCATTGTATCCATTATTCTGAGCAGTCGTCCAGGTATTCGCGCCAAACGCGCCGAGGTCTATGGTCGTAGCGCCATAACCTGCCCCGGTCACTTTTACGTCGTTGTGGTTCATATTGGTCACCGAAATGAGGTAATCGCTGGGGCAGGCAGTCGGTAAATCGCCCTGTTCGTCTACATTGATGTTGCCATTCGCAGTAGCGCCACAGCTGATGATGCCATTAACGCCAAGCGTATCGAAGAAAGCGCACCAGAGCGGCGCATCTTCAGGATTGCCAAAATCTGTACCCCAGGAAGCGTTGGTGGCCACCACAAATGCGCCTTCTGCCCCGTTGGAGGCGTTGTAGCGCATGCGTTGTACCAGCGGATAAGTATAGGCTTCGAGCACCAAAGCTTCGTTGGAGTTGAAATTATTTTTGACAATCATCAGCTTCACATCCCAATTTACCCCGGCCACGCCAATGCCGTTGTTGCCCTGAGCGCCAACGATGCCGGCAACCGGCGTGCCATGCCCGCCTCCGGAAATGTTGTCGGTGTCGCTGAGGATGTTCCAGCCCCGGTAGTCATCAATGTATCCGTTGTTATCGTCGTCAATGCCGTTGTCCGGAATTTCAGCGTGGTTGAACCAGCGGTTGTCGCCAAAATCCTGATGATTCAAATCAATGCCGTCGTCTAAGATGGCCACGACAATGGTATCGCCGGTTGCGGTAAGGCCGCCGGTGGTGATGTCCCAGGCTAAGTCTGCGTCAATATCCGCGCCGACTAAGCCGCCGGTCTGCCCGGTATTGATGTACTGCCACTGGTCTTCAAACCCCGGGTCGTCGGGGGTGGTGGAACGCATGGTGACTAAGTGGTTGAATTGAGCCGTGACAACGCCGGGGTGGCTGCGCACCGCATCGAGCAGCCTGCGCTCGTCAATGGCTGTATAATCAAAAGTCATGAGCCAGATGTTCAGCGGCTTAGACACGACCCGATCGAAACGGGCAAGGGTGGGAACGCCCTCAAAAGTTTGCCATTGCGCGATCCATTCCGATGGATTGGAGCGCTTGTCGAGCCGAATCAGGATATCGCCCTGAACGCGGTTGAGGCGCTGGGCGAATAAGGCGCTTGCCGCAAACAGAATGCAGCAGGATAGTAGAAACGCTTTTTTCATTCCACTAATTTGTTTCCGTTGTGAGGATAGTTGTGATGATATAAGAACTTGCAAGCTACATATTTTCCTTTTGAGCCAAATGAGATTTTGTCATTTTGTCTTCTCATAGTCAGTTACCATACTACTGGACATTTTCGCGCGATGAGACCTTATAGGTTTTAGAAACATATAAGGTCTGAAGCCCTGAAACGAAAATGTCCAGTAGTATGGTCAGTTATACACGACTTTGGCATTTTCAGTACAATTAGTTGTCCCCATTATCAAAAAGACATATATTGGCCTAACAAAAAAGAAGCGCGTATGAATGAGCCTATCTCTACCATTATGACCCACGAAGTCTTCACCTTGAGTCCTGAAGACACTTTAGCCAAAGTCAGGGAGGTCTTGCTGACCAAACGTTTTCATCACTTGCCGGTTGTGAAAGGGAAAAAACTCGTCGGCATCATCACTTCTTACGACCTGACCAAGCTGGCCGGGGAAGTAGGCGAATACGACCGGATCCGGGTTCAGGACGTGATGACAACCAAGGTTGCCACGCTTGGACCCACCGAGCTCATTGGCGCTGCTGCACAGGTTTTCTTAGAGCATCTTTTTCACGGTTTGCCCATCGTTGACGAAGACCACAACTTAGTGGGCATTGTGACGACGCACGATATTTTGAAGTACCAGTTTTACAAGGCTTATCCCGACCATCGCAAGTATTGGTAGCAAATTATAAAAAATGCTTGTACACTTGTCTTTCAAAGGCAAAACCTACGGTTGCGATTTGTCGGCACCTTTAGACATTTCGATGCCTTTGCGTGAAGGCATGGACACGGTCAACTGTTTTTATGCCCCGCCAATGCAGGCAGAACCGGTCATTGCCGGGGATTTCAAAGGCTCGGTTGCTTTGGGCGGCCCCGTTAATTTTTTGAATGTGCGCTTTAATCCGCACGGCAACGGCACCCATACCGAATGCGTCGGCCATATCGCCAAAGAACCGTACACCATCAACCAATCGCTGCGGTCTTTTCACCACGTTGCAAAATTGGTCAGCCTCTACCCCACCCGCCTCGACAATGGCGACCGGGTAATCCTGCGCGACCAACTCGCTGAACTGCTCGAACCGGGCGAAGTGGAGGCCTTTATCATTCGCACCCTCCCGAATGACGCGTTAAAGCTGAAAACCAACTATTCTGGAGCCAATCCGCCCTACCTGCACCACGAAGCAACGGAATATCTGGTCGCTGCCGGCGTCCAACACCTGCTGCTCGATTTGCCTTCGGTGGATCGGGAAGAAGACGGCGGGCTGCTGCTGTCCCATCGCGCTTTCTGGCAATATCCGGAGCACCCCCGCACCAGCGCGACCATTACTGAATTAATTTTTGTGGAAAATACAATCAAAGATGGTTTTTATTTGTTGAACCTTCAGATTGCTCCTTTTGAGATAGACGCGAGTCCGGGGAAGCCGGTGTTGTATGCATTGGAAGCAGTTGATTAATTAGGGGTCATTTTTGATCTTATCTGTTCTGTTGGCTTAATTGCAGGGTAAAAAAATTTGAATAACTAAATCGTGTGATGATGATAGACTGGCGAAATCATATCCACTCCGATTCGGGGATTTTATTGGGTAAACCCACAATCAAAGGGACAAGAATCTCTGTCGAGTTGATCCTGGAATTGTGTTCGAATGGTTGGACAACAGAACAGCTTATAGAAAGCTATCCTAAGGTCACGGAAGATGACATTAAAGCTGTATTCGCTTATTTGAGGGAATAAGAAAGAAAGTCCTCCGGCTGTGGTGTATTTCAGAACGAAAGGAAGCCATCCGGCGGAAGCAGGAAAGATATTCTTGGAATTATTGCAAACTCCGGGTTTTCAGATTGAACATTTGTTCACGGTTATTGAAGAAACCGGTGTGAGGCAGCGGAGACTTAAATAGGTACATATTTTTATCATCAATTATGGCCTACTTCCAACATCCTACCTATCACTCAAAGGTCTACCGCGACTTCAAAGGCATCGAGCCAGGCGCGTACCGGAATGTGCTGCACTTTTACGAACTGCACGAAGAAGCCATCCGCCGGGCT
>JALHRK010000262.1:0-5067 GCA_022841505.1 Saprospiraceae bacterium | reverse complement strand
AGCGTTGTTTGAGACGGGCGCTTACCGCAAACACCTGCTGATGGCCGACGTGGCCATTGGAGAAAGCATGTCGCAGGAGTTAGAACAGGAATATGCCAAATCTGTATTCGGCCGGATGTTGTTTCGCAAAGCAGCTTCTCACTTCAATTTAGCGGAATACCAACAAGCTGAATACATAGCCGGGCAATTGATCCGCATTGAGCCGGAGCACGAACAAGCGCTGCGTTTTTTCAGAAAATGCCGTTACCACCAGCGCCCGGGCTGGTTGCACCATGTCCGGGCCACCGTCATTTTCCTGCTCCTGCTGGCGGCGCTGGTAGTGTGCATCGAAGTGCTGCTGGTTCGCCCGTTTTACGGCATGCACGTTCACTTGGTTGAAACGTCGCGGAATACCATTTTTGGAATGGGATTGCTGCTGCTGATTGGCGGGGAGGGATTGCACTGGGGGCTGGTGCGGTCGGCTGTTCCTTAGAGCTTGTTTTGGGTATCTCCCAAAGCTCTAAGTTTAATTGATGATAGATGATTGATTAATGATGATGTGTCAATGCCTACTCGTTTGATGTTTTTGGGTTGTATCGTGTCCATCATCAATTATCAATCATGTAATCATCAATCATCAATAAAAAAAATTTCCCCAGCGTGCTAAGCTCATAGACATGAGATTTGGGAGCCTTTCCCACTGGAGGTCAGCCAGCTGAAGCTGGCGACCACAAACAGCAAGGGCTTCAGAAATTGCTTTCCGAAGCCCATCCACTGCTAGTGTTTCTTCATTCTTCTACTTCTCAAACCTTCGTATTCTGAATCTTATTGAGCACCAGGGCAGCCTTCATGACGAAGTCTTCGTGGTAATCGTGGTATTCGTTGTACACCATCATTAGGCGCGCGGCGTCGAAAGCAGCCGACTTGGGCATCAACTGACGCGCTGCGATGGGGTGGAGCCAATACTCGAGGTTGTTGGAGCGCAGGTACGAATTGTCCATGTCGAAATTGATGACGACCGACAATTTGTTGAGTGAAAAAAGATAATCGGTTTCTTTGTTCAGTTCGCGCTGTAAATCAATAACGTTGTGGCGACCGAAGTTGACGCCGGTGCGCTCGCAAAGAAATACATCCCGGCGGCCATCAAAGGTGACGACGTCGCGGAAACGGTATTTCTTCATGTTTTTGAGCAGGAAGTTTTTGATGGGCATTTTTGTCGGATGCAATTGCCGGAATGCCATCTTCAAATCCTCTTCTTCCATTCTGAATTCCTCTTCGTACGGTCTTTTGCGGCGCGTCTTCAGGTTGATGACTTCTTTTCCGCGGCCAATCGTATGTCCCAATTCATTCACTTTGGAAAAAACGCTGACGATATCTACATTGGCTCCATTTGACCAGGTTTCGACAAAAATCTTCTTGGTTTCTTTTTCAAAAACAAGGAGCGCAATGTCGCTGATCGCGTAAAAATTTGGGTAGCCACCATAAATATTGCCATACTTCAATTCCAGAAAGGCGACGCATTCGCCAATATTCATGGGAGGAGGAGGGCTACTTCGTTGTTGTTGGTGTTGTGGCCTGTAAGGTCTGTGTTCTCGTTCCACGGCTGTACTTTATTTTTTCAATGTTTAGAGATGAATGTGACCGGTCTTTTCAGTTTCAACCCGCAAGTTATGTAGAAAATCCAAGACAAAAGAAATAATGGTTTAACAAAAATCTACGCAATAACGAATGAAACGTTGCAAAATCTACTGTTTTTTGATTGTGCCCTCTTCCTAACAAAACGTAGGGGAGCAGGACACGTATTACAACTTTAACGGCCCGCAAAACTGACCGTCGGCGTAAATCAATTCGCCATCAGCAAATATTTCTCCACCTTGCTTCATATCTGCGATCATATCCCAGTGAACCGGCGACTCGTTTTTGCCGCCCGTTTGCAGATACGACTGTCCGATGGCCATGTGGATGGTGCCGCCGATTTTTTCATCAAAAAGGATATTCCTCGAAAATCGTCCGATGCTGTAATTTGTTCCAATGGCCGCTTCCCCAAAGCGCCGCGTTCCTTCAATCTGAAAGACCCGGTCGAGCAAATCTTTGCCGCGCTTCGCTTCCCAGCGCTCGATGTAGCCATCTTTCACCCACAGGGTAACGCCTTCTACCTCGTGCCCCATATACAGTGCAGGGTAGGTGAAATGCACCACTCCATTGACGCTGTCTTCCACCGGTGAGGTGTAGACTTCGCCGGAAGGCATATTGGTTTTTCCGTCCGAATTGATCCAGGTACGGCCTTTGGTAGAAAAGGTAATGTCGGTGCCGTCGCCTTTGTAATGGATTTTTTCGCGGCTGTTGAGCAAATCTACAATGCCTTGCTGTGCCTTGCGCACGTTCAGCCAGCTCTGCATGGGGTCTTCATCGTAGAGTTTGCAGGCGCCGTACACAAAATGCTCGTACTCCTCCAGCGACATCCCGGCTTCCTGTGCGCTGGCAATGGTGGGGAACTGGCAAAGGTTCCGCTTCAATGCCCGCGTGGCGGTACGCTCAAAATAGGCTTGCTGCGCAGGCTTGTTTGCTTCCTGAACGATTTTCGATTTAGCAGCGTCGCTGCTTTGGTCTTCGCGCAGGTTGAATGGCGCCCGGATGAACAGGTAGGCGTCGAAGGATTCCATCGCCATGCCATAAAGCGCCGGTACATAGCGCAGTTGCGATTCGCCGGCTTCCTGCAGGAGAATGCGGTTGCGTTCCCGGAACTCCAGGTCCACTTCCACGACCGCTCCCGCCCTCAGTGCTAAGCGAAACACTTCGCGAACTAAAGGCTCGGCCAGCGTGGTGCTGCGCACAAACAGCTTGTCGCCTTCCTTGATTTCAAGGCAGTAGTTGACTAACAGGGCTGCGTATTTCGTGAGGATGTTGTCCATGTGATCATCGGGCGGTTAAACCCACTGTTTTGCCTGATAAGGGTAACGGATGATGTATTGTTTGCGCACCATGCGCTGAATAACATCGCGCAGGCCGTCTATGTTTTCTTTCGTGTAGGCAGATACAAAAATATTATCGTGCCCGAAAAGGTGTTTCAAGCTCCCGCGCAGCCCTTCTTCGATCTCTGCTTTGGCCTCGTCGTCCATGAAAGGGTCGTAATTGCGCGTCCGGTAAAGGTCCATTTTATTAAAAACGAACAAGGTGGGCTTGTCGGAAGCCTCCAGTTCCTTGAGGGTCTGGTTCACCGTGCGGATTTGATCCTCGTGCTGCGGGTGGTCAATGTCTACCACGTGGAGTAAAATATCGCTCTCGCGAACCTCGTCGAGGGTGGATTTGAAACTTTCAATCAGGTGGTGGGGCAGCTTGCGAATGAACCCAACCGTGTCAGAAAGCAAAAAAGGCATGCTGTCAAAAACCACTTTCCGCACCGTGGTGTCTAAGGTCGCGAAAAGCTTGTCTTCGGCAAAAACGTCCGATTTACTGAGCAGGTTCATCAGCGTTGATTTGCCCACGTTGGTGTATCCCACCAAAGCGACGCGGATGAATTCGCCCCTGTTTTTGCGCTGGGTGGCGTTTTGCTGGTCTATTTTTTCGAGCTTCTTTTTCAGCAATGCAATCTTTTCACGCACAATCCGGCGATCCGTTTCAATTTCCTTTTCACCGGGTCCCCGCATCCCGATACCGCCTCGCTGGCGTTCAAGGTGCGTCCAGAGCCCGCGCAAACGCGGCAATAAATACTGCATCTGGGCAAGTTCAACCTGGGTTTTGGCCTGGGCCGTTTGTGCGCGGCTGGCAAAAATATCGAGGATAAGCGTACTGCGGTCAATGATTTTGACTTTGAGGGCTTCTTCCAGAGCGTTGGTCTGCTTGCCGCTCAGGTCGTCGTCAAAGATGACCATATTGATGTTTTCGTTGCGCTCGATGTAAGCGGCAATCTCTTCTACTTTCCCTTTGCCAATAAAGGTTCGCGCATCCGGGTGGATGACTTTTTGGAGGAACCGCTTTGTGCTTTGCGCACCTGCGGTCAGGGCCAGAAATTCCAGCTCGTCCAGGTATTCGTGCGCCTGCGCTTCGGATTGCTGTTGGTGAATGACGCCGACCAACACTGCAAACTCCGGCTCTTTGCGTATTCCTTTACTCTTTTCTTCTCCCAGATTCCAGTCTTTTGTCATTTTCGTGTTTAGTTTTTTTACGCTGAGCGGAGCCGAAGCTTTTACGCTGAGCGGAGCCGAAGCGTACCCCTGTTAGAGGGAATTTTGATTCATTGGGTTGTTTGTTTTCCTTTTGCAACTTGCCTATTTGCCAACTTTAACCTTTTAACTTCCTCCTTTAACCTTTACCCCCCTACTGGATCCAAGATGCCGGATTCAACCGCTGTTTTTCCCTCCAAACCTCGAAATGTAATTCCGGCGTTTCGCTGCTCAGGCTGCCGATGTCTTGTCCGGCGCTCAGTTCTTCGCCTTTTTTTACCGACACCTCCTGAAGGTTGGAATAAACGGTATAATAGCGTTCGTGTTGTACGACCACGGTGTTTTTATAACCTGGTATAAATTGCACGCCCACCACTTTGCCTTCAAAAACCACCGATACAGCGGCTCTTGACCCTGCGCGGATGTCTATGCCATTGTTCGTGATCTGCACGTTTTTGAGCGTAGGATGCGGCTGTTGCCCGTATTTTCGGACTACGCTCCCCCCTGATACCGGCCAGGGCAATTTTCCTTTCTTTTTGGAAAATGGGGAGATTGCGTCTTCGCGTTCTTCGTCTGCTGCGCTTTTTGCGCTGAAATTTTTCAGGGTTTCCGGATTGCGGGCGGCTTGTTTCTTTTTGCTCACCTCGTCCCGGATGACAAATTCAATGGCGTCGTTCAGTTTTTGGTGCGATTTCTGGTGTTTTTCCAACTGAGCCGCCAATTTGCTTTCGTCTTTTTTCAGCACCTGAATCGTCCGGTCTTTGTCTTCCATTTCCTGGTCCAACAACTCGCGTTGCTGCTGTTGTGTTCCCAACAGGCGCTGTTTTTCTTCAATGCGGTGTTCTAATTGCGCGGTTCTGGACTGGAGGGCAACCCGCGTTTCTTCAATGAGGGTCGCCTGACGACGGCGGTGGCGTTCATATTG
>JALHRK010000261.1 GCA_022841505.1 Saprospiraceae bacterium | reverse complement strand
GCTTCGCGCTGGCTATCGTTAAATCTGCTTTTTCGCATGGGTACGCTTTTAAAGTGTGAAAGTTACGATGTTCAACTTTCTCTACTTATTTTTGGTACCGACTTTTGGAGGGCAGGACACGGTGGTGTGAGAGGGCTGAGGTGGGTAAATTACTCACCTCTCCCTACTCGATTAGTTGCTTTTCAAGTTCTTTATTTCTTCATATATGGTTGCCGTCATTAGAAAAAATTTTCCAAATAACCAATTTGCATACTTTTCAAAATGAATTTTATCTGACGTAGGCTCATCATAGAGGGTTTTGAATTCAAAATAAGTTACGTTGCCATCATGATGCGGGAGAACATGCGCTACTTTAACGTTATGTACTAATTGATTTCTAAGCAAACGCAAATCCGATTTATACCAGTCTAAATCAGTGGTTAGGCATTTAATTAATTTTTCATTTTCAATCTTTATCTCTTCATTTTTTAATGCTTCCGACAATCGAAATATTGTGTATTTTTTATTGTAATTAAATATTTTCTTGTCATCAAATACCAATAATATTAGGGAAGCAAGGGAATCTAATAGTGGCTGCCAAGAAATGATGAAATTTTTAAATGCGAAGTTTAAATTTATAGTTGCTAAAAGAATGTGTTCATCCTCATTAGTGATAAGTTGGGAGTAAAATTCACCTTTGTGTTCTTCCCAAGTAAACAATTTTTTATAATTCTCTTTTTGCTGTATTAAAATAAAAAATGCAGATTTTAATTCATTGAAATTTATGGCAAATACTCCAACGCAATGGCTCAAAGTTTTTCTGAAATTCGCACTCTGATTATCCGTTTCTAATAATTGACCTACTATTATCGACTCAAAAATTAGCCGAAATGCATGGTCCCAGATTTGCTCACCAGGTTTCATTTCCTTTGCCATGATGCTAAGTTCTTTTAAGTAAAAAGAGCCCAATACATATTACTCCTAATAGAAAAAAACACCGTACCACTCTTTTTTCATATAGTTGATATTTTTCAATTCGTCTTTTTTTAAATAAATTATTTTCTTTATCTTTTCCTTTTGCCTCATCAAAGATTGAAGCCAAAATATAATCCCTATCTGCTTCCCATTGAACAACTTGCATAGACGAGAATATTGAAACACAAAAAGATATTATTGCAATTTTAATAAATACTTTTTCATCACTTTTAATTACATACTTATCATCCAATAAAATAAAATAAAAAGCCACAAGCATACCAGAGGATAACGACATAATATGTTTATTGATTTCTTTTGAAGTCTCTCTTGCTTTATCGTAGAACTTCTGATAGTCTTTTTTTCCTTTTGTTCCATTTTACAAATTATTTATTATTGCAACTAACGGGAGCATGACTGCCGTACCGCTGCGTTTAGCGGGTGGTTGGCAGCCACGCAGAGTTAGGTGATTCATTATACTCTATTTAGAGATAACCGCCGGTCATCGCCGGTAAAACGCTTGAATCCATGCGTAAAAACAGGTTGACGGACGTTATTTCCATAAGCTGTGACCTCCACGGAAGCCATGTCCCAGTTGTCGCCGCCAATACCGCCGCCGGAGGTCGTTTCCAGGTCCATACCGAGGAGTTCGTCGACCACGACGGGGAGCGTGAGCGTAAGAACGGCATGCCGGACCGAATAACGATTCCAACTGCCGCCGTGATTGACATTCGGAATTTGCTCGCTACGCCCGTCACGATAGTGAATGGTTGCGTTCACATTATCATTTCCGCCGCGCAGATTGTCATAGTCCGTTCGGAAGACGCAGTACAAGGAACTGACCAGGCCGGGAGCGGCCACCTGTACGGAATGTCGCCCGTCGTCACGACTGAATCGTTTATAACCGGCCGCTACCAGATCTTGCGCCACCTCGTTGCCGATAGCGAACACCGAGAAAGCGTCCATGTCCCAGTTATCGCTGTCGAAACTACCGGTAAAGCCCGTTTCCAGTTCGAAGCGCACGATATCTGCCGGGGCGAGGGCGCGGGACAGGTTTTTGCGAACCGTGTGCATCGTATGGGCAGACCAATGGGCGCCTCCACTTAAGTTTCGTAGAAAAAACTCCTGTTCGATCCCATCTACTCGATAGTGAATGATCGCACTGACGTGATCGCGGTCGCCGCGCAGGTTATCCTCGCCGGTCACGAACATAAATTCAAGCGCGGTGATTTGCCCAGGTTCGGCTACCACGATCGGGATCGACAATACCTTGTCGTCGCCGCGGAACCGTTTAAAACCATGCGTTGCGATCTGCTCGTCGACGTTAGGTCCGATGGCGCGAACGGTGAGCTCGTCCATATTCCAGTTGTCGCCTCCGATGCCTCCGCCGAAGCTCAGAGCCATGTCGATGCCAGCAAAATCGCGGGGCAGCACTGCACGGTCGAGTGGGATGCGAACCGCGTGGGTAGAGCCTTGATCCCATTTCGCTCCACCGTTTATGTTGGCGACGCGCTGCGTATGGCCGTCCCTGAGCCGGATGGTCAGCGTAATATTGTCGTTGCCGCCGCGCAGGTTGTCGCCGCCGGTTCGGAACGTCAGCTCGAGCACGTTCGCTTCGCCCGGGCGGGCTATTACGACGGGCAGGATCAAGGTTTTGTCATTGCCGGTGAAGCGCTTAAAGCCGGAGGTAACCAACATCTGATCGACCCCGGTGCCAACAGCGCTCACCGTCAGCCATTCCATATTCCAGTTGTCGCCCCAGGTGCCGCCGCTAAAGAGCGTGTCGAGTTGTAGCCGCGTGATTGCCTGTGGGAACACCGCGGCATCGAGCGCTACGTTGACGATATGGGTGGTATGCTTATTCCAGGTTACGCCAGCATTCAGGTTGCGGATCTCCTGGGAATGCCCTTCGGCAAAGGTTATGGCCAGGTTGATGTTATCGCGCAGGCCGCCACGCAGATCGTCATCCCCGGTCCGGAAGGTAAATTGCAGCATATTCACCTGACCGGGAGCGGTTAGCGGGACATTGATCGAAAGGGTGAGTTTTTGATTATTGCCGGTGAAGCGGAAATAGTTATGCCCGGGAAGAGAGACATCGATCGAATGCCCGGTAGCGCGGATGGACAGCGACGCCATATCCCAGTTTTCACCGTCGAAGCCGCCATGGAAGTTCGTTTCCAGGACGATCCGCAGGATTTGCTCCGGCAAAACCGGATGGTCCAGCAACAGATCGACGACGCTAAGGCTATGACTCGCCCATTCCCCGCAGCCATTTAGATTGGGGACCCGTTGTACGTGCCCGCCGAGGTAGTGGATCTCCAGGGTCAGGTTATCGTTGGTGCCGCGTAGGTTGTCTGCGCCGGTCCGGAACGACAGTTCCAAGCGGTCGACCTGTCCGGGCGGCGTCGAGGTCGGATTAAGCGCCAGGGAAAAATGCCGGTCGTCGCCGGTAAAACGCCGGAACCCCCAATAGCCGACCTCTTTATCAAAACCGTGGCCGATGCCGCGCACCGAGACCGCCGCCATGCTCCAGTTATCAAAATCGACGCTGCCACGAGAAGTAATTTCCATTTCCAACCGAAGCAGGTCGGTAGGTTCTATGTCGTCCGGCAGGTCGATTTGAATGGAATGCACACTATTATTGCTCCATTCGCCGCTCAAATTGACGTTCTCACGGGAAACCATGCCGCCGTTGCGCAGGTGAACGCGTACATTGAGGTTATCGTCTCCCCCGCCGAGATTATCGCCGCCGATAACTATATTCAGCTCCAAATGATGCACGTTCCACAGCAGCAGTCGATCTAGGTTATCTTCTGTTGAAGACGTTGCTTCCGTACGTAACTGAAACCGGCCATCCACCTCTACCACGATGATCCTCGTAGGCAGCGCATCCGAACCGGGCAGTTCAACGAAATAGGGGAATCGACCCAGAGTAATATCTTCAATGACTGTTTCGACGGGCACAGGCGACCAGTGCGATAACTCTGCGCAAAGTTCGGTAATTCTCCCCCGACCGTCCCGGCGAACCGCCGTAACAATTCTGGGCATATTGGACCAGTTCATCTTGGCGCTAAAAAATCGAATGACTTCTCGAATAAGCCAGAGCGGGCGTTCTGAGAGAATGGAATGCCCGGTATTCTGGAGGAATTTAGCGGTGCCGGCATTGGCCCGCATGCGCGGCGCCAGCCGTCGGGTGCTGTTGTAAATATCGAAGCGGCTGTCGGTAATATCTTCCGATCCGGCGATCAACAGCGTCGGCACCGACGAGATGGCGAAGCACGGTCGTCCGCGGCTGGCCGCTACCTCGTCTTCATGGCTGAACAGCAATTGCTCGTTGGCCACCCGGTAATGCATGCGCCGGCGTGCGGCATTGTACGTTTCCTGAAGACTTAACCGGGCGCTTTGGTCGGCGATACGCAGGTTGTACGAGGCCCGGCAATCTGCGCGCAACCAGGTATCGGATTGACGCAGGACTATTATTTTGCCGATCTCTGCGTGGATAAGCGTATGGGTTATACCCTGGGCAACGATCTCCGGCGGACCTAACAAACTGACCAGCAGATGGACCCACCCGTTCAAGGTCGGTGTTGCATCTTGAAGTAATCGTTCGCCGACGAGTTGGAGCCTTAAAAAATCCGCTCTGCTGTCTCCAGTCTCGCCCTGCATCGCGCGTTCGGTCGTGCGATCGAGCGCTTCTCTTCCAAGAATGTCGAAATGCTCGCCAGGACTGGGAATATAGTCGGACCGGCCTAACGACGGATAGATAGAGGCCGGAGACCAGGACACCAGCCCAGTGAGCCAGGAAGGCTCAGTCACCAGGCGCTCGGACAACCGCAGGGTAAGATTCCCGCCCATGCTGCCGCCCACGATCGCGCCGATCCGGTCGCGTATGCCCAGTTGGCCGGCCCTAACCATGCTTTGATCGATCGCTTCGACGACGCGAATCGTTACTTTTTCAAGATATTCCAGCATGCCGAACCTCCGGTCGCCCGGCCGGTCGGGAGCGAATTGCGTAGTCGTACTATAGGGCGATAAGACTTCGTGGTCGATATACTCTGAATAGCCGTGTGTCGGGTAATCGAAAGAAATTACCGCGACCGGCCGGCTACCGGGGTAGCGTTGAAGGTCGGCCTGCAGCAGCGCCGCAAAGCCGCCCCCTTCTTCGAGGCGGGAGCTATGTCCGTGCAGAAACACGAACACCAGCGCGTCGTCGGGCAAAACCGGCGGCCGGTCGCTTACCGGCAGACTTTCCAGCACAGGAACGGGGTCGGCCACGCTCGCATCGGTGCTGCCGAAAACCGCATAACGAATCCGGGTGGCGATCGTTCTTCCATCGTGCTCTACCGAGACCACCACGTCGGCCGTCGGCAAGTTCGACTCGCCGATGTTGACGGGCCGGGTGGGGGTATCCAGTTCGGGATCCACCGCGATCCAGCCCAACGTCGGCCGCATCGTTCGCCTATGCGCTACCGGTCCATGCAGCGCCCATAACACGGTCAGCGCCCGGTCGATCACGAAATTCGCCGCGGTTTCGATTTCCGCCGCGCTCACCGCGGCCCGCAGCGACTCCAGAGCGGCCTCGGCGAGGCGTTCGCCGGCGCGCTCGCGCACCAGTCGCCGGAAAGTAGGAAGGTCGGCCGCTGCGCTTCTAAAATCCGTTACCATGCGCTCGCCCGTTACCGTCGCATCGGCTAAGGCACGCACGAGGGCAAGCGTTGGCCGCAATTCGGATCCAGGCAGCAGGAAGCCCGGTCTTGGTTCCATTAAGCGAAAAAGCGTGGCGGTCGCCAGTGTGGTGCGCACGTCGCCCCAAGCAATCAAGGTGCGCAACGAAGCGTGCAGCCGGCCGTCTTGCACAAGCGACAATTGGTCGTCAACCGGTTGCTGAAGGCCGTTCAGCGAGGTTTCCGGGCAGGCTTCGAAGATTGTGGATTCGATGCTTCCGATAATATCCATATTTTATGTATTTATTTGGTTATTGTATGTTACCTAACGTTATGCTTCCGGAATGTGCGACGTTTAGGAAGCATTTTTGGGAAGCGATTGTTCGCTGTTTTATTTCATTGACTTTACTACCCGTAAACGACCCAATTGATATCCATTTTTTCTTTGCTATTAAAGATTCTAATCTTTTCAATGATTGATTGTCTGTGCGCAGAACCACACATAAAAACAGCCTTTTCGAACCGATTAATTCTGCAATACGAATATATGTTTCGAAGCATTGAGTTTTCGTAAGCATCAATATCTGCATTAACAGCTTCATTCAGTTCATTATGATTTAGAAGCAGGTTCTCTAACATTCTCATCTTCTGATGTAACATTATGCTTAATTGGCTATTTAGAAACTGAAAACCCTTCATTTCTGCTAATGAATTAAACTCATTAAGCATCTCTTGAAATTGACTATACTCACAAATTCGTTCGTATTTGTTGTTAAATAAATCGGATAATCCACTGTCAAGCACAGGAACATATTCAATTGAAGAATCATTGGAGTATTTCTGAATCGCTTCTATCTCGAGCTTTCGATGGTATACCCCAAATGATGAAAACATTGTCTTATCATAGTTCGAATAAGTGCTTTTAAGAGCTTCCAGAAATACTACTTCCGGGCTTTCTTTTTTCAAAATATTATACAATTCATAAGCATTACATTTTCCAGTTTCTTCGTGCATTGTACTTATAAAAGTGATGTTATGCATTGACTTACAAATTATAACTATTTTTACTTTGAATTTCGCACAACGTTTGGCTTTGCGGGCTGTCTGTTCGGCTGAATGGGCAGCAAGCCGGGGTTCGTCATGTTTTTATTGGTCTGATTCAACTTCTTTTATTTTTTGGCTTTCGCTTTGAATATATACATTCAACATGTTTAATATGTCATTTATTTTTTTATCCTCCTTTTTTAAAGTTTGGAATAGTAATAAGCGATCTCTAAATGAACAAGCAATCATTATTGGTAATCCTAATAAAAGGGATTTCTTTAATAAATTATTGGCTTCTATAAGATTTGTTTGTTCAATTACCAAAGCAAACCCTAGACTACCATTAACATTCGGATGTTTGGGAATTCTTTCTAACTTTTCTTTAAGGATTTCTATGGATTTCCTGATATTTATATCGGCTAGGTCTGTCTTATTTTGCAAAAATTGAGAAAGAGCCAAATTTACAAACACCCAATCTCGAGGTGTTCCTGACTCCGCAATGTATGCTCGGTTAGACTTAATCAAAGCATCTTCGGCATCTTTAAAATCTTGTTTAAGT
Organism: Saprospiraceae bacterium; assembly: GCA_022841505.1. GTDB lineage: Bacteria > Bacteroidota > Bacteroidia > Chitinophagales > Saprospiraceae > JABWAJ01. The sequence goes on along the minus strand of JALHRK010000261.1, from coordinate 1,651 downwards.
AATTTTATTGTACCATATTCATATAATGCAGATGCGTTGTTTTTTGAGAAAGCGACATCTTTTATAACACTTTCTGCATTGTCCAATTGTCTATTCCTTCTGTATGCTTGCGCAAGACGATATTTTACTTTTGTGTTATCAGGAAATTTTAAAGTAAATTTTTCTAGATTACTTATTGCTTCGTCAAGTTTTCCGCTATCAATTAAAAGTTTATTTAGTCTGTTGATCACTATTGGATGCTCCGGAATTAATTGCTGCACTTCCTTGAATCGGTGTATTGCCTTTTCCGAATCGCCTTGATATGAAAACCATTGGCCTTCTATTATTGGAAAAAGGAGTTTAAAGGAGAGTTCTTTATCCTTTTCAAAATCTTGTTTCAATTCCACAATGGCCTTTTGTTCTTTATCTAACTGCCCTTTAAATTCTTTCAGCAAATCTTCAAGTTCTTTTTTCAACTCATCAATTTTTGCAAACTTACTTCCGGCAAACCAACCTGCAAAACCTAAAATTATGACGAAAAGACTAAAAATCATTGCTGACCAATCAATAACTTTCCCGGCGGTGTCTGCTATATTATTTTGTTGGTTAAGTTGGTCTTTCAATTTTTCAATTTGTTGACTTTGCTCGAATAACTCTTTGTCTAAATGCAAGTTTTGCATTTCGAGGGAGTCAATCTTCGTTTGAGCGAAAATGGCTTCACTAAATAATAGCAATATGGCAACTATATAATTATTCATTTTTTTTCTTATTGTGACGAATGGTTGACTTGCTGCCGTGCCGCCGTACGTTGGCTTTGCTGGCTGGCTGTTCGGCGGCATGGATAGTCAGATGTTATTCGTTTTTATTAATTCCATTTGAGTTCATTCAACTGTTTTTGAATGTTTTCTGTTTCGCGTTGAATAAATGGAAATAAATTATCATCCCACATCAATATTTTATTATAATTGTATGGAAAAGTTTCATTGTCGCCGGAAGCCCTTATTGCTTTATAAATCAGTACGTGTTTAATATAATGTTTAAGCATTTTCATCAACTCTTCATTTTGACAAAGCGATATATTATTTTCCAATATTTTTAACATTTCATCATGATTTGGCAAAATCACATTTTTCTCTATATTTTCACCGATTTTTGCATCTAAGTTATCTTTTCCTTTATGTAGAATTAGTTCCCATGTGACATTGTCTTTTTCAAGTCTGATTAAAAGTGGATAGTAAAATTTTGAAAGTTGCTCTTCTTTTAATTTTATTTTACTCTCTCTATTTTTTGAATATACATCCCACAACGATTTTCCAATAAAACCAATTGCTGCTAGTAAACCTGGAACAATAAGGTTTCCAACTTCACCAAGTTTTTTTGCATCTGGTGTCAAGCCAATCAAAAAACCACAAACTAGTGCAATCAGTAAAAAACTTAATTGGATTTTATTTTTCATTTTTCTATTAAATTGAAGTGAACGGCTGCATGGACGACGTGGCGGCGAGCGTTGGCTTTGCGGGTTGGGCTTTTGCCGCCATGTGCGACCATGTTTGGTGTGTGCCCGGAATGGTCATCGCGCCTCTTGATTGCAAATATGCGTATTTGTTACCAATCGGCAAACTTGGGAGATGGAAAGTTCTCCTCACGCTTAGGCAGCGAGGCGTGTAGCAAG
>JALHRK010000260.1 GCA_022841505.1 Saprospiraceae bacterium | reverse complement strand
TACCCGATTTTCAGGCTGGCAAACACGAGGTGTTTCCGATTCCGCAAACGGAATTGGATTTGAATCCGATGCTGGCGCAGAATGGAGGGTATTAATAATTGATGAGAGATGATTGATTAATGATGATTGTTGATGGGTCTGAGCGATCTCGCAGGGTGAATGTCCGGTACTTTCGGGTTTTCGTTTCGCGAAGAGGTAACACCTTTTAGAAAGGTGTCACCTCTGGGAGCCAAACGAACAACGAACAACGATCAACGAACAACGCTTTACACTGATGAACTTACACAAAAAAATATCCTTCTTTTTCGCCCTGCTGTCGTCGCTTTCGCTCGCGGCGCAGGTTTCACAAATCAGCATTCCCCGCATAGCGCAAATGCCCGATCAGCCGGCGCCGTACAATGTGCGCGACTGGCGGGAAGTGGCGGTGCGCTACGATTCTTTTGTGTACGATGCAGGGAAAACGGGGCAATACCTGCCGTTCGTTTACCTCATCCCCAGCGGATTGAATTACCCGGAGCGGCCCACTTTTGGACTGCATACGTACGTGGGTACGAATACGCCGCTGGGCAATGAATCCATCAATGTGCTGCCTTCGCTGGTGGGCGCAACACTTTGCGGCGCCGACAAAAGCAACCAATACGGCCAGAACTGGGTGCTGATGAGCCAGGATTTTTTCAATAAAAACAACGGCGAACTCATTTACCTCAACAACCGGAACGGCAGCAGTGGCGGCGACTGGTGGTACGACCTCATGCCCAATATTTACTTTTATCAGCTGTACGACCTCTATCCCAACATAGGCGGGGATGCGGCCTTTCAGTTTACGTCCGTTGCCGATCGCTTTTTGGGCGCCGTGCGCGGCATGGGGGGCAACGACGCACCCTGGCAGAAAGCCTACATGAATTACCGCGCCTGGAACTTCAATACCATGCAGCCCAATGCGACTAGCGTGCCGGAACCCGAAGCTGCGGGCGCTTACGCCTGGGTGCTGTACAACGCCTACAAAACAACGGGCAATCCGGAATACCTCCAGGGCGCCGAATGGAGTATGGAGTTCCTGAGCGAATGGGAAACCAATCCTTCCTACGAATTGCAATTGCCTTACGGCATCTACACCGCAGCGCGTATGAACGCAGAACTTGGTACGGACTACGACCTCGAAAAGATGGTCAACTGGGCGTTTGACCGCGGGTTCCTGCGGGGCTGGGGCGCCATTGTGGGCACCTGGGGCGGGTTCAACGTATCCGGTTTGATTGGCGAAGCCAACGACAATGGCAACGATTATGCTTTTCAGATGAATGGTACGCAACAGGCGGCCATGCTGGCGCCGATGGTGCGCTACGACAAACGCTTCGCCCGCGCGATTGGCAAATGGATCCTCAATTTGGCGAATGCCACCCGACTGTTTTTTCCCAACTATTTACCCGGCTCGTTGCAGGACGCTTCGGCCTGGTCCAATACCTACGACCCCGACCGCGTCATTGGCTACGAAGCGCTGCGGGAAAACTGGCAAAACCTTTCGCCGTATTCCACCGGCGACGCGGTGCAGGGCGGTTGGGCGGCCACCAACCTGGCGCTGTACGGTACTTCCTCAATTGGCTACCTCGGCGCCATTTTGGAAAAAACCAACGTGGATAAAATCCTTAAAATAGATTTGCTGAAAACCGATTTTTATCAGGAGGCCGCTTATCCGACTTACCTGCTGTACAACCCTTTTCCACAATCCAGAACCGTAGAACTCGCCGTTGGCAATGCGCCGGTGGATGTCTACGACGCCATTTCCGAAACCTTCCTGTTGCAAAACGGAACGGGAACGGTGAGCGTCGTCATTCCGGCGAACGCAGCCATTTTAGTGAGCCTGACGCCTGCGGGCGGCACAATTACCTACGAACGGAACAAAATGCTGGTGGATGGCGTGGCAGTGGATTACCGGCAAAGTGTACAACCTTTTCAGTACGAACCGAGGATACAGGCTTTGGCCGCAGCCCAACCCTCCGTGGAATTCGGCGACTCCACAACGATTTATGGCAAAGCGTTCGACCAGGATTCAGACAACCTGACCTGGACCTGGAGCGCAACCGGCGGCACGATTTCCGGCAACGGCCCGGAAGTGCAATGGCTGGCAGGCGCCCTTTTGGGCGAATATGAAATTACGTTGATTGTCGCAGACGAAAGCGGCAACCGCGACACGGCTACGTTATTGCTGAATGCAGTGGCGGAAATCAACCTGGCGCCGCAGATTCCCGCCATTGAAAAAAGTGCGCCTTACGTAGCGCCCGGCGGCCAGATCGGCCTTTTCAGTGCGGCGAGCGACCCCAACGGCGACCCGATTACCTTTGCCTGGACCGGCAACGGCGGCGCCTTTTCCGGCAGCGGAAACAGCGTGACCTGGACGGCCCCCGGAACAACCGGCATCTACCAGATACAACTGACGGTGACCGATGACAGCGGGTTATCTTCCCAGGCAACGACAACCATTTTGGTCAAAAACTTCAACTTAACCCCGGGCAACCTCATTGCACATTACCCCTTTTCGGGCAATGCCAACGATGTAAGTGGCAACCAATTGCACGGGCAAACGAGCGGCGGCGCTTTGATCGGCCCTGATTTTTGGGGTCAGATGGCCAGCGCCTGCCTGTTAGACGGCGTCAACGACAACGTCATCGTACCGATTGACCCTTTGCTGAACTTTCAGGATGGGATCACGGTCAGTTGCTGGCTGAAAGCGACCGCGTTGCCCGACCACGAAATTTTCCCCATTTCGCACGGGAGCTGGCAAAACCGCTGGAAAATTTCCATCACCCCCGAGCGCAAAATCCGATGGACGCTGAACAGCCTCAACACCGTTGGCGACCTCGACAGCGAAATCAGCGTTGCAAAAGACAGCATTTATCACCTTACCGCGACTTATGACGGCGCCCACATGGCGCTTTACCTGAACGGTGAACTCCATACCTACCGAACGCTGACGGGTAAAATCCGGACAGCGGCGCTCCCATTGCTGATCGGGCAAATGTTGCCGGGCAATGCAGATTTTAATTTTAAAGGTACCCTTGACGAAGTGAAAATCTTCGATTATGCACTACCTCCTGATGCAGTAAACCTGCTCTACGAAAGCATCCCGACGGGTATCGGCGAAGCGAATGGCCCTTCGCCGGTGCTGCAAATTTACCCGAACCCCGTTCGGGAAACGCTCTACCTGCAATGCCCGGAAGGCGCTGATCATCGGGCTTTCATCACCGTTTACGACCTGAACGGGCGATTGATTTTTGAACAAAAAGCAGGGACGGATACGACGGTTGAATTGAATACAAGAAATTGGAAATCTGGAATTTACCTCGTTATGTACCAATCTGAATCAACTTGTGTGACAGCTCGGTTTGTGAAGATTTAAACCGGCTTTAAGCACTTTTTTACAAATCTAAATTCAACATAAAAATGAGAAAGAGTTTACAAACCATTTATCTGTTTGTTTGTGCTTTACTGCTGGCCGTCACAGGCGCTTATGCACAAACCCCGGTAGCGGACTACCCATTTTCAGGCAATGCCAACGACGAATCGGCCAACGCCAATCATGCAGCCATCAACGGCGCCACGCCTACGCAGGACCGTTTCGGCAGGGCCAACAGCGCATTCGACTTCGACGGCGTTCAGGCGTTCCTGCAGGCGGCCAACTCAAGTGTGCTCAATTCCAACTACACCACCGTCAGTTTTTGGGTGAAAGTGGATGCCTTGCCGGCACAAGCCGAAGCCTACCTGCTGTCTTTCGGTGGCTGGCAGGAGCGCTGGAAAGTTTCATTGCCCCCGCACGGTAAATTGGTGTGGACCACCAACAACAGTTCCGGCATCTCCGATATGGACAGCGGCGACGGCAACGTGCTGGTTCCAGGCACCTGGCAACACCTGGTTTTCGTACACGATGGTACGAAAGACCTCATCTACATGGATGGCGTACAGGTGGCGGAAAAGAACGTTTCCGGTACGATGAACGCTACGGTTCGTCCACTTGGCATTGGCTACAATGCGGTTGATGGCGGCAACTTTTTTAATGGCGCATTAGACGACCTGCAAGTTTACAACACAGCCTTGAGTGCAGCTCAAATTGCAGCCCTCTACGCGACGCAAAACACAGCGCCTGTGGTCGGACAGACCCTCGTGGCTTCCTATGCCTTCAACAACAACGCGCTGGACGGGACTGCTTTCCGCAACCACGCACAGGCAACAGACGTAAAAGCAGCCACCGATCGCTTCGGCTATGGCAACAGCGCTTATGCCTTCAACGGCACTTCTTCAGAAATTGAAGCGAGCAATTCTTCGCAACTCAATTCCCCGTACACGACCGTGAGCATGTGGGTAAAAGCCAATTCGTTGCCCGCAAGCAGCGAGGTTTTCCTGATTTCTTTCGGCGGCTGGCAGGAGCGGTTCAAAGTTTCTGTGCCTGCGCACGGCAAACCGGTTTGGACCACCAACAACTCCTCCGGCATCTCCGATATGGACAGTGGAGATGGCAACGTACTCGAAGTGGGCGTTTGGAAACACGTGGTGTTCCTGCACGACGGGACGAACGACAAAATTTTCATGGATGGTGTATTGGTGGCAAGCAAAGCCGTTTCCGGTACGCTGAACAGCACCGACAACCCATTGGGCATTGGCTTCAATGCAGTGGATGGCGGCAATTGGTTCGACGGTGTTTTGGACGAAGTACAAATTTTTAACTACGCCCTCAGCGACGCTGCTGTAGCGAACTTATACACTGCGCAGTCTGCATTCCCGGGCACGGCAACGGATTTGGTTGCTGAGTATAAATTTGCGGGAAGCACAGAAGATGCCACACAATTTGGCAACCACGCTGCAAATGGCGGCGCTGTGCCAACGACGGATCGGTTCAACTACGCTTCAAATGCCTACCAGTTCACCGGAGCAGATTCGATGCTGGTGGCCAACTCGATCCAGTTGAATACAGATTACACCACCATCAGTTTTTGGGTGAAAGTGGACGAGTTGCCCGCTACCAGCGAAGCTTACCTGCTTTCAAATGGCGGCTGGCAGTCGCGCTGGAAAATTTCATTGCCTCCGCATGGCAAACCAGTGTTTACCACCAATTACGAAAACGGCATTTCCGACATGGACAGCGGCGGCGGCAACGAATTGCCCGTTGGTCAATGGCGGCATGTGGTGATGGTACACGATGGTTTAAAAGACAAAATTTTCATCAACGGCAATTTAGCCAATGAAAAAGACGTCGTTGGCGCCCTCAATTCAACCGGTCAGCCGCTTGGTATTGGCAACAACCCGATTGATGGCGGCAACTATTTCAAAGGCAGCCTCGACGAGATCCGGATTTACAACCGCGCGCTGAGCAATGCGGAAGTTACGGTGCTTTATGTGTCCCAATCCACAGCGCCCAATTTTAGTGCTGACCCGGTAGCAGACTACCCCTTCAGCGGCAACGCAAACGATGAAACCGTATACCACAACAATGCACAGGCAAACGGCGCGCAATTAGGCGACGACCGCTTTGGCAAAGCCAATCACGCTTATGCTTTTGATGGCGTGAACGACCAGGTTACGGCTTCCAATTCGCCACAGCTGAATTCCGATTATACTTCGGTGAGCTTTTGGATCAACGTCAACGAGTTGCCAGGAACGAGCGAAGCGTTTATCTTGTCTTTCGGCGGCTGGCAGGAGCGGTGGAAAATTTCGCTGCCCCCGCATGGCAAACTGGTTTGGACCACGAACAACTCCTCCGGCATTTCCGACATGGATGCAGGTGACGCCAATGTTTTACCCATAGGCGTTTGGAAGCACGTCGTGATGATCCACGACGGCACGAAAGACCTCATCTATTTCGATGGGGTGCAAGTGGCAGAAAAAAACGTTGCGGGTACGATGAACAGCACGACTTATGACCTCGGCATGGGTTACAACGTGGTGGATGGCGGCAATTTTTTCAACGGTTCTTTGGATGAAGTACAGATTTACGACCGCGCCCTGAGTGCGGCGGAAGTTGCTGCTTTGTATGCCCTGCAATCGCAGGCGCCTGCGGTTACGGATTCAGAAGTCCCTTCTGCGCCGCTCAACCTCGCAGCAAGTGTCCTTTTCACAAGCGTGAACCTGACCTGGTGGGCTTCTACCGACAACGTTGAGGTCACGGGTTACAACCTGTATCAGGATGGCGAAAAAATCCTGACCACCGAAAATACCTTTGCGGATCTGACCGGTTTGGCGCCACAGACAGAATTTACTTTTGGCGTCAGTTCCGTAGATGCAGCAGGCAACGAATCGGTGATTTCCACGCTGAACGTTACGACCGGCGAAGAACAAACGCCCGACGTGACCCCGCCAAGCCAGCCCGGCAACTTAGTGGCAGCAACCGGCGCAACGTCGGTTCTGCTGTCGTGGGATGCCTCGACGGACGACCGCGGCGTCATTGGTTATGTGGTGCTGGTAGACGGTATCTTTTTTGACACGGTCGCCATCACTTCGGTTTTGGTAAATGGTTTGGAATCCGAAACGCTCTATTCCTTTGAAGTGTATGCATTCGACAATGCCGGCAACAACTCGACGATTGCCGAACTTACGGTTTCTACAGACGAAGAAATTGTCACCGCCGAACCGGGTTTGGTTGCGCATTATCCGTTTGAAGGCAATGCCAACGACGTTACGCCTTATGCCAATCACGGCGTCATTGGCGGCAACCCGACTTTTGAAACGCCAAGTCATGCGAACGGCGGCTTGCTGAACATCAAATTCGATGGGGCAGGGGATTCGATTGTAGCGCCCAATGCAGTACAACTGATTTCTGACTACACCACCGTGAGTTTCTGGATCCGGGTGGATGGAACGAATATTGCAGATGCAGAAGCGTATGTCCTCGATTTTGGCCACTGGAGCGAACGTTGGAAAATATCGCTGCCGCAGCACAAAAAAATCGTTTGGACGACCAATGGCAACAACGTTCAATTCCCGGTTTTCATCTCGGATATGGACAGCGGCGACGGCAATGAATTGGTTGAGAATTTCTGGTGGTATGTCACCATGGTTCACGACGGTACCAATGACATCATTTACGTCAACGGCGAGCAGGCCAACATCAAACCGGTTCCTACCAAACTCAATACCACCGGCCTCACGCTGGGCATGGGCAACAACCCCGTGGAAGGCGGACAGTACTTCATCGGCGCGTTAGACGAGCTGAAAATTTACAACAAAGCGCTGACTGCTTCGGAAATTCAGAACCTTTACACAGCCGGCACAACGGGTACAGACGACCTGAGCGCAGACTTGCTCCGGATGATCCGGGAGGTTTATCCAAACCCGGTTACAGACCGGCTCTGGGTGAAGCATGCATTTCCTGGCAACCAGTCCTTGCTGCTCCGCGTATTCGACGTGCAGGGCCGGCAAATTGCCGATCAGCGGTTTGGGAAAAATGAAATACCTGCGGAGCTGTTTTCCATTGACGTGGAAAACTATCCTCAGGGTACTTACTTCCTCAATTTTGTACTGGGCGGGAAAAGTCTCGGCTCTGTGAAGTTTGATAAGAAGTAAGGATTTTTGACGGATAAAATTTTCACCATATAGTTCACATAGAGGTATTCACATAGGTCACATAGGAGCTACGCCCTTTACAGGCGCATAAGCACTATGTGATCTATTGTGAAAATAACTATGTGTTCTATGTGGTAAAAACAAATTTTCACCACATCCCGCAGGCACCTAATTAACATGGTAAACAGATTTTTACAAAACCCTATTTTAACCACAAAAGACATTCAACCCAGCTCGCCCGATTTGGTCGTGGAATGCGTGTTGAATCCAGGGGTATTTGAATTTGACGGAAAAACCTGGCTTTTGCTACGGGTGGCGGAAAGGCCGGTGCAGCAGGAAGACCGGATTTCGTTTCCGGTGATGCAGGAAGACGGGCAGCTTAAAATACTGGAATTTGCAACCAACGACCCCGATCTGGATTTGTCGGATGCCCGGATGGTGCGCTACAAAGGCACGACCTACCTGTCTACCATTTCGCACCTTCGGCTGGTTTGCAGCGACGACGGCGTTCACTTTACCGAACCCAAAGATTTACCTGCGAAAATCTCCGGGCAAGGCGCGCTGGAAACCTTTGGCATCGAAGATTGCCGGGTGGTCCGGATTGACGGAACGTATTGCCTCACGTATACGCAAGTATCCGAGAACGGGGTAGGGGTGGGGCTGATGCAAACCCGCGACTGGCGGACCATTGAGCGGAAAGGCATGATTCTGCCACCACACAACAAGGATTGCGCGCTTTTTGAAGAAAAAATCGGCGGGAAATACTACTGCCTGCATCGCCCTTCCGGGGTGGATCTCGGCGGCAATTTTATCTGGATTTCCTCGTCGCCGGACCTGCTCAACTGGGGCGGGCACCACTGCATTCTGCGCACCCGGCCGGGTATGTGGGATTGCGCACGGGTAGGCGCCGGCGCATCGCCCATCAAAACAAAGGAAGGCTGGCTGGAAATTTACCACGGCGCGGATTTCAAACACCGCTATTGCCTCGGGGCGGTTTTGCTCGATCTGAACGACCCTTCTAAAGTGATCGCCCGATCGGAAGCGCCTCTTTTTGAACCGGAAACCGACTACGAAACGCGGGGCTTTTTTGGCAATGTAGTTTTTACCAACGGCCACTTAGTGAATGGCGATGAAATTACCATGTATTACGGCGCTTCCGACGAAGTGATTTGCGGCGCGAAGTTTTCGATTGAACAGATTTTGAAAGGATTGCGATAATCTCGAATTCATTACGTGTCGGACACCTCGAAGGTGTCCGACACGTAATGAATCCGGCCAACTACCAACGATGAGTACTAAACCTGTAAGCGAAATCAGTTTTTTTCAATCGCATCCGCTCAGCATGCGGGTGTTGTTGCTCACTAACCTCAT
>JALHRK010000259.1 GCA_022841505.1 Saprospiraceae bacterium | reverse complement strand
CGGAGTTCGGCGGTACGTGCAACCGAACGCTGTTTGGTTGCTTCAGGCAGGTTGTTTCCATTCGCCGAATCGGAGTTCGGCGGTACGTGCAACCGAACGCTGTTTGGTTGCTTCAGGCAGGTTGTTTCCATTCGCCGAATCGGAGTTCGGCGGTACGTGCAACCGAACGCTGTTCGGTTGCGTCGTGCAGGTTGTTTCCATTCGCCGAATCGGAGTTCGGCGGTACAGCACCTACGACTCGTTAAAAAAAATCGAGCCACCTCCAGCATTGGAAAGTGGCTCGATTTGTATCAAAACTCTATTTAAGATTAAACTTCCGTTTTTTCTTCTTCCCCAACCGCATCCGGTCCGGCAGTGGCAACTGCTTCCGAATCTGGTCCATCGTCAGTCGTCGCTGCGGGTTGTTCCGTTGCATCTGCAGTTGCTTCAACCGGCTGAACCGCTTCTTTAGCGGGTTCTTCGACCGTTTCAACAACCGGGTCAGGTGCAGCTTCTGCTGTTGCCGCTACAGTAGCATCATCGGCATTGGATTCAGGCTGTTCCGCCTCAGGAGCTTCAGGATTCATGGCCTCAGCAACCGCTTCTTTTACAGATTCGGAAAAGTCGGCGACTTTGTCTGTCGCTTCCTCCACCGCATCTTCCAGCCGGTCTTCGAGTACTTCTGCCACGGCTTTAGCCGTATCCACCACATCTTCCAGCGCTTCGCCCAGTGCTGTGCCAATTGCGCCAAGCAGGCTTTCCTCTTTTTTAGCTTTCAGCGCTTCGGCTGCTTTTTCCAGCTTTGGCTGGTCTTTCTGCCGCGCAGCTGCCGCTTCTTCGATGTCGTGGGCTATTTTGTCCTGAGCCGCTTTTTTGGCGTCTTCCAATTTATGGCGCTCTTCCCGGCGGGTGTCGCGTTCTTTCTGTGACTCAATGCGGGTTTCCAGATCCGTTTTGGTTGCCGCCATTTCGTTCAGTTTTTCTTCTTTTGAACGAATGCGCTCCTCGATCATTTTGATCTTGGCCTGGCGAATCTGCATTTCCAACTGGCCGTCGGAGTGTTCTACTTTCCGGCTTTGGAAATTCAACTCATCGCGGTCTCTCTGGATGGACCGATCCATTTTTTCAATGGCGCCCAGCAGACCTTCGTAGCGCCGCTTGAGGCGTTCTGTTGGCGAATTTTCATCGCCGCCGCCCTGTTGGCCGCCACCGCCGCCGCCGCCGTAAGTGGAGCCGCCGCCGCCGCCGGAACGTTTGTCTTTGAGCTGTTTAAATGCACCGTCTAAGCGTTCCCACACTTTGGAACGGTGGTCGCGCGTGAATTCCGTATCGCGAAACTTGCGTTGCAACTCCTTCAGTTCGTCAAACAAACCCTGCAGGCGCAGCCCTTCGACAATTTTCGTCTCCACGCCTTCCAGCATGGCGTTAAATTTGTCTACATTCTCCTTGGAACGCCGCTGGAAATCTTCGTCCAGTTTGGAACGCAATTCCTTCAATCGTCCAAAAAGGGCGTTGGTGGCGTCGCGAAGTTTATCCGCGTGTTCGCGCAGCAGGTTTTTGTCGCTGACCTGAGCCTGAACTTTGTCCCAGAAGTTTTTGAGCGATCCCCAAAGGTCGCCGTCAAAAGCTTCGATTTTATCCACCCGGGTTTTGAGGTCATCCAGTTCAGAATGATAAGCCTCATTCAGTTTAGAGGATAAGACGACAAAATGCCATTCCGTTTGCGCACGCTGGATGATATCGCTGCGTTCTACTTTCAGGTCTTCGGGCAACAAGTTTTCTGTAACCATTAATTCGCGCTCCGATTCCGTGTAGCCTTCCGGGAATTCCATTGCTTTGTCATTGCGCCATTCATCCATCATCTTCTGCACAAATTCGTCTGTGGCAACGCTTTCCGGGAAAGTGTAAAGCTTTACCTTGTTGCTTTCCGGAAGTAACTCTAATGCAATCAAAACACGTTCATCCTGGGCTGTGGCCCCCCAAACTACAAGCTTGTTCTTCATAAGTAAGATCCCTCTGATGATTCGTTTTACAATCCAAATTCTCTGTATATGCGGGAAAATAAACTGGAACGGGGAGTTTGTGAGCATGTTTTGATCGCCGAAACGGAACGGTCGTGCTATCGTAACGAAACTTCCTGCTGCAGAATATGGCCGCAAAGATCAACCAAAAGTAGAAAATCACTTCGCAAAAGTGCAACTTTTGCAAGCATTTATCGCAATGTACTGATAATCCTTTATTTGAGATAAGGTACAAAGCTGATTTTAGAAACGCATAAGCTGGTCCTGTTTATTGCCACCCATGCCTAAATAGTGTCTGTTCATTTAGTCGAGTGTCTGTTCTTTAGAGTTCGAGAGCAAGGCATGTGAAGGCCCAAAAGTGGGAGTTTACTCGCGTAAATGACCAATTTTGGGCCTTCGCATAACGCAGCTATCGGACTATAAAGCAGACACGGCTTCTTTTGAATTGGAAACCACGACACCATGCTCCACCAAGTACTCCGCAATCTGAACCGCATTCGTGGCTGCGCCTTTGCGCAGGTTGTCTGCAACAACCCAGAGATTCAGGCCGTTATCGAGCGATTCATCGCGGCGCAGGCGCCCAACAAACACCTCATCCCGGTCTTTGGCCAGCAAAGGCATGGGATAACTGAACGTTTCCGGGTCGTCGGCTAAGATCACACCGGGCGATTCGCTCAGTAGTTTCCGGACGTCGGCCAATTCGTAAGGCTGATTAAATTCCAGGTTAACCGCTTCGGAATGTCCGCCCAATACCGGCACCCGCACCGTCGTAGAAGTGATGCGCAGGCTTTGATCGCCCAATATCTTTTTCGTCTCATTGACGAGTTTCATCTCCTCTTTGGTATACCCGTTTTCCAAAAACGTATCGCATTGCGGGATACAATTTTCGAAAATCTGGTAGTGATAAGCCATTTCTTCCGGCTTGGGCTCGAAACCTTTGCTCTCCAATTGGTATTGTTTCACCGCTTTCATGCCAGTGCCGGTCACAGACTGGTAGGTGGAAACGACAATGCGTTTGATCCCGTACCTGCGGTGCAACGGCGCCAGCGCAACCACCAACTGAATCGTGGAACAGTTCGGGTTGGCAATGATTTTGTCTGCTGCCGTCAGTTCGTGCGCATTGATCTCCGGCACCACCAATTTTTTGGTCGGATCCATCCGCCACGCCGAAGAATTGTCAATGACGGTTGTGCCCACTGCGGCAAACTTCGGCGCCCACTCCAGCGACGTGCCGCCGCCAGCCGAAAAAATAGCAATATCCGGACGGGCTGCAATGGCTTCTTCCATCCCGATGATGGTTTGCGGCATACCGCGGAATAGCACGGTTTTGCCGACCGAATTGGGCGAAGCAACTGCCAGAAATTCGCTCACAGGAAAATTGCGTTCCTCCAGCACTTTACACATCACCGTGCCTACAAGCCCTGTAACGCCAACAACTGCAACTTTCATAAGATTGCCGTTTTTTCTTTTTTGTGAAGAATAAAAATTAATCAGGGCTGCAAAGATAGGGCTACTATACTTTATTGCTATTTTTATCCGTATGAAACCTATAATTTTTTTCCTCGCGCTGCTCTTCACGAGCGTCAACCTGAATGCCCAACTGTCTGATGATTTTTCGGACGGCGATTTTACTGATGATCCGACCTGGTTTGGAGACACAGATAAGTTCTCCGTTACAATCGAAGAACTGCAACTGAAGGACTTGAGTCCGGCGAGTAACGATACTTCGTGGCTTTATCTTTCCGCGCCTACCTCCATCGAAGACAGCACCACCTGGGAGTTTTATATCCGCATGGCATTCGCCGCTTCATCCAGCAACTATGCGCGCATCTACCTTGCCGCTTCCAGTCCGGATTTCAGTTCGGCGTTGGATGGTTACTACCTCCGGATTGGCGGGCATGCTACAAGTACAGACTCTATTGTACTTTTTCGCAATGATGGCAATGCCTCCGTAAAGGTATTGAGTGGAATCGCAGGCGGAGTGGGAGGGGATCCGGTGGTTGTGCGGGTGCGGGTCACCCGTTCAACCTCTGGCGAGTGGGCCTTGTGGACCGATTACACCGGCGGAAACAACCTTCAATTAGAGGCCGCCGCTGTTGATGCCACTTATACCTTTGGGCAATACGCCGGCGTGGTGTGTTATTATACCCAAACCCGCGCGCAAAGCTTTTTTTTCGACGACGTTCTCATCACCCCGTTGTATGCCGATGACGAACCGCCCCTGCTTACGGCTGTACAAACGCCGCTGCCCAACCGCATCATTGCCTCCTTCAACGAACCCTTAGACCCGGTTTCAATATCTGAAGCAGGCAATTTTCAGGTTTCAGGCATAGGAACGCCCGTTTCTGCGACTCCCGTTGCAGGCGATCCGGGTTCAGTGGAATTAGTGCTGCCTTCGCCGATGATAAATTTGCAATCCTACACCCTGACGGCCAATATGATCGAAGACCAGAATGGCAATGTTAGCGGCGAACAAACTTTTGCTTTCACCTTTTATAATATACAGCCGCCTGCTCCCGGCGATGTTATCATTTCGGAAATCATGGCGGATCCGTCCCCGGAGGTGAGGTTGCCAAACGCGGAATACATCGAATTGTACAACCGGAGCGATAAAATTATCCGGTTGAACCAGCTTTCTTTCGGCGTTGGAACTTCGGCTCAGTTATTGCCTGATTTTTTACTGCTCCCCGGCGCGTATGCGGTGGTCTGCGACGAAGATTTTGTTCCGAAATTTACCCCGTTTGGCACCGTCGTCAGTGTAGCCACTTTTCCTTCGCTGACCAATGGTGGAGCCAGCCTGGCGCTTTCGGACCAATCCGGGACGCCTATTTTTGAAGTAAGTTATTCAGCAGACTGGTACGCTGATTTTGAAAAAGCAAACGGCGGCTGGTCGCTGGAGATGATCAATTTAGACCGGACGGATTTGTACGACTGTCCGGGAAACTGGCGCGCTTCAGAGGATAGTGAAGGTGGTACGCCAGGACAACAAAATTCACTTTTTGGGGATGCCTTGGAACAAACGCCGCCAATCCTGTTAAGAACCTATACAGAAAGCGCATCTGAAATCTCCCTGATTTTTAACGAACCCCTGAGTTTTGAAACAGCTGAAAATATTGGAAATTATGCCTTTAGTAATGGACAAACCATCATCGGCGCCGCATTACAAACCCCAAACCGAACTCAGGTATTGCTAACCCTGTCCGGCGTTTTACAACCCAGAATCGTTTACACGGTCACTGCACGAATCGGTCATAAAGATTGCCTTGGGAATGCAACGACTGCGGAAATCGCTGTTAAAGCAGGGCTGGCAGAAGCAGTGTCTCCCGGAGATGTGGTGGTCAACGAAATCCTTTTTAATCCCAGCACAGGCGGTTCCGATTTTGTGGAGTGGTATAACCGGACGGATAAAATTTTCGATATTTCCGGATGGAAGATTGTAAGTATGCAGGATACAACAGATATTATTAAAACTATCACCACAAATTTTATGCTTTTCCCCGATGATTACGTCGTTTTTTCGTCTGCCCCGGAGGTTGTAAAGGCGCAGTTCACAGTTGCGAATCCCGCAGCATTATTAGAGAATGACCTGCCCACTTTGGATGATGGCGAAGGAAATGTAAGTATAGAGGTACAAAGTGTGACGATAGATGCCTTCGACTACGACGACGACCTGCACAACGGTCTTTTGAGTGATAAAAACGGGGTGTCCCTGGAGCGAATCAACCCTGATTTGCCGACCCAGGATCGCGGAAACTGGCATTCCGCCGCTGCAACCGCGGGTTATGGAACCCCCACCGCGCGCAATTCCCAGTTTGCGGATCAACCGCCAACGCCCGGTTCGGATTTTGTCGCTTTAGCCAACAAAACTTTTTCGCCCGACGGCGATGGCAACGAGGATGTCCTGACTTTTACCTACGCCGTGGATAAAGCGGGTTACGCGATGAACGTCCGGGTTTTTGACGCTGCGGGCCGCGAGGTTCGGAATTTGGTCACCAACCTGCTGCTGGCTTCCGAAGGCGTGTTGAAATGGGACGGCGCCACCAACGACGGCAGCCGCGCCCGAGTCGGCATTTACGTGTTGTGGGTAGAGTTGGTCCATCCCGAAGGGGATATCGAGCGGATCAAGTTGCCGTGCGTGTTGGCGGGGATGTTTTAGGTTTGTTAGGTGTCATCTGCGGAGGCACGAAGCAGGTGACATCTCAAAAAACCGGTTCGCGATTCGGGAATGTGTCGGACACCTCCAAGGTGTCCGACACGTTTCAGGAAAATGCCGTTGTTTCGGTGCGCTGCACCTACAAATATTGGGGTGCGCTGCACCTACAAATATCTTGGGTGCGCTGCACCTGCTCCTTTTGATTCATCACAGTATCTAAAATTTACACGGAGTTCCACAGAGTAAACACGGAGTTTCGCTGAGTTAGATGTAAAGACTCCGTGAAACTCCTTTTAACTCCGTGAAACTCCTCGTAATTTTAAACATGCTGAGGTTCTCCCGGGCTCCATCCGAACCACCCACCCTCAAATCTTCAAATCCTCTTGATTCGTTTACCAAAACCTCCATCCGAACCACCCAACCCAATCTTCAAATTTTCAAATCCTCAAATCCTCTTGATTCGTTTACCGAAATCTCCATCCGAACCACCCACCCTCAAATCCTCAAATCTTCAAATCTTCAAATTTTCACCATCTTCCTCGTTTTCATCCGTCCATCTAATTGCAAACGGAAATAATAACTGCCTGCGGGCAGATCGTGCGCTTCGAAGCGGACCTGGTGTTCGCCGGCGTTGAGGCGTTGGTTGCTCAGCACGCGGATTTCGTTGCCGGCAGCGTCAAATACGCTCAATTTGCACCATTCGTTGCCGCTGCTGAAGCTGATGGTCGTCCATTCCCGGAAAGGGTTTGGGTACGCGTTGACTTCAATCGCATCGTGATTGGCTTCCGGTTGCGTAGACGTGGACGAACAAACCTGCAAAATCGGCAGGTGCTGGAAATCCTGGTATAAGAGCGATCGCACATCCGATTCGCTCACTTCAAACCAATCCATGAGGATCGAACCGTAGATGTCCCGGAAATCGTGCTGCATGGCCACGCCTTCGTCGGCGTCCACCGAGGTGGTGATTTCGGGGCTTTCGCCCAAAATCTGTGAGTTCACGCAAGAGCCGAAAACCATCAGCGGCGCTGCGGTACCGTGGTCGGTGCCGAGGCTGTCGTTGGAACGGATGCGGCGTCCGAATTCAGAGAAGGTCATGCTGATCACGCGCTGTTCGATGCCCAGCAAGCCCAGATCCTGCTGGAAAGCCGCCATGGCTTCTGACAAAACCGCCAGCAATTCGGCGTGTTCGCCGGTAGCGACATCTCCTGCCTGCACCTGGTTGGCGTGGGTATCAAAACCGCCGAGCGTGACGACGTAGACTTTGGTTTGCAAACCGCCTGCGATGAGCAGCGCCACGTTTTTGAGTTGTTCCGCCAGGCGATTGCCTGCCGGGTAGACCGCCATATTGGCGCCATTGTTGGCCGCTGCGGTCACCACTTCAGAATACGCATTGGTCTGTGCGATGGTCGTGCGCAGGAACGTCAGTTCGTTGCCGTACGGCGTATCCGGCACGCTGCCCGGTTCGCCTTCCGCCAGCACGCCGAGCGAAAACGGATCGTTGAGCGTCAGGCTGAAATTGGCTGCGACGCCCTGGCAGGTTTCGGACACCAAATTGCCCATCGTAATGGCAAACGGATCGGGGTTGGTGTCGTTGGGATAACCGGATGGAAAACCCGGATACAGGCCATCTAAATAACGGCCCAGCCAGCCGGTCGTCCAGTTTTGGTCGGAAGGCGAACCACTCGTCCAGATGTCTGTGGAGCGGAAGTGGGATCGGTTCTGATCCGGATAGCCCGCCGCCTGCACAATGGTGAGCCGGTCGTTATCGTATAACGAACGAATGCCGGTCATCGCCGGGTGGAGGCTCGTGGTGTCGGACAGGTTCAGGAGGCTGTTTTGTGGAAGCATGATGTTCCCGCGCACATTGGCGAGATTGTCGTACTGGTCGAGCGGAATCACCATATTCAGGCCGTCGTTGCCGCCACTGAGCTGGATCAGCACCAGCACGCGGTCCGACTCGTTGTTGATCGAATTAAAGATAGAAGTACGGGGAAGCGCCGAAACCCGCATGCCGTTGAGCAACATGGGCAAAGTGACCGCTGCGCCTGCCGTTCTGATGAATGATCTTCTTTTCATGATCTAATATTTTTTATTCCCTTTCGGGAAAAATCGTGTTAGAATTAATTTTGTGCTTGCGGCGGCGGGTAGTGAGGATGTTGCTTAAAGAGTAATGTCGTCAATTTAGTGGATGATAACCACGAAGTGGTTGAAGGTGAATAGCCCCCGATGCAATCGGGGGTTGGTCTCCATTGTCAATATTCAACCCCCTTCGGGGTTGCCCATTACCTCACCACTTCCACTTTACCCCCGATTGCATCGGGAGCTATTCAAATTTGACCCTTTCAGGGTCGTTCACTTGACTACATTATACTTAAAGTGACAGCCACACTTGCGCTCGCCGCTATTGAACCACTAATTAGCTCAAATAATATTCAGACATGCTCATCATGGTCTGAATCAAACTCCTGAGTTTGCTGGCAACCGCGTTGGCCAACTGCACGTCGTTCGGATTGCTGAGGTAATCCCCATATTCCAGCGACCATTCGTAGTCGGGCAGCCCGGGCAGCAACACCTCCTTGAGCGCCACCTTCTGACCATCGGTGATGGGTTGCGGGAACAGGATTTGGACCATTTCATCAATCATGGCATTCACCTCGGTCGGCGTTTCCAGCGTGGCTACAAACGCGAGCGGGTTGATGATGACCCGGAATCCGTTGAACAGGATCCCCACCGTTGAGAGGGCATCCGTGTAGTTCATCCGGGGCGGCAGGGTAGAGGCGGTAATCCAGGAGCGGTAGTACAGCGGTTCCTGATAGTACGCTTTCCAGCCCGC
>JALHRK010000258.1 GCA_022841505.1 Saprospiraceae bacterium | reverse complement strand
ACAATTTTTTAGTCCTGTAAAACCATGGGGCATTCCGAAAGTTCGGGATGCCCCATAATGGTTATTTTTGATTCCTGATTAATTGCCGCTGTTCAAAACCACTCGCTTCGTTGCATCCGGCAGTACGGGTTGAAAATTTTCAACCCCAACGGTTTTTACCCGAATGAGGTAAATGCCGTTTTGGAAACCCGAAAGATCAATTTGTCGGGTGGTCGTCTCTGCAACATCTACTTCGAGCATTTTTACCACTTTGCCTTGCACGTCGTATACTTCCAATCGCACAGCCCGATTGGCAAAAGCCTTTAAATCAATCGTCACTTCGCCGGTCGTCGGGTTTGGATAAACCTCAAAATCAGGGGCAGCAGACGTAGCCGCAGGGCTTCCTGATTCGATCAATGGCGCAATGGCTCCCGTCACCGTCACGTTGTCAAAAACAGCGGTAGTCGTCACGGTGTTGTTGATGCTTTCCGCAAATAAACCAGCGTAAATGCAGCCCGTCATGCTGCTATATTATTGAGGGTCACGGTCGTTGCCTGCGACGCACCTATTGACATACAGCCGCTGTTATCAGTGACCTGCGTCAGGGTATAAATCGCCGTGTTTGTGAGGGTAAAACTTGCAAAAATACTGCCACTTGTTATATTGTCATAAGTCACTCCGTTCACCACAATATCAAAAGGACCATTAGCCAACGTCGTCGTGAAGATAAGGTCTATGGTTTCGCCTGAACAAATCGTGGGGCTACTGCTGCTAATGGCTTGACGCAACGACCCCGCACCATTGTTATCCGTATTGAGAACAGTATAGGTAGTAGCCAGAATAATGTTGAAAACACTAAATAATAATGCAAAGACTAAGGCAAATTTTTTCACGGATTTGATTTGTAAAATTTAAGAAATGTAAATCAAAATTTGTATTTATTCAATTCATTATGCGTTTTCAAATCCTCTTAACACCCAGAACGGGCTACCTATTCTCTCTTGTTTAAATCGTAATAAATTTTCTCATCAAAGCAAGTCTAACACCTCCTGAAACGACAACAGCCGGAGCGCTATGCCCCGGCTGTTGTATTTCACCTGAATATGAAAAGTGCGTTGCCTTACTCTTCCTTCGTCTTTTTCCGGCGCGTTTTAAACAACTCCACCACCTCTTTTTCTTTGAGGAAACCAAGGTCTAAGAACACCGAAGAAACGAATTTTTTGATGTCCTGGTAATCCTTCCCGCGCTTGTCTGCAAAGCGTACCAGCAACTTGTTAATGTAGTTCATCGAAAGGTTTTCCAGATCCTGGTTGAACCGCTCGTTGGCAAAGATGTGCATGTAGATCGGGAAGATTCTGGATGCCTCGATGAAGTCGGGGTAAGCATCTTCTTCTATATTATTGATCAGGCGCGCGAAGTAGTGGTAAATCGTTTGGCGGATGCATTCGTTGATGGTCGAAACGCCTTTGTGAACGCTGTAAACCTCGCGCACCGCAACCTGGGCTTCTTCGTTGATGTACCCTTTGCTGTGGATGATGTCGGTGAGGGTGTAATAATCGGCCAGGTCGCCTTTCACTGTTTTGTCAAGCAGAGCAGACACGCGCTGGTCGGCGCGCTGGTCGAGGTCTACTTCGCTGCTGCGGTGCAATTCGCTGATCAACGCCAGAAATTCCGCATCGAATTCCGGCATTGTACTGCGGGTTTTGTTCAGGTGCTCCGCTAAATGCTTGCTGTCGGCTTCCTCCAAATCGAAAAATGCGGCGTACAAAGCCATAATCTGGAGGTGTTCTGGCCTGCCCTGAAGCTCCGCATTGGCCACAAAAGCTTTCATCGGCTCCAGCAGGCTGCTGTTGTCTTGTTTTGTTTTGATGCGGTAGAGCAAAAAATGCTTGAGCTGACCGAAAAAGAGCGTCAACTCTGTCGGCGTCGTCGGAAAATCAGCCGTATAAAAATTGTCGTTCACAAACTGCCGCTGATAGCGCTGGTAGCCGGAAATACGCTCCGCGTCAACGCGGTATTTTTCTAATTTCTGTGATTGCAGAAAGTGCCGGATGCGTTTGTTGCTCTGGCTGTTGATGAGGTTCGTGACCCAGATGTCGCTGCTGAGGGCAAAGCCAATCTGGATGGATTGGCCGATGCGCTTTTTCAGGATTTCAAAGTTGGAAGACTGGCAGATGGCCAGCAGAATTTCTTTGAAATGCTCCTGCGGACGGGTATACGCATATTTCGCATCTATTTCGCCCCGGAGTACGGAGTAGCCTAAGATTTTAGGCAGGAAAAGCCCTTCGAATGCAGGATCAAGCAAGACCTGCTCCAGCAAAATGAGTTGGAGTGGCGTTTCAGAAGCGACCTGCTCATAGATTTCACCAATCAGCGGCTCATACAATTCTTTCAGCTGCATGTAATCGGCTTCTTCTTCCTCTTCGAGGTATTTGGCCAATTCATCCGCTTCCTGAATGGCCTGTGCCAGATCTTCCAGCTGGTCAATGTATTTTTGATCCAATTCGTACATAACCGACAGTTTTTTGTAGATAAAACCAATAACCAAAAGGGGCTAAGAAAGGCGAACCTGATAGTGCAAATCAAGGCACTACCAGGTTCACGTATATAAAAAATAAAGTATAGCCAAAAAATAGTGCTGCAAAGATATGTCGAAATCCGGGAAGTCGTACCTGCAAGCCCTTGATTTTTTTGAAGAAGGATTGATGATAGATGATTAATAAATGAGGATTGATGATGTGACTGAGCGCCCCCGCAGGGTGAATGCCCGGTGGGCATTCAAGCGAAGGAACGCGTCAGCGGTGTTTAGCCTATACCCACTTGATGTTTACGTATCTCTTACATTAACAATCATCAATCATGTAATCGTCAATCATCAATAAAAAATAAAAATGAACGATTAAGCATCATTTTATAGAACTGATTCACCTCTGCCATCTATGGGGGGCTTACATCCTGACCGGCACGCCCTGCTGATGCAGGTAGCCTTTCAACTCCCCAATGCTGATTTCCCCAAAATGAAAAATGCTTGCCGCCAATCCCGCGTCTGCTTTGCCTTCGGTGAAAACCTCCAGAAAGTGCGCCATTGTGCCCGCGCCTCCGGAAGCAATGATGGGAATCGAAACGCTATCGGCCAAGCGGGCCATCGGCGCACAAGCAAAACCGGTTTTTGCGCCGTCGTGGTTCATGGAGGTGAACAGGATTTCCCCTGCGCCGCGGGCTTCGCTTTCTTTTGCCCAGTCGAACAACCGGTGTTCGGTGGCAATCCGGCCTCCGTTGAGGTATACAATCCAGTCGTTTTCAACCTGACGCGCGTCAATGGCGATGACCACAAACTGGCTTCCGAAGGCTTTCGCCAAATCTTCCAGCAATTCCGGCCTGCGAACCGCTGCGGAATTCACGGAAATTTTATCCGCGCCCGCTTCCAGCAAGGCGCCGGCGTCGGCAACCGAACTGATTCCGCCCCCGATTGTGAACGGGATATTGAGGTTTTTGGCCACTTCCCGGGCTAAGGCTGCCAGGGTTTTCCGGTTCTCGTGGGTGGCCGTAATGTCTAAAAAAACCAATTCATCCGCGCCGGCTTCGCTGTAGCGCTGCCCCAGTTCCACCGGATCGCCTGCGTCGCGCAGGTTGACGAAGTTGATGCCCTTTACGGTTCGGCCATCTTTAATATCCAAACAGGGTATAATGCGTTTTGACAACATTGTTTGTTTTTATGTGGGGGAAGTCAGGTATTTCTGCACATTCAAAAAATGATCTACCCCCTGCGCATCTAAGACGCCAACCAACCGGTCATTTTCGTATACCGGCAAAATAGGGTGCGCCTCCTTCTGAAGCAGGTTGACCGCTTTTTTTAGTTCATCGGTGGGCAGCAAAACTTCCGGAACATGCGTCATGAGGTCGGCCACCCGCAACCGTGGGGCATCGGGTTGGGTCAACCCGTTCAGGGTGCCTTGTTCCGAAAGTGCCCCTTTCAGGTTTTGCCATTCGTCAAAAACAAGGAAATTCCGCTCTGGGCCGCGTTTGAGGCACTCCAGCGCCAGCGCCAGCGAGTCGCCTTCGTACAATTTGGTAAACAGGCCGCGGTAGACATCGCCAACCTTGTAGCGTTCCAGAAAACTTTCATCGCGAATGGCGCGGTATTCCCAACCGGCTGAAAAGAACACAAAAACGCCGATGAGCAAGGTTGCCCAGTTGACCGTACCTTCTGTATAAAACGTGTATCCTATAAACCCAACCACACAAGCCTGCCCAATGAAAACGGCAATACGCGTAGCCTGGAGGCGCGTGAGGCCGATTGACAACAGGGCGCGGAGGATGCGACCGCCGTCCATCGGGAACACGGGCAGAAGGTTGAACGCGCCAACGAACAGGTTGATCATCACCATAAAAAACAGGAAGCGCTCAATGGCCGAAGCCTGAAAATCGAGAAAAACATTGCTGCGCTCCGGGTGCATCAGCGCATAGGCCAGCTCGGTCAATCCATAAGGTTGCAGGATCAACAAGATGGGTAAAAAAATGAGCGCCAGCGCAAAATTGACCAAAGGCCCTGCCAGCGCAACCAACAATTCCTGCATCGGTTTTTCGGGAAGGCGATCCAGTACTGCCAGACCGCCAATGGGCAGCAACAGGATGTTTCGGGTGCGAATGCCATAACGCCGGGCCGTCAGCGCATGCCCCAGTTCGTGCAAAATGACGCAAACAAATAAAGTGGCCACCAGCAACCCCGTTCGGGCCAACAGCCCCCAGTTCCATGCTTCCATGCCCGTTTGGCTCACATAAACCACCCAAAGCAGGAGCAGCACAAAAGTCCAGTGTATTTTGATCGGAATGCCAAACAGGGTTGCAATTCTAAAAGCGCTGTTCATGCTGTGGGTTTGTTATTATGATGCTTTCGTTTTTTGTTCATTGTTTTTTTCGTTGTTCGTTGAGCGTTGTTGGTTGTTCGTTGGGTTCCTCAAATCTTCAAATTTTCAAATCCTCAAATCTTCAAATCACTCCACCACCACCTTCGTTTCCAAATCCCAGTTTGCGCGCAGCGGCTCTAATTTGGCTTTGAAAATCGGCTCCGGCTGGCGTTTGGCATCGTAAAGCCCGGCATCCCAGCGACCGTTTTGATTCAGGTCGGTTACGATCAGAACCGAATAATTTCCAGGGGGCAGCAGGGTAAAGCTGCGTTGATAGGTTTCAACGTTTTCTATCAACAGCTTTTCCACCACATTATTCTCCTGAAACAGCAACTCCGCAACGTAGTTCAATCCGGGGTCTAACCCTTCGATGGTCAGGGTGATGTTGCCGAAGCTTTTTACCGGCTCCACGACCCATCTTTTCATCAACGTGTCGTTCGCTAAGCCATACCAGTCGCGCACGGCGCCGGGCAGCAGCTCCATTTCGTAGCGCTTGCCTTCTTTCCAGTTCCAGCCGATCAGGAGTTCGTGCGGGGCGCTTTCGCTGATGCCAATCCGGGCCGGTATTCGTGTGCGGGTGGTGTCTTCGTACACGGCCATGCGCGAAGTGTCTATGGCATCCAATGGGTGGTTGAACTGGATGCGGAAATCCTTGCCCGGGTTCACTTTCAGCACCGATCCCTTAGAGCGGGCGTCGGAGTCGAGCAGTTTAGCTGTTTTCAGGAAAGCCTCTCTGGTGGCCGGACTCACGTACAAGGTATCGCTGAAGGTGGAATCTGCTTCAAAATAAATCGCCCGCAGCGCAGTGGAATCGTCCGGGCGATACCACAGGCGGATGGAGTCGGCCACTTCCGATTTATACACGACGGCGCCGGGTGGGTCATAGCGCAGGTTCAGCCCGCCCGGAATGCGGTTGAACACCACCTTCGCCGAGCCGTAACCTTTGAGTTCGCTGTCTTTGATTTGAATTGGAATTTCTTCTGCAAAAAGTTTGATGGTCAGTCCGCGGGCGGTGTCTGCCGGTATGGTGATCAGGCTGTCGGTGAATCCAATGCGTTCGGTTTTAAAATTGAACAGGTAATTAAAATCGCTGTCCACCAGCGCCAGCCCTTTGAACGTGCCGGCTTTGATGTTTTCAATTTTGAACCGCCCGTCTTTGCCGGTGCGCCCGAAATAGAACGGCTTTTCGGTTCGCACCACGCTGTCGGCTAAATTGTCGTAAAGCATAAACAGCGCGCCGTCCACCGGTTCGCTGCTCTGGGCGTCCACAATAGTTCCCTGCAAGCTGAGCGAATCAATCTGATCGCCGGTGGAAAAAACGAAGCGCAGGTCCTTGGCGGGGTTCCGTTCGGTGAGGTCTTTCACCGCTTCGCCGAAGTTGATGGTGTAGGTGGCCGAATCGCGCAGCACTTCCCGCTCGTCGAATTCAAAACGCAGGGTTCTGCCTTTCAGGGTGATTTCGAAGGGGTACTCCAACGGCGGGGAAACCACCACCTGTTTGGCCACCTCCGCCACCTCAATCCACTCATCAAAGGTCAGCAGGATGCGCTGTCGCTGAAACCGCGTCTGAAAATTGGGCGTAGAACCCTCCTCCACCACAACAGGCGGCGCCTCGTCTTTAGGCCCGCCCACGGGCGCAATGACGTTGGCGCAGCCGCTGAGCAGGGCTAAAGCAGGCAAAAGGCCGTAAAAAATAAAAGAAAAATAGCGTCCGTGTTTCATGAAGTTTGAATGAATCGCAGGAATCTTGCCCGAACGAAGCCCCAAAAGTACATCGTTCCTTTCAGCAGATGATCAACTTTTGCAGGTTTTGAGATAAGCTTAACGCGGAATATGCGATTTTTTCCAAAAAAGGCTTGTTTCTCAAAGTGGAAAAGTCATATCTTTGCACCCGCTTGGCGTAGGGGCAATCTTCACGGTCGCCCTAAAGCCCATAAATACGGCGCGGTAGCTCAGCTGGTCAGAGCGTGCGATTCATAATCGCAAGGTCGGGAGTTCAAGCCTCCCCCGCGCTACCTTATTTTCTTAAAAAGCCCTTGTTGTCGGTTTGGCAATAAGGGCTTTTGTTTTATCCAAATAATCTATCTTGGCAGGCGATAAGACGATGTTTCACAAGGCATTGCCAGATGGAGAACCCCAAACATGGGGCATTCGCGCACCCGGCGTGCAGTAGGGGTGATCCTTGCGGTCGTCCCTACTGAATAAAAACCAATGAATAAACATGAAAAACAACATCGGCTACTCCGCCGTCCTCCTCTACCTCTGTTGCGTGATAGGGCATTCGGCGAATGCGCAGGAATTGCCTCAACTGCTTTTCGATAACTATTCTACAGCTGATGGGCTTTCCAGCAATGACGTCCACGCCACGCTTCGCGACAAAAAAGGCTTCCTCTGGATCGCAACCAGCAACGGCCTGAACCGCTTCGACGGATATTCTTTTAAAACCTTTCTGCACATTCCCGGCGACAGCACTTCTATTGGCGACAATGCCATCTATGCCTTGGCGGAGGATTCGAAAGGTCTTCTTTGGGTGGGTACGGGCAATGGGTTGTACCGCTACGACCCTTTGACGGAGCGGTTTTTCGGTTCTTTTTTGCCAAAAAACATTGACTCCTCCGGCTTTGAAGTGAAACAAATGTATTTGGATGCGCAAGAATGCCTTTGGATGGGGTCTTCATTACCGTTGGGATTACTTCGATACGATACCCGGAACGGGCGTTTTGACCGATTTGTGAACCATGCGGCGCAGAAATTTGGCGGCGGCAACATCATCAATGACGTTTGGAAAGACAAAAACAACCTGATTTGGGTAGGAACCGGTAATGGACTTTTTACCTTCAACCCGGCTACGGGTAAGTTTAAAAACGCCCTTAATGTTCCACTTGAAAAAGACAAGCAACGCAGTTTTATCATCACTTCTGTGTTTCAGGACAACTATCTGGAACGCAGACTTTGGTTGACGACCTGGGGCGACGGGCTCTGGCAATATGACAAAGTCACGGGGAAAAGCAAACAGTTTTTACCGGAACCAGGACGCTCGTACGATGGCATTCATAATGTGTTGCACGATTTAATGCAGCCTGATTCCAATCACCTGTGGCTGGGCAGCGGGAAATTGATGTATTTCGATATCGGCAGGCAGCAATTCTACGATTCTATGCAGCCTCTTGAAACCGGGAGCACTTATAAATTTCAACCTGACGCTGAAGGCAATATTTGGATGGCGGGGCCAATTGGGTTTGCTCGGCTCTCGTCGCTTCGACAACAATTCGGCCTAAAAAAAATACCCCAACCATTGGCCGTTCGGGCTATCCTGAAAGACACGCTTGCCAGAAAAACCTACTTTGGAACGGTTTATTACAACCGCTCTTTAGTCATTTATGATGAAATTACCGGCAATTGGAAAACCCATCCCTTGCCCCTGCTGGATAAATTGCACACCGGGCCTGTCAAACTACTGAAAGACCGTAGCGGAATTATTTGGCTACTCACGAGCAAAGGCTTGTTTCGCTATGACTTGCGGGAAAATCAAATAACAAGGGAAGAGGTATTCCTCAAGAACGGGGAAAGTTCAACCAAACATCTTTGCGCACAGGCAGAGGAGGACGCAGCGGGCAATATTTATTTTCGGTTCGACAACGGCTGTGTCGCCAAATATTTGCTTGCAACCGACTCGCTCTTTCTTTCCAGTTACCAGGGGGATGTGCTTGGAAAAACAAAAGATGGCCACATCTTGCTGGCTTCAAAAAAAGGCATCACACAACTGTCCCTGACAGGCGACTCCGCCCTGTTTGTAGCGTTTCCTGTTCCCGGCATGGCAGTGGTATCACCCAGCGCTATTGCAACAGATTTAACAGGGCAATACTGGATAGGCACGCAAACCCGTGGCATTTTTATTTTGAA
The DNA here is from genome assembly GCA_022841505.1 of Saprospiraceae bacterium. Lineage (GTDB taxonomy): Bacteria > Bacteroidota > Bacteroidia > Chitinophagales > Saprospiraceae > JABWAJ01. The sequence continues at coordinate 200 of JALHRK010000258.1, read as the reverse complement.
ACCCGGCAAATCCGGGGTACACACCTTTCGCAAACTGGGTATGGAAGAAGGGCTGCCCTCTATCTGGGTGCATCATCTCGCCTGTGATCCAGACGGGAGTATATGGGCCGGTACCCGTCAGGGCTTAGTGAAAATTGATCCGGTAAACTTAAGTCTGACTGTTTTTTTACAGAGCGACGGCATGCTTACGGAAGATGTTA